>SFDG01000155.1 GCA_004558305.1 Phocaeicola plebeius
AAGCCGCCCTACCGCGTGTGGCCACGCTATGTGGGATGGATTATGCACGAATACTGCATGATATTCACGATTATCTACACGCTTAAAGTATAGCAGGAGAAAGCGCGTGGGTCGTAATGACCCCCGCACAGCCACAAACGCCCGCAGTGCGGGCGTTTGTTCAGTACCAAAAGTGGGTTGCGGCGAGGCTTTAAATGGCCAAATTGTGTCGTGTAGGCCACAAAATCCCGAAACAGCAAGGAAAAACAGTGTGTTATGACCACTGAAACAGGATGTTATGAATGTTGAAAAGGGAAAAATCCACCCTGCGCTGTGAATCGACAAGGAGGCCCTGAAACAGATACAAAATATTGCATCGGTTCCCGGCGGGGACGATTGCTGTTCCGGCTGGTGGTAGAGGTGGGTATGATGGGCCGCATCATTGCATCCGATACCGCAATGGACAACGAAACCATTGAGCAACTCCGTGTCAAATGCGTCCAGGATGCCAAGAAGACCAACGGCCAAATCTCCTTCCGGGATGCGCTGCGATTCTGTGGTCTGCTTCCCTGAACCATCAGTTCTTCGCCTCTGGATTTGGTACTTATAGAACTAGCTATTCAAAATACTTTGCGGTATTGTGTGTGGCTAAAGAAGGAGGCGGCAGACCATGAAAAAAGAAATCTTGCTGATGACAACGGGAATTTTTGTGGGAACACTACTCTGCCATGACGGCGGAGCGGCGGCAGCCGGAACGGTCGCGGAGCCGTCCTGGCAGCCCATCTTCGTGAACGGAGAGCAGGTGCAAATGGAGGCTTACAACATCCACGGCAACAATTTCGTCAAGCTCCGGGACATCGGGCAGACGGTGGGCTTCAACGTGTACTGGCAAGATGGTGTCCAAGTGGACAGCGCTTCTCCGTATACCGGCACGGCACCTTTGCAAGAAACATCCGTCTCCCCTACCACTCAGGAACTCCGCCAAGAGATGGTGCGGCTCATCAATCAGGTACGCAAAGAGTATGGCGTAACGGCATTGGCAGTCGACCAAGCTCTGATGGATGCCGCACAGGATTGCTCCGTGCAAATGTTCACTTCACATCATAACCGAGAGGAATGCGAAACCGTGGCGGCATCCGGATACCCCTACGGCTTCGGTTCCAACCTGACGGTGTTCACTGTCACGAGTCTTGAAAGAATTTCTGAAAAGGCTGTGGCAAACTGGGAGAACTCCCCCGGCCACCTGGAGACAATGACCGACCCGGATTGCGATACTGTCGGTGTCGGCATCACCGTGAGCAATGGCAGAGCGTTCTGCTATATGTTCGTGGGCAAGCCCGGAACATACAACCCCTATGCGTGAATTGATAACTTTCTGATAACACTTGCCCCGACACATAGCTATTGCTTCGTAATTGCGGTATGGTGTGTCGCTGACAGGAGGCGATTTGATGTACGAATACATGAGAGGACTGCAGCGGCAATTCTTCAAGGAACCGGACTTCCCGGAACTGCGGCAGGAACTTAATGCGCTCCACCAGGAACTGACGGAGGACAGGCCCAAGGATGAACGGCGCAAGCTGTTAAAACTGGTAGACCTGGAAGCGGAGCTGAGAGATGAAATCTCCCTCGCCAGCTTTGCGGCAGGCTTCCGTCTGGCGTGGGGTATTATCGGTGAACTGAACATAGGGCCGCCCTACTCCTTCGCTGAGGAAGAAGAGCGCAGGATGGGGCAGCTTGCTGATTTAAGGAGGGATGACTAATGGCAAAGCGCAGGCCGTCGGGTGACGGCATGGTGCGCAAACGAGATGACGGCCGCTGGGAGGGCCGCATCGTGGTAGGCCACAAGAAAAACGGCGACCCCATCTTCCATCACGACTATGCCAACACCCAGAAGGAGCTGACGGACAAGCTCCACCAGAGCATCGAGCGCTATCAGGATGTGGAGCTGACCGAGGACAGCCGCATGACCCTGGGCGAGTGGCTGGACATCTGGCTGGCGGATTACAAGGAAGGCACCATCCGCCCCAGCACTATGAAGTGCTACCGCCAATTCATCGACTGTTACATCAAGCCCCAACTGGGGCACAAGCAGGTATCACTCGTCACCAGCCAGGACATCCAGCGCATGTACCGCCGTCTGAAACAAGACGGCCGTATCCATGAGAATTCCGAGAATGGAAATGAGCTCTCCGACGCCACCGTCAACCACATCCATACCATGCTCCACGGCGCCATGAAGGACGCGGTGCAGGCGCACATCATTCCGAAGAATCCCACCGAAGGGCCTACTGCCCCCAGGCCAAACTACAAGCCCAAGCGCATCCTGAACGAGCAGGAGCTGGACACCTTCATGGAGACCATCCGCAAGGATGAC
>SFDG01000156.1 GCA_004558305.1 Phocaeicola plebeius
GCGTGTTGTCCCGTCTTGCTGAGGCATTGCGCCTCTTCAAACAAAAATTCCGGTTTATGCTTCAACTTGTCATGCAGCTCGTGATAATCTTCCGCAACCGATTCATACGCCTTGTTGTTGTAGATCATCTGCATCCGTCCCCATCGTTTATATGCCTCATATTGCCCTTTCTGCAAGATGAACAGACAGACGGAGGCAAGCGACAACAGACTTATCATCGTAATATGGCACACCGGTGATACGGATAGGGCAGATGATCTTGTCCGCGTCCCATCTTCCGTCACGCATATCGCCCCCAAAAACACCAACGCCACCCAAAACGACGGCAACTGCAACGGATAGGACGACACCGCGAACACCGCTAACGCCAACACGCCACCGGCCGCTCCCTGCTGCCTGTTCCGGATTCCATAGTACGCCATGCTCCCCAGCCATGCCACGAACACGATCAACCCTCCGACCCCCTGTTCCAGCCCGATCTGCAGGTATTCGTTGAACGCATATTCGGGACATCCCGCCACCCGTTTCTCCCGGTCTGTTGCGTTCCCTGTTGCGAAATACCCGCCTTGCGCCTCCGCGTATGCCGCCGGGAATCCGCCTAACCCCGTTCCTGCAAGCGGCTGTCCGGCAATCGCTTTCCCCGTCACTTTCCACATCAGCAATCGCCCGTCCGCCGAATCTTGTTTCATCCCGTAAACCCCGGCAATGGTACATCCCACCAATATCGCCACAATTGCAATAAAAGGAATTGTAGCATTCTTATACCTTCGACATACAGCTTTCGTCTTCTCCCATCCGATCCGTTCCGTCCAGTACACCCATCCGCAAGCCACGACCGCCGCCATCCACGCCGACCGACTCATTCCGGCAGGCAGGACAATCAGGATAGCTCCGGCGCATACCCAACCGAAATAATGCATCCCCTTTTGAAACCGCAACGCCGTCCACAGGCAAACCGGCAGCACGACCGCTAAGTACCCGCAGTAAGGCCCCGGATTAAAGAAAGAACCCGTCAGCCGGAAAAGCGAATGGTTGGAATAGGCATAGCCATGCAATTGCTGCATTCCCCAGACGGCTTCGACCAGTCCGGTGAGCATCAGCACAAATAAGAAAAAGAACTTCAGGCAAGGAGCCTCTGTAAGAAAATAGCGCAACAGAAACCACAACACGACCAACTGCCCGCCGAAAAGCAGTTTTTCGGGTTCGGGATCGAGCTGCCAGTCGTATGTCGCGAGCGTGATCCCGGCAAAGAGGAGCAACAATCCGTCCGGCAATGCAAACGGGATGCTTTTCCTCCCGCCAGGCCATGCCGTCACAACCGTCCCGATCGCCATCAGCGCCATCGACAGGTGGAACCAGAAGACTTTCCCCGTCACAATGCCGTTCGCCAATGCGCTGTCGCCGACGAACGGCGTGGCGATCAGCATCGCCCCGAAAACGGATGCCAGTGCAGTCCGGATTCCATGCCTATGCAATTTGAGTTCCATGCCGGTGTATTTTATTTCCATGCTTATCCGTTTTTTATTCGATTTTCTTCATGAACCGATCCCATCGGAGCTTGCCGGTGTACGGATCGACCGATTTCCAGACAAATGCCGCCTTGCCGACGATATATTCTTCCGGCAACAAGCCCCAATAGCGCGAGTCCTGCGAGTTCAGGCCTTTGTCACCCGCCATGAAATAATAGTTTTTCAAGAAGCGGTATTCCCGTATCGGTTCGCCGTTCAGGAAAACGGTTGAATCATTATAGTTGATTTCCGCTTTTTGTTCCCATGCGATCAGCTTGCGGTATAACAGATAATTTTCCCGGTTCATTTCGACCTTGTCACCGGCTTTCGGGACATAGAGCGGTCCGAAATTCCGGATGTTCCAACTGATGACGGAGTCGAACGGGAATGCCTTATAGACACCGTCCGGAAACTCTCCCGGCAACGTCCGCCCGATGCGTTCCTGCGAATCCATGTTCCCGAGCGGTTCGTTCGTGCCGTTTATCCGGAACCTTCCGTTCCGGATGGAAAGCGTGTCGCCCGGCAATCCGATACACCGTTTGATGTAGTATTTCAGGATATGCATCTCGATCTTGTCCCAGCCGTTGGGATGCGGGAAGTTGAAGACCAGCACGTCGCCCCGCTTTGTTTTCCGAAATCCCGGTGTGCGGTGTATCTCGGTCTGTTCCAGCCGCAGCGTCGCGTTGAGGTCGAACAGCCGTGCGCCGAGCGTCGGTTTCCAGACCGCCACGAAATCCCCTTCGACCAGTTCCGGCTCCATCGAGTCGCTGGGGATGCGGAAGGAGGCGAGGAGGAAGACTTG
>SFDG01000060.1 GCA_004558305.1 Phocaeicola plebeius
TCTTCCATATACGGCAACAAATTGTGAGTACTCTTCGTAGATAGTGTTTTGTAGTATCTGTTTTTCTTTATCTCGACCTATGAGCATAACATTATTATTCTAAATGACACCACAAAGATAGTAATATTTCGTAAGAAAACAAGCGGAAAGTGGTAAAACTATGCAGTTTCCGCTGATTTATTAACGAAATAATCGAAATTAGGGTATCATTATAGGAATTTTTCAGCTTCATTCTACGGAATAAATCTCGGGCTGAATCTTGTCATCAATGCAAGTTTCAGCCCGAAATTATTTGTACGAAGTCAAGCAAATTACTCCGTCACAATATCATACCTGAAATGAATCATTCCACCTCGCCGAGAGAATTCCCGTACTCCATTTCGCCCTGCACGACGAAGAACACGTCTTCAGGGTCGAATGGTCCCATACCATCCTTCTGGGCCGCCTTGATGACGAAATCCACAATCTCGTCCTGGTCGATGTTGATGAACCCTTCTTCGTCAGGCTCCACATCGAGGCAGCCGCTGGTGGTATAGTAGTCCACAATCACATCCAGGATATAGTACAAATCCTCGTCCGTGAACTTTTCCTTCAGTTCCTGCGGCAGATACTGCTTGATGAACTCAATGGTCTTCTCGTCGTCCTGGTCGTCCAACAAGAAATCGTCTTCCATTCCCATTGTGGTCTGTCTTTAGAAGTGAAACACCGGATTACAACAATGCCTCCACCTTGGCCTGCAAGGCAGCCTTCGTAGTGGCTCCCACCTGCTTGTCCACAATCTCGCCGTTCTTGATGAACAGTACGGTCGGAATGTTACGGATACCGAACTGAGCGGGCAGCTCGTCGTTCTCGTCCACATTGCACTTGCCGATGTTCACCCGGTCCTTGTACTCCTCTGCCAGTTCCTCGACATAAGGAGCAATCTGCTTGCAAGGTCCACACCAAGTGGCCCAAAAATCCAACACTACGGGCTTTCCTTCAGCCACGATTGATTCGAAATTGCTGTCTGTAATACTTAATGCCATAATCTATGTCTTTAAATGATTTGTTGTTTTTACTGCGCAAATATACTAATTTATTTTATAGGCCAACCAGGATTGGCTCTTTAAATAATTCATCAGTTCCTTGCCCACCCTGATTTTCTGCGTATGCGAGAGCAGGTTCACGTGCATCTGCCCGTCCTCGTCCTGAATGTGGAACGCCAGTTCGGCCGTGCCGGGACTCTTCTTCACCAGGGCCGAAAAGTCGGTGATGAACTCCTCGTTGACGGCCGACAGCGACAGCGACACCGTGAGCTTCTCGATCAGCCGGTCCTTCACCTCCGGGAGGAGTTCGATGGAAGTCACCTTCACCTCCCATTCGTCGGGCTTCCACTGGCGCGGCTGGCATTTGCCGTGCATGAGCAGGAACATGCCGTTGGCGAAAAAGTTCTTCTTCTCCACCCAGTCGTTCCCGAAGAAAGCAAACTCCGCCACCCCCGAATAATCCTCCACCTTGGCCACCCCGTAGGGCTTGCCCGTCTTGGTGTAGCCCTCGCGCACCGCGGTCACGATGCCACCCATCAGCAGCTCGCGGTTCTGCAGCGGCGTCAGGTCGGCCAGTTCGGCCATGTGGACCGTGCAGACCTCCTCCAGGATGACGGCAAACTCGTCGAGCGGATGCGCCGACAGGTAGATGCCCACCAGGTCGCGCTCGCGGTTCAGGCGTTCCAGGTCGCTCCAGGCCGGGGCCGGACAGATTTCCGGCGTAGCCACCTCCACGGCATGTTCGCCGCCGAAGAGGGAATTGGCAGCCGCAGCCTTGTCGATCTGGTACCGGTTGCCGTAGCGTATCAGCACCTCCGAGAACTGCTCGTCTTTCGCGTTCTTCACGAAGAAATCCTCGCGCTTGATTTCGCCGAAGCTGTCGAAGCCGCCGGCCAGCGCCAGGTTTTCGATGTTCTTGCGGTTGCAGGCCGAGAGGTTGACCCGCTGCACGAAGTCGAAGATGCCCTTGAACGGTCCGTTCTTCTCGCGCTCTTCCAGGATGGCCAGCACCGCCCCCTCGCCGACCCCCTTCACGGCTCCCAGCCCGAAGCGGATGCTGCCGTGGGAGTTGACGGAGAACTTCAGGCGGCTTTCGTTGACGTCGGGTCCCAGCACCTGGATGCCCGTCGCCTTGCATTCGTCCATCAGCTTGGTGATTTCGTTGATGTTCGAGATGTTGCGGCTCATGGTGGCCGCCATGTACTCCGACGGGAAGTTGGCCTTGAGGTACGCCGTCTGGTAGGCCACCCACGAATAGCACGTGGCGTGCGACTTGTTGAAGGCATACGACGCGAACTTCTCCCAGTCCGCCCAGATTTTTTCGAGCACCTTGGGGTCGTGGCCGTTCTTCTGCCCGCCGCTGATGAACTTGGGCTTCATGTGGTCCAGCTTGTCGCGCAGCTTCTTACCCATCGCCTTACGCAAGGCATCCGACTCGCCACGGGTGAAATCGGCCAGCAGGCGCGAGAGCAGCATCACCTGCTCCTGATACACCGTGATGCCGTACGTGTCCTTCAGGTACTTCTCCATGATGGGGATGTCGTACTCGATGGGCTTGCGTCCCTGCTTGCGGTCGATGAAATCGGGGATATAGTCCATCGGGCCGGGCCGGTAGAGGGCGTTCATGGCAATGAGGTCCTCGAAGGTGCTGGGCTGCAGTTCGCGGAGGTACTTCTGCATCCCCGCCGACTCGAACTGGAAGGTGCCGATGGTGCGGCCCTCCGTATAGAGGCGGTAGGTGGCCGGATCGTCGATGGGGATGCTGTCGATGTCGAGCACGATGCCCTTGCTCTGCCGGATGTTCTCGATGGCCTCCTTGATGATGGAGAGGGTCTTCAGGCCCAGGAAGTCCATCTTGATCAGGCCCGTGTCCTCGATGACCGAACCTTCGTACTGGGTCACCAGCATCTTCTCGCCCGTCTCCTTGTCGTCGGCGGTGCTCACCGGTACCCAGTCGGTAATGTCGTCGCGGCAGATGATGGTGCCGCAGGCATGCACGCCCGTGTTGCGCACGTTGCCCTCCAGCATCTTGGCATACTTGATGGTGTCGCGCAGCACCGGGTCGGACGACACTTCGGCCTGCTGCAGTTCGGGCACGTAGGCAATAGCGTTGGGCAGGTTCATCTTCTTGTCGGGAATCTTGTCGGGAATGAGCTTGCACAGCCGGTCCGACTCGGGCAAGGGCAGCTTCTGCACCCGCGCCACATCCTTGATGGCCAGCTTCGTCGCCATCGTGCCGTAGGTGATGATATGGGCCACCTTCTCCTGGCCGTACTTTTCCGTCACCCAGTTCAGCACGCGGCCCCGGCCGTCGTCGTCGAAGTCCACGTCGATATCGGGGAGGGAGATACGGTCGGGGTTCAGGAAACGCTCGAACAGCAGGTCGTACTTGATGGGGTCGATCTGCGTGATGCCCAGGCAGTAGGCCACAGCCGAACCGGCCGCCGAGCCACGGCCCGGACCCACGGACACATCGAGCTGATGGCGGGCCGCGGCGATGAAGTCCTGCACGATGAGGAAGTAGCCCGGGAAACCCATGGTCTTCATGATGTGCAGCTCGAACTTGATGCGCTCCTTCACTTCGTCGCTCAGTTCCTCGCCGTAGCGCCGCCGCGCCCCGTCATAGGCCAGCTTGGCCAGATAGTCGGCCTCCAGCTTGATGCGGTAGAGCTTGTCGTACCCGCCCAGGCGGTCGATCTTGGCCTGTGCGGCCCCCTCCTCCATCACCACGTTCCCGTTCTCGTCGCGGGTGAACTCGTCAAAGAGGTCCTTCTCGGTATATTTCTTCCGATACTCCTCCTCCGTGCCGAAATCCGCAGGGATGGCGAAGGTGGGCATAATCGGGGCATGGTCGATGCTGTAGAACTCCACCTGGTCGCAGATGTCGCACGTATTGGCCAGTGCCTCCGGCACATCGGCAAACAGTTCGTTCATCTCCTCGCGCGTCTTCATCCACTCCTGCTTCGTGTAGAGCATCCGCGACGGGTCGTCGAGGTCCTTGCCCGTACTCAGGCAGATCAGGCGGTCGTGGGCCTCGGCGTTCTCCTCCTCCACGAAGTGCACGTCGTTGGTACACACCAGCTTGATTCCGTAGCGGCGGGCATATTCCGTCAGTTTTTCGTTCACTGCCTGCTGCAGAGGGTAGGTCTCGTGGTTCGCACGGGGCACCGTCGCCTTGTGGCGCTGCAGCTCCAGGTAGAAGTCGGGGCCGAACACCTCCTTGTACCATCCGATGGCCTCCTCGGCCTCGGCCAGCTCTCCCGCCGTGATCCGCCGGGGAATCTCCCCGCCCAGACAGGCCGAGCAGACAATCAGGCCCTCGCGGTACTTCTTCAGCTCCTCCCGGTCGGTACGGGGACGCATATAGAAGCCCTCCGTCCAGGCCTTCGACACCAGTTTGATCAGGTTGTGATAGCCCTTCTCGTTCTTGGCCAGCACCACCAGGTGGTAGCCGCTCTGGTCGGGTTTTCCTTCCTTATTATATAGACGGCGGCGGGCCACATACATTTCGCAGCCGATGATGGGTTTGAACAGCCGCTTCCTGGCGGCCTGCAGCTGCTCGCGGCAGGCTGCCAGGTCCTCCTCGGGATGCTCGGAAGCCTCCTTGCCGCTCTCCAGGGCGGCGATGCGCTTCTTCAGGTCCTTGATTTCCCCGTTCGTCCCCCCGTTCTTCTTGTTGACGTAGTTGAAGAACTCCTTTATGCCGAACATGTTGCCATGGTCGGTCACTGCAATTCCCCTCATGCCGTTGGCGATAGCCTTGTCTACCAGCCGGGGGATGGAAGCCTGTCCGTCCAATATGGAATACTGGGTATGGACATGCAAGTGAACAAAATCCTGCATAATCTCTGTGTTTAATTGGAAACGGTAACAAAGATACCATCCTTCAGCGAAACCACAAAACCCCAGGCGAAAAGAATCTTCCGAGGGCACTTTTTTGGCCCCGAAAGGCAATTCCGGAGGCGATTTCTTGCAGAATTGTCAAAAAAGGCTTATTTTTGCCGGATAAAACGCAACTTTGTATGGCCCAACTGAAGAGAATAAAGAAAATAAAGAAGATACGACTGCACCGTGAAGGCACACATATTCTGATTACCAGCGCTCTGTTATTGCTTCTGGCCAATGCGGCCATCTACTGGGGAATCGACATGAAAACGCCTTTCTACGTGACAGCCACCGTCAGCCTGATTGTCTATCTGCTGATGGTGAACTTTTTCCGTTGCCCTATCCGCCTGTTCGAGGGGGATACGGAACGGATGGTCGTGGCACCTGCCGACGGAAAGATTGTCGTCATCGAGGAAGTGGACGAAAACGAGTATTTCCACGAGCGGCGGCTGATGATTTCCATCTTCATGAGTATCACCAACGTACATGCCAACTGGTATCCGGTGGACGGTGTGGTGCGCCACATTGACCACCACAACGGACGGTTCATGAAAGCCTACCTCCCGAAAGCCAGCACCGAGAACGAACGTTCGATGGTGGTCATCGAAACGCCCCAGGGACACACCGTCATGGCCCGCCAGATTGCCGGTGCCATCGCCCGCCGCATTGTCACCTACGCCGAAGTGGGCGAAGAGTGCTTCATCGACGAGCACATGGGATTCATCAAGTTCGGTTCGCGCGTGGATGTCTACCTGCCCCTCGACAGCGAAGTCTGCGTCAGGATGGGCCAGCGCACCACGGGCAACCAGACCGTCATCGCCAAGCTAAAATAAGGAGAACCTGCCTATGGCCAACCTCATTACGAGAAACATTCCGAACCTGCTGACCAGCTGCAACCTGTTCTCGGGCTGCGTGGCGGCGGTCATGGCTTTCCAGTTCCACTACCGGACGGCCCTGCTGTTCATCGTCATCGGGGCGGTGTTCGATTTCTTCGACGGGATGAGTGCCCGCCTGCTCAAGGTGTCCTCGCCCATCGGCAAGGAACTGGACTCGCTGGCGGACGACATCACTTTCGGCCTGGCCCCTGCCGCCATTGTCTTCTCGCTGTTCCATGAAGTGCATTGCCCCGGCTTCCTGCAGGGAGCCGCCTGGCTTCCCTATTCGGCCTTTCTCATCGCCGTCTTCTCGGGCCTGCGCCTGGCGAAGTTCAACATCGACACGCGCCAGACGAGTTCGTTCATCGGTATGCCTACCCCGGCCAATGCCCTGTTCTGGGGGTCGTTAGTGGTGGGGCAGCACGATTTTCTCGTCTCCTCCTCGTTCAATGCCCTCTACCTGCTGCTGCTCGTGGTGGTGATGTCGTGGCTGCTGGTGGCGGAGGTACCGATGTTCTCGTTGAAATTCAAGGACCTTTCCTGGAGCCACAACCGCGTGAGCTACCTGTTCCTGCTGGTGTGCTTCCCCCTGCTCATTGTCTTCCGGCTGAGTGGTCTGGCGGCGGTCATCGTCTGGTACATCGTCCTGTCGTTGCTGACCCGCAAAAAAGCCTGATGCCATGTTCCATCTGCTCGGTTTTCTGTTTTTTCTGGTCCTGGTGGTTGTCGTCCTCGGACTGGCCTTGGTCTCCAGAGTCATCGGCACGCTGTTTGGCTGGGGCCGCAAGGCATCAGATGCCTTTACTGGCCGCTCTTCTGCCGGTGCTTCCTCTGCTTCTTCGTCGCGCTCGGCCACTCCTCCTCCTCCGTCTGCCTCCTCGAAAAAGAAGGTCTTCGATGACGATGAGGGCGAATATATCGACTTCGAAGAAATCGATTAAACACAGAGGCACAGAGGGCACAAAGTTTTTTTTATTGTCATTCTGTTCGTATCTGTAAGTGCCTGCGGGGGTGATTGATGAAACACAGAGGCACAAAGACCACAAAGTTGTTTTTTTAATATCTGATGAACGTTGTTTCTTCGCTCCCCATGACGGAAACGGTAGGGGCAGACCCGTGTGTCTGCCCGGAAACATCCACCGCGGCATTCCGGGCGGACACACGGGTCCGCCCCTACAGCGTTATCATCGAACACAGGTCTGCCCCAACAGCGTTATCATCGAACCGGTTCGCACAACGTGTGATGGCCCCTACAGAATGACCGTCGGACAGGGTCAGGACGAAAGGAAGAAGCGCCTGTAGACATCCGTATAAAATGTCTGCAGACGCTTCATCCATTCATCAGTGGGCGTCTATAAAAACTATGGGTATTACTTAATTTTCAGTTTTCCGTCGGCCATCACCAGCTCATACTGCTGGCCCTTCTTCGTCTTGAACGACACTTCCGCTCCCTGGTAATGCACCTTGCAGGGAACACCGGCCTTCGACAGGATGACCGCCTTCTCCAGGCGACCCTCCTTCCATTCGATGGACACCTCGAAATTACCGCGGGCACACAGACCGCTCACCTGACCTTCCGACCAGCGGGCAGGCAGGGCCGGCAGCAGCTGGATGAAGCCCATGTGGCTCTGCATCAGCATTTCCGTCACACCGGCCGTTCCGCCGAAGTTACCGTCAATCTGGAAAGGCGGATGCGTATCCCACAGGTTATCCATCGTCCCGTTCTTCAGCAGGTTGCCGTAGAGCACATACGCATGGTCGCCGTCGTGCAGACGGGCCCACTGGTTCAGTTTCCAGCCCATGCTCCAGCCCGTGGCACCGTCGCCACGATGCTCCAGCACCACCTTCGAGGCCTGGGCCAGTTCGGGAGTGGTCACCGGCGACAGCGTATGCCCCGGATGCAGGCCGAACAGATGGTTCACATGGCGGTGCTCGTCCTTCGGGTCGTCAATGTCGCGCGACCATTCCATCAGCTGTCCGTAGCGGCCGATGCGATAAGGCATCAGCTTGTCCAGCACCTCGTTCCACTGCTTGCGCAGTGCCTTGTCCGTCCCCAATGCTTCGCTGGCGGCGATGGCATCGAGCAGGATTTCGCGGATCACGGCATGTACGAATGTCGTTCCCTCGTCGATGGGTCCGTGTTCGGGCGAGGTGGAAGGAGCCGCAGTGTACGTTCCGTCGGGTTTCTTCCACAGGTAGTCCACGGCGAAGATGGCACTGCTCTTGATCAGGTCGTAGCCCACCTCCTTCAGGAACTTCAGGTCGCGGGTATAGTCATAATAGTTCCACACGTGCGTAGCCAGCCACGGTCCGGCCATGGGATTGAAGTTCCACGACATGTCCTCACTGATCAGCGGAGCCGTGAATCCGAAGATATTGCCGGAGATGGAAGCCGTCCAGCCACGGGCACCGAAATACGCCTTGGCCGTCTTCTCGCCCGGCTTCACCAGCGTACGGATGAAGTCCACCAGCGGCAGTTCGCATTCGGAAAGGTTCGTCGAGCAGGCCGGCCAGTAGTTCATCTGCACGTTGATATTGTTGTGATAGTCCACGCGCCAGGGGCCGTCCACATTGTTGTGCCAGATGCCCTGCAGGTTGGCCGGCAAGTTGCCGGGACGGGAACTGGCAATGAGCAGGTAGCGTCCGAACTGGTAGTACAGTTCCTCCAGATACGTGTCCTTCGCCCCCTTGCGGTAGTCCGCCAGCCGGCGGGGTGTCGGCAGGTCCTTGACCCCTTCCTGCGGGTTCAGCGACAGCTGCACGCGCCGGAACAAGGGCTGGTAGTCGGCCAGATGGTCCTGAAGAAGTCGGTCGAAACCTTTGGCGGCGGCTGCGTCTGTCCAGGCCTGCGTCGTCTTCAGCGGCTCCACGCCTACATAGGCCTTGGGGTCGTTCATGTCCGGGTCGAAGTTAATCAGATAGTCCGTGTCGGCCGTGATGTAGAACACCACCTCGTCCGCCCCCTTGACGGTCAGCTTGCCGTCGGCATTCGAGAGCGTTCCCCCCTTCAGTTCGGCGCGGATGCGAAGGGCATATTCCATGCCGTTGTTGTCGAGGCGGGCGTGCCAGAGCAGTCCGTCCTTGCCGTCGGCCGCCATGGTCCCCTCCGACACCGGGTTGGGCTGGTAGCTCAGCACCAGGTTCTGGCTGGCCGCCTTGTCGGCAGCGAAGCGCATCACCATCACGTTGTCGGGATAAGAGATAAAGGTAGTGCGGCGGTAGAAGACCCCGTCCTTGCGGAACTGCACGGTGGCCACTGCCGAGTCGAGCGAGAGGCTGCGCCGGTAGTCGCTCGTGCCGATGACGCTCAGGCCGGTCTCCACATAAAATTCGCCCATCGTCGTGAAGTTGCCGAAGCGGAACGGCTCTTCCGCCCACGATTCATAGGGCACGGGGCTGTTGAAGTTCTTTCTGGTCAGGCGGTCAGCCTTCTTCAGGTCGCCGTCGAGGAAGGCCTGCCGGATGTCTGCCAGCACGTGGGCCGACTCCTTGTTCACGTTCCAGTAATAGCCGGGACCCTTGGCGGTATTGGGGCCTCCCCGCCAGAGCGTCTTCTCGTTGAAAGTGAGGCGTTCCGCCTCCACCGACCCGAAGAGGTTGGCACCGATGCTGCCGTTCCCCAGCGGGAGCGACTGCGTTTCCCAGTCCGCGTCGGGATTGCGCATCTGGTCGCCTCCTGCGGCAATCGGTTTCTTGCCCGCATCCTTCCACAGGTCGGGACGGCCGTTGTACCATACAGCCCTGCCCTTCAGGGTAGTGGGCGTATCAAACCAGACAGACAACCCGGGAGGGTCTGCCGCAAACATTCTCGACTGGAAGATGGTGACCAGCACCAAGCAAAGCAAATAAAATTTCTTCATCGTACAAAAAAGGAATTATCAAAGGTTATACATTTCGTCTTGTTTTTTCATCTGCACAAAGATAATGATTTCTTCCGACAATTCCTAATGTCCGGTCGTTTTTTTTCTGTCCTCCGGAGCTTCTGCCGGCGGGGAATCCGGACGGGCCGTCCGCCCCAGGCTGTCATTTCAAGTTCCATCACACGGGGTGTAAAACGACTGGATGATGACGCTGTAGGGGCGGACCTGCGTGTCCGCCCGGAATGCCGAGGTGGATGTCTCCGGGCAGACACATAGGTCTGCCCCTACAGTCTTGTTATTGGTAACATTCTGAATTTTAGATGCTCCACTTCGTCCAGCATGACAATAAAAAAAACTTTGTGGCCTTTGTGGCTCTGTGTTTAATCCATCACACACACTCATCCATTACTGATGCTTGCGGCCTTACTCCTCCCGCTTGCCGAACCATTTGTTTTCAATGATATACGAAGCCAGCAGGCCGGACCCGCCTCCGAGGAGCACGCAGGCCCCATAGACCACAGAAGTGACCTTGTAGGAAGCATTCCACACCAGCAGCTGCACGATGAGGAAGCCTACCAGCAGGCCGATTCCCAGTCCGATCATCAGGCATCCCAGCCGCAGGCCGCTGGCCGAGGAGCGCGACGGCAAGGAGAACGGTCTATTAGCCAACAGCTCCGGCGGCAGCTTCTCGCACAGTTTTTCGATGAGCAGGATGCGTTCCTTCCGGCAGGCAAACAGTTCGAACAGCTTATAGGTGACTCCAAACACAATAGCTACATTTGCAACAATCATCAATTCATTCATAATAGATTTAATTTAGTGGGTTTCTTTATCTCTTTAGACACCGTTTCCGGGAAAAGGTTACATGCCGGGAGGAAGAAAAATAACGGAAGTTTTTCCAGAAACAAGGTTCGTGCTGCCGAGGGCACCGATGGATGCACCGGCTTTCGGGATTCAATGGGATGTCATTTTTGTCATTTGTCATTTGTCATTTGTCATTAAGGACACTTTCGACTTTTCCGGTTTTTCACTCCTCATCAATTTAATATATATATATATAAATATATATACTATATATTTATATATATATTAAAATTTATATAGTAAATTTTATTCCATTTTTAGTCACCGTCTTGCTCAACGAACGAATGAAAGTAGTGTCCGTGGCAAATGACAAAGAAGACACCGAAATGCTCTTAATGACAAATGACATTCGTGACAAATGACAAGAACTGCTCCGTCCCCGGCTCTCCGAGAACCGGCTTTTCGTTTTCCTTTGTCCTGCCCTCCGGCAAAGCGAAGGGTCTGAAAACTATTAGTGGATGTATTCAGATTGGCTTTCCCCTTCGGGCCGCCGAACGCTGTTTCTTCGCTTCACTACCAATGACGAAACTGTAGGGGGCAGACCTATGTGTCTGCCCGGAAACATCCACCTCAGCATTCCGGGCGGACACGCAGGTCCGCCCGGAATGCGTCATCATCGAATTGTTTCACACCCCATGTGATGGCTACTCAGCATGACGGAACAGGGGGGCTTCCGCTGGCGAACCATGCACCGGAACGACCGTACTTTGCAACCGACAAGAATAGCCGTTATAAAGTGCTTACAACGTACATTATCAACGACTTACAACGGCCATTCTTGAAAAATCACGCCGAGTTAACGACGCTAAACGACGTCGGCCTCGCTGCCTTTTGCTAACTTTGCTCCTGCGGAAGGGGAAGAAGGTCCGGGCCTCCTCCGCCATCGTTCTTTCACTTATTGAAGACAACCCACTAACAGCCACCCGAAACATCCACCGGAAGCCACCTGAAACATCCGCCGGAAGCCACCTGAAGACACCACACAAGCAGCCGCAGAAACAATGCATAAAGTTTTCTCAAAAAAAACGGCTCATGCGCTTGGATTTATAAAACAATTCCGTATATTTGCCCCATAATTAATTAACCATTTAAAAAATCTATCGAATTATGGAAAAGATAATCGGACTTATTGACGCTCCCTTTACTCCCTTTTACGAAAACGGAGAAGTAAACCTTGAACCCATTGAGGCCTATGCACAGATGCTGGCCAAGAACGGACTGAAAGGCGTATTCATCAACGGCTCTTCCGGCGAAGGCTACATGCTGACCGAAGAAGAACGCATGCGACTGGCCGAACGCTGGATGGAAGTGGCCCCCGAAGGCTTCAAGGTGATTGTCCACGTGGGCAGCTGCTGCGTGAAAGCCAGCAAGATGCTGGCCGAACATGCCCAGAAAATCGGGGCATGGGGCATCGGCGCCATGGCTCCTCCCTTCCCGAAAATCGGACGCATCGAAGAACTGGTGAAATACTGCGAGGAAATCGCTTCGGGCGCACCCGAACTGCCGTTCTACTACTATCACATCCCCGCCTTCAACGGTGCCTTCCTCCCGATGGTGGAGCTGCTGAAAGCCGTGGACGGACGAATCCCCAACTTTGCAGGCATCAAATACACCTTTGAAAGTATCTACGAATACAACCAGTGCCGCCTGTACAAGAACGGCAAGTTCGACATGCTGCACGGACAGGACGAAACCATCCTGCCCAGCCTCGCCATGGGCGGCGCACAGGGCGGCATCGGCGGAACGACCAACTACAACGGACGCTGCCTGACGGGCATCATCGAGGCATGGAAGGCCGGCGACCTGGAAAAGGCACGCGAACTGCAGAACTTCTCGCAGGAGGTCATCAACGTGATCTGCCACTTCCGCGGCAACATCGTGGGCGGCAAGCGCATCATGAAGCTCATCGGACTGGACCTGGGCAAGAACCGCACGCCGTTCCAGAACATGACCGACGAGGAAGAGGCCCGCATGAAGGCCGAACTGGAGGCCATCGGCTTCTTCGGACGCTGCAACCAACTCTAATTCTGGCAGACTCGTATGGAAAGACAGAATTACCTCAGCTACTGGTCCTCCCTCTACAAGGAGGACCTGACGGAGAACATCCTCCCCTTCTGGCTGGAACACGGATGGGACAAGGAGAACGGAGGCGTGTACACCTGTGTGGACCGCGAGGGAAAGCTCATGGACAGCACCAAGTCGGTGTGGTTCCAGGGACGCTTCGCCTTCACCTGCTGCTTTGCTTATAATAATGTAGAGAAACGGCCCGAATACCTGGAGGCGGCCAAGTCCACCCTCGACTTCATCGAGGCCCACTGCTTCGACACCGACCGGCGGATGTATTTTGAAGTGGCGGCCGACGGGACTCCGCTGCGCAAGCGGCGCTACATCTTCAGCGAAAGCTTTGCGGCCATCGCCATGGCCGAATACAGCCTCGCCACGGGCTGCCGGGAGTATGCCGAGAAGGCGCTGGCCGTCTTCAAGGACATGCGCCGCTTCCTCACCACTCCGGGACTGCTGTCCCCGAAGTACCTGCCTTCCGTGGAAATGCAGGGGCATTCCATCACGATGATCATGATCAACGTGGCCTCGCGCATCCGGAAAGTCATCGAGGACCCGGAACTGGACGCGCAGATCGACGAATCGCTCCATGCGCTGAAGACCTATTTCATCCATCCCGAATTCAAGGCCCTGCTGGAGACGGTAGGCCCCAACGGGGAGTTCATCGACACCATCAACGGACGGGTGATCAACCCGGGCCACTGCATCGAGACGTCCTGGTTCCTCTTCGACGTGGCCATGGACCGCGGCGGCGACAAGGAACTGATCGACATGGCCCTGACCATCCTCGACTGGTCGTGGGAATGGGGCTGGGACAAGGAGTTCGGCGGCATCATCAACTTCCGCGACTGCAAGAACTTCCCGCCG
>SFDG01000157.1 GCA_004558305.1 Phocaeicola plebeius
CGGTTTCAAGGGCTATAACAAAACCCAGTTGGATGCCCTGCACAAGAAATTCCTGATTGAGACCGCCACTGAGCGCAAGCCTACCGACACCAACAAGGAGGTGGAGGAACGCATCTGGCAAAAGATCAAGGAGATGGAAGACCGCAGAAAGGCGCTCATCGTCGATGAGCTGTCCTTCAACAGTTTCTTCGAGTACAGCACCGAGCGCATCCCCTACATCTGTAGCGAGAACAAGATCACTGGCATTGACATCTCATCGTACAACTATTCTCTGTCGGAGTTCTACCGTGGCGGTACCTATGAGCGCACGCTGAACGAGAACATCGACTCGTCGCTCTTTGACGAGACCTTTATCGTCTTCGAGATTGACACCATCAAGGACAACAAGACCCTATTCCCGTTGGTGACGCTCATCATCATGGACGTGTTCATCCAGAAGATGCGCATCAAGAAGAACCGCAAGGTGCTGGTCATTGAAGAAGCCTGGAAGGCCGTAGCCTCTCCGTGCAGGACATCATCGGCAGCCCCATCGTCAAGGAAGCCATCATCAACAACTCCGATGTCACCATCCTGCTCGACCAGGGCAAGTTCAAGGAACGCTTTGATGACATCAAGGCCGTCCTTGGCCTTACCGATGTGGAATGCCGAAAGATCTTCACCATCAACCGACTGGAGAATACCGAAGGCCGCAGCTTCTTCCGCGAAGTCTTCATCCGTCGCGGACTCGCCAGCGATGTCTATGGCGTGGAGGAGCCTCGTGAGTGCTATATGACCTACACCACCGAGCGTGCCGAGAAGGAGGCGTTGAAACTCTACAAGCAAGAGCTGCAGTGCAGCCACCAGCAAGCCATCGAAGCATACTGCAGGGACTGGGATGCCAGCGGCATCGCCAAATCTCTTGAATTTGCCAAGAAAGTCAATGAGACCGGCCATGTATTGAATTTGAAACGAAATCAACAGTAACAACTATATCACCCAAAGAACAATGAGACATCTTGTAGCCATACTCACCATCATCTGTACCTTGACAGCGACCACTGTCAGGGCGCAGTATGCCAGTATCAATGTGGACTACAAAACCATGGAGGCCATGGCCGAAGCGTTCACCACGGAGGCAGCCATGGAAGCCCTTCACAACGAGAACCTGCAGAAGATCTACGACAGCTACAAGGCTGCCGAGGTAGCCAGTGCCGGTATCTTCTCATCCAAGTATCTCGACAGGAAGGCGCTTACCAACCTCAATCTTTGGGACGACAAGAAGGAGAACTATTACTACACCCGCATCTACAACATCGTCACCAAGCGCATCATCCCCAAGACCATCACCTGTGCGCAGATGATGGTGGAAGACCCAGCCACCGCTATCTACTGGGGCAGTTATCTGCTGAAGACCACGGAGGATGTGAAGTCGCTCTGCCAGCAGTTTGAGAGTGTCGTCACCAACAGCACCCTCAGTTTCCAGGATATAGCCTTTCTGGAAATCGTCAATGACCTGAAAGCCATCTTCAACATCACCAACCTCGGCGGCATCGACTGGAAGAACATGTTCGAGCACCTTGCCGACGACATCGAAGGCAGCTTCACCAAGGAAAACCTGGAGAAAGACCTCGACAACCTGATTGGCAAAGGTGTCGGACTGGCAGGTGCCGGCTATGCCGGTGGCGTTGACGGACTGCTCAAAGGCACCAGCTTTGGAGGTACGTTCCAGCAGAAGATGGGCAGTATCTTAACGCTGATAGACAATGCCAGCGGTATGTATGCCGACTTCAAGAACCTCTCCACACAGCAGGTGCTCACCCGTCTCGTCGGCGAGGACAAGGTCAATAACCTGTTCGACATCAGCGACTACAACCTCACCAAATGGATTGACGACTATGCCAAGGCCTCCCAGAGCCAATACTACACCCAGCGAGTGTACATCTACCGCAGGGATGCCAGTTCGGAAGTGCTCTGTGACTATACACCGCCTACCGATGACGATGCCATCCTCTATGGCGATCATTGGTATCGCATCAACACCACCGATGCCAGCTTCTATCCCAGTTCCTCGCAGTACGAGGCCATCCTCCAAAACTCCGAGAGCCATGCCGGCTGGAGCAGAGAGCGTGTGGCGCAACTCAATGCGCAGGATCCGCCATACCAGTATCGTATGAACTATTACTGTTCAGCCTATATCCTGAGCAAGAAAAAGAGCGGCCAGTATGCCAAGGCCTACGCCTATAGCATCAAGGTCACCAAGTCGTGGGACATCAAGGAAGAAGTCTATGAGGAAGTCTTCGACAGTTACAGCATGGACTGGAACACCTTCATGGCGCAGATGAATGCCCGTCTGACGCAGTACAATGCCAATGGCGACCATCAGGAAATCAACAATGCCGATGACCTGCAGAACTATATCGACACCCATCCCGAGGAGTCGAACTACACCTATTATATAGGATATGACACACGGAGATACTATACCGCCACCGATGCCAGGAAGATTGCCGGCTCGTCGTCGGCCACATTCAGCATCACCTGCCATGATGGAGGACCACCTACAAGTGCAGCAGTTGCGGCGGCAGTGTCAGCAACCATACCAAGCAATGCTCCATGCTCACCACTCTTCCCAGTGGCGGCAGTGGAGCCGTTGATACCAACGAGTTGGAGACCAAATTGAGCCAGTTGCAGGACGAAGTGGAGTATCTGCAAGGCCAGATAGACGCTCTGAACAGCGAAAACAGCGACCTGCTCAGAAAGATGTCATCTGCTTCTACGCAGGACGAGTATAACAG
>SFDG01000158.1 GCA_004558305.1 Phocaeicola plebeius
GTTGTTGATGGGTTGGTCGCCCACCACCTTGTCGGTGGATATATCGACAAAGCGGATGGGTTCGGAGGCGGTGATGACGGTGGTCACTTGGTCGTTGACCGTCAGCTGCTCCATCTCTTCATAGGTGGTCTGCGCTTTGGCTGACATCATGCTCAGCCACAGCAACGCACAGATGTTGATCTTCTGAATGATATTCATAATCCTTGTTTTTTTGATGTTACTTATTTCTTCTTCTCCTTTCCGTTGACCAGATACACAAACGTCCCATACTTCAGCTTCACCTTGTTTTTCTTGATGGCCTTACTGATGGCGTTGCTCGTCTTCTGGTAGGCATTGGTCACGGCTTGCAAGCCCCATTGCGACAGACTGTTGTTCGCTCCCGTCTGGTCGATGTTCATATTGTTCTGCATCGCACCGCTCGCCACGTCCTTCGTGGTCTCTCTGAACTGGCTCCCCGGCACATACAATCCCTCCAGTCCGTCTGTGTCATAGAGCGAGAGCGACACCTTTATCAGCTCATCATCCACCAGAATGGAGTTGATGCTGCCCTTCACTCGCTGCGAACCGAAACCGCTCATGGTGGCATAGAGGTACGACCCTTTCTTCACCACGGTCTCACCAATCTCGATGTCATCTAATAGTCTCAGACGCACCCTCGACCCGTCCGTAGCTTTCACGTCCTCGTCGATGATGGCCTTGATGAGCTTCGGCTCATGCTCGTTCTGCGTCAGGGTGTTGAAGTAGTCGGAAGTCACCTTCACCTTCTTCACCACCTCCTGTGCCTTGTCCTCCTCGTCCAATGCCTTCACTGCCTTGCTGTCCTCGGCAATGGTGCCTTTCACCTCCACCGCTTCCTTCGGCGGCTCGCTCTTCACCGTGTCCTTCTCTGCAGGAGCTGTGGCAGCCTGTGCCTTCAGCCTCGCTTCGGCCAACGCTTTGTTGAGTGCTTCGAGTGCTTCCGCTTCTCGCGCCTTGGCATCGGCCACTTCGGCTGCATCGTCCATTTCCGTTGCCTGTCGGGCGATAGCGGCAATGTCTTCTTCGCTATATCTCGATTCATACGCTTCTTTCTCTTCCTGGTTGTCACGCTCGATATTATCCACTGCCGAATAGTCGGCTATGCGACCATACGATTTCGCCATGTTCTCATACTTGCCGCCGATGCCGTCGCCCTTCCTTATCTTCGCACTCGGCAGGTTGGGGTTCAGAAACTCGGTGGTCTGCAGGTTCTTGTCCTGTGTCTCCGCCACCTCCGTATTGAACATGTCAAAGACAAAATAGCCTGTGGCAAGCAACGGTATGTACACGATGGCTGGCAGCATGTACTTCGGCTGACGAAAGTTTATCTTATCTGTTATTCTCATCGCTGTCTGTTTTTGATTCGTTTGACTTCTTGTGGACTTCATCGCCAACTGGGTGGTTCACGGGTGGCAGTGTGCAATGCGCAGCGTCCATCACTTGTTTCATGCGCCCTTCCTGCCGCTCGATGGCACTCGCCGCTTCCGTCCGATGACCGTAGTACCTCGCCATCCTGTAGATGTTGATGCCGAAACACGTGGCGACAAAGCCGAACACGATGACGAGAAACAGCGTCTTGTGGGCATTGGCAAAGCCCTGCACCTTAGCCGCCGCACGGTCTATCCTCGTGGTCTTGGCAAACTTGCGTCCTGCCGCCACCTCCTTCTCATACCGCTCCCTGTACTTGGGGTCGTTCTTGTCTGGCATCTCCTCGCCCACAAGCATCCGTCTTATTCCTTTTATGCTCATACCGCTACGATATTAGAAGTTTGACTTCGACTTCTGCTCAATGTCCTTGTTGAGCAAGGTTCTCCAGTTGGTGATGAGCAGTCCGTGAGGATTGTTCTCCGTCCTCGGCACTCGCTTCACCTGTCCCGCCGTCACCAGTTCACGCATCAGGATGTTGCTCCTTCGCTCTATCCTCTGCCGGCCGTAGTAGGTGAACTCCATCTTCTCCTTGTTGAACTTGATGCTGTCGCAGAAGATGCTGAACACGGCACTCGTACCCATGATGTTGTTGTAGAATCCCTTTTCTTTCAGCGTGTTGTACTGTGCCAAGCCCGTCTCATCCACCAAATACATCGCCTTCTCCATCGAATAGCGGATGTACTTGTCATCGGGAGCAAGCGTAAAGAAGTAATGGTGGAACATCTCGATATGGCTCTTTGCC
>SFDG01000159.1 GCA_004558305.1 Phocaeicola plebeius
GCTCAGAGGGGTACGTGACTTGTCATTCTATCTCTTCCGCTGTACCCGGATATTCGGTTAGCCGTTCTGTCTCAACCACGGACAATATCGGAAGAGCCGTTAGTTCCTCCTATCCGTTAGCGATGAAAAGATATGGGTTTTTCAATGACGATTCGAAAGACGGTGTCCTCCACCTGTTCCGTCGAGCACACCGTGTACCCTTGTTCCTCCACGCTGCCGGGAATGTTGTTCAAGGGTTCACCTTGGCAGAGCAGCAGTTCAAGCGTATCGCCTGCTGCCATCTGTGCCAGTTTCAGTTTGGTCCGGACCAAGGTCATCGGACAATGTTCATGCGTAATGTCAAGTGTATGTTTCATCCGGTTGTCTCCTTCAATCAAATGAATAATGTACGTCCTCCCTCAGAGATTTTCAGGAACGTGGCCACCCCCACTTCGTCCTTCACCTCCTCGATAAAATCAGTTTTTTGCAAGCCTAGCACATGCATGGCCATCTCACAGGCATACATCCGTATGCCCAGCAATCTGGCAGCTTCTACCAGTTCCTCCAGCGTAGCCACATGGTTCTTGCGCATCAGGTAGCGGAAAAGTCGCGGGCCAAGGCCTCCGAAATGGAAACGGCTGCACGGTGTGGCTTTCAGCCCCCCATCATCCAGCCGAACAGCTTCGGCAACACGCCTGTTCCGACAAACGCGCGTCCCTGTTTCCGCTTGATGGCATCCAGCCCCCAAAACGTAAAGAAAAGATTCACTTCATACCCCAGCGAAGCCGCTCCGGTCGCCAAAGTGAACACAGCGGTCAGCCGATCGAAATCGCCACTGAAGGCAATGATGGAAAGTTTTTTCGGCCCCGCTGCCGCAGGGTGTTGAAACTGCGAAAGGTCAATAGCATCCATATTCTTGTCTGTTGTATTCATAATAAGTCATGTAACGTATTCATCCGTGCCGATTCAGGTCACAGGCCGTCGGCTCACAGGCCATCGCCAGCCCGGTAATGGAAGGGCACACACCACACAGCGGGCATCCCTCATGCCGCAGCACACTGATTTTCTGAAAGTCCATGGTCAGGGCATGGAAGGTCAGCAGGCAGTCCGTCAGCAGTTGCCCGGTTCCGGTCAGGTACTTCAGTACCTCCGCAGCCTGGATGGTTCCCAACATACCGGCAATGGCTCCCAGCACCCCCGCTTGCGAACAAGTAGGTACACTTCCTGCCGGCGGCGGTGCACCGAAAAGACAGCGGTAACAGGCGGTTCCCGGAAGATGGGTAAAGGACTGCTCTTCGTACCGAAAGATACCCCCATGCGAAAAAGGTTTCCCACTCATGACGCAGGCATCGTTAATGAGGAACTTCACGGCAAAGTTGTCTGTCCCGTCCACCATGAAATCAAAGAACGTGACCGTAGGGTTCATGACTCGGGAATAGTCGGGAGCATCCGTCCTACCGCAAAAGGCATCCGACATGCTGACCGCATCCTCGAACTCGTAGGCTGCCGTATGATAGACCGGCATACTGAGTGCATTATACGCATCCCGGTGCTGGAACCGGGTATGAATCGCTTGCGTCTGTTTTTTCATTTTTCTCTCCTTTTATCTAACTATTGGTAGGTATTGGGAACAAAAGTAACGATAAAAAGCAGAATAAAGGCTACGAAAGGACAAGAAGATGGCCGGAACAGAAGCATTTTGGAAGATTATTCTGTTCCGGCCGGCAGGATGACGGGAAGCATAGAATATTATTCTACCGGCTTCCCTATCCTAAGAAAGAATCAGATGCCTTTCAGTTCTTCGGGCAGCAACGGCATGGCTCCCTGCTGCGTGCAGACGTAGGCACTGACGTTCACCGCTATGCGGTGTGCTTCGGCCACTGGCTTGCCGGCCAGCAGGGAGGAAACGAACGAACCGGTGAACGAGTCGCCGGCCCCCACCGTATCGGCTACCTTCACTTTCGGTGTCTCGTAATAGCTCATCGCTCCTTTCGAGAAGACATAGCTGCCGTTCACGCCGCAGGTGAGCACCAGCATATCCAGGTTATATTTCCCCAGAATCAGCCAGCACTTGTTCTCGAAGTCCATGCCCGGATAGCCGAACATGCGGCCGATGATGACCAGCTCCTCATCGTTAATCTTGAGGATGTTGCAGCGGCGCAGCGACTCGCGGATGATTTCCTTGCTGTAGAAGTTCTGGCGCAGG
>SFDG01000160.1 GCA_004558305.1 Phocaeicola plebeius
CGTGGGCGTGGTGACACAGGAGATACAGGACATCATCGGCAGTCCCATCGTGAAGGAAGCCATCATCAACAACTCCGACGTGGTGATGCTGCTCGACCAAAGCAAGTTCCGTGAGCGATTCGACGAAATCAAGGCGATATTGGGATTGACCGATGTGGATTGCAAGAAGATTTTCACGGTCAACCGATTGGAGAACAAGGAAGGAAGAAGTTTCTTCCGTGAGGTGTTTATCCGACGTGGTTCGACGAGCGGAGTCTATGGTGTGGAGGAGCCGCATGAGTGCTATATGACCTACACCACCGAGCGAGCCGAGAAGGAAGCATTGAAACTCTATAAGCGAGAGCTGAAGTGTAGCCATCAGGAGGCTATCGAGCGGTATTGCAGGGATTGGGATGCCAGTGGCATCGGGAAGTCGTTGGCATTTGCTCAGAAGGTGAATGAGGCAGGAAAGGTGCTTAATCTGACGAACAATTGCCAGATGACAAAGTCATAGCCAACGGTGGCTGGGTAGTAGATACTATCAGTAGTGAATACTACCAATAGTAAATACTACAAGTAGTAAAGTAGTGGAATAGCAAAATAGTAGAAACGTAAAGTAGTGAAGCAATGAGACGTATACACCTTATTATAATATATATGTGTCTGACGCTTGTCGTGGGAAAGGTTCATGCGCAGTATTACAGCGTGAACTACGACAAGCAGACCGTTGCCGCCATGGCTGCTGCATTCGGTGCTGGAGCTATGGCTGAGAGCTATTATAACGAGCAGGTGGGCGAAATCTTGAAGCACTACAATGCCGCTGAGGTAGCCACCGCAGGCATCTTTGCCGCCAAGTTCTTGGAGCGCAAGGCATTCACCGACCTCGGCATCTGGAGCAGCAGTACGGAGAACTACTATTACCGCCGCATCCACAATATGGTGGCGAACAAGATTATGCCCAAGATATGGACGGTGGCAGGCATGATGCTGAAGAGTCCGCAGACCGCCCTCTACTGGGGCAGTTACCTGATGAAGATATGCGCCGACACCAAGTCGCTGTGTATGCAGTTTGAGAGTGTAGTGACCAACAGCAGCCTGACCTTTGCCGACATCCAGTTTTTGGAAATCAACCAGGAGATAGCCGCCATCCTCAAGCTGTCGGAGATTGGCAATGTGGACTGGCAGCAGCTGTTGGATGACATCGCCAGCGTGCCCGGCAATTTCACTGTAGAAAACCTCACCGCCGACATCAACACACTTTACAACATGGGAGCATCCTTGGCTACCGCAGGTATCAACGGGGCATCGGACGCACTCTTGCAACAGAGTGCCTTCAATGAGTTGTTCAACGGTAAGGTGAGTAAGATACTTGACATCTATGACAATTACCACGACCTGTATGAACAGGCAGAGAACGGCATCGGCAGCACCCTCCTCAGTCTGATGGGTGGCGAGGATAACGTGGCAGCCCTCTTCGACCTCTCTAACTACAACATCACCTCGTGGATGACTGACTACCTGAGCGAGACGCAGGGCAACTACTACACGCAGCGTTGGTACATCGCCCGACGTGACCAAGGCAGCGTGAGCCTCTGTGACTACTATCCTCCGACCGATGACAACAGCATCCTGAACGGTGGCCATTGGTATCGTATCAATACTTCTGATCCCAACTTCTACCCAAGCAGCACGCAGCGAGAACAGATACTGGCCAACTCGGAGAACCATGCCGGATGGAGTCGCAGCCGTGTGCAGCAGATCAACGCACAGAACGACGGCTTCACCTATACGATGAACTACTGGATGTCGTCGTATATCATCAGCCGTGGTGGCAAGCAGACCAAGAAGGCCTACGCCTACGAGATACACGTCTCCAAGAGTTGGAACAACGTGGAAGAGGTGTATGAGGATGTATTCGATTCCTACAGCATGGACTTGAATACCTTCAAGCGACAGTTGCAGGCACGTCTCTCGGAGTACAACGACAACGAGGAGGGCTATGTCTATTACATCGGCAGTGACGCACGCCGTTACTACCAAGCCACCGATGCCGCCAAGCTGAAGGGCGTGGAGAGCGTGACCATCAGCGTCACCTGTTCGGATGGTGTCACCCTCGGACAGGGCAGCACGCAGTACAAGTGCCGTGAGTGCGGCGGTTCGCTCAATGCCCACAGCAAGGAATGCGCCATGAGGACAACCGTATC
>SFDG01000061.1 GCA_004558305.1 Phocaeicola plebeius
CTATAAATACCCTCACCCGAGCGTGACGACGGATTGCGTTATCTTCGGGTTTGACGGTACGAAGTTGAGGGTGCTGCTGGTGCAGCGGGGCATTGAGCCATACAAGGGGCGGTGGGCGTTCCCCGGCGGATTCATGAAGATGGACGAATGTGCCGAGGAGGGTGCGCTGCGCGAGTTGCAGGAAGAGACGGGACTGGAGGGTGCATACATCCGGCAATTCCATACCTTCACGGCGCCGGGGCGCGACCCTCGTGAGCGCGTCATCACTATTGCCTACTATGCCCTGGTGAGGATGCAGGAGGTGAAGGGTGGCGACGACGCTGCGGATGCGCGGTGGTTTGCGCTGGACGAGGTACCACAGTTGGCTTTCGACCACGACCAGATACTCCGTAAGGCGGAGCAGGCGCTGCGTAGTTGCAGAACCTCTACGAGGCCATCCTGAACGTGCGTTTCGACCGCCGCAACTTCTACAACAAGATGAAGCGGCTCGGGATGCTGGAGCAGATGGACGAGACGGTCAATCCGTCGCAGAAGAAAGAGGCTTTCCTCTTTCGCTTCAACAAGGCGAAGTATGAGGAACTGAAGCAAAAGGGATTCAGATTGGAGTTTTAGTGCAAACGAGTGCAGAGCTAAGCTTGCTTAGGCTATGCCGAGTGCTGTTGACATTCAACGAAGTTAGATGAAACCAGTAGGATTAAACAAGAAACTTATGTACAACAGAGCATACACCCCCGAAAGGATTTCGGAATTGAAGGAGAACGAGATATTTGTCTTTGGCAGCAATCTGGCAGGCGCACATGGCGGCGGAGCTGCACGGTTTGCTTACGAACGGTTTGGTGCCGTATGGGGCGAAGGCGTTGGTCTGCATGGCCAGACATACGCCATACCTACCATGCAAGGCGGTGTGGATACCATCAAGCCCTACGTGGATGCGTTCATCCGTTTCGCCAAAGAGCACAGCCGGCTCACGTTCCTGGTTACACGAATAGGTTGCGGCATAGCCGGATTCCGCGACGAAGAAATCGCTCCGCTCTTTACGGATGCCATTGATGTGGTGAATATCATCCTTCCGAAGGAGTTCGTTGAAAACATTTCACCGGATGGCAAGCGTAGTTTCAATCTTGAACGCTTCTTGACTGCACATCAATACAACTACGAGAATGCCTTGCGGGAAATTACAGACGGGCGCAAACGTACGCACTGGATATGGTTCATCTTTCCGCAGTTGGCTGTATTGGGGCATAGCGCTAATGCCAAGTATTACGGCATCAGCGGGTATGACGAGGCAGAGGCTTACCTTGAACATCCCATACTGGGTGCAAGGCTGAGGGAGATTACCATGGCACTGTTGCAACATCGTGGAGAGTCAGCGGTAGATATATTTGGCGATATCGATGCCGTAAAGGTTCGCTCCTGTATGACACTCTTCGATGCTGTCTCACCAGATGACATATTCCAAGAAGTGCTGGATGCTTTCTATGGTGGAACGTATGACAAGATGACGTTGGATTATATGAGATAGATGTAGGGTTACTTTTGCCTCTATACTATCATAAACGCAATAATAACAAAAAAGTTAAGATATGGACAATAATACGATAAGAGACAGAATAAGAGGCTCGCTTATAGGCGGAGCCATTGGTGATGCACTGGGATATCCTGTGGAGTTTATCTATTCCTTCGGTGATATCCAACGTAGGTATGGCAGAAATGGTATTACACGACTCGATACCCATCAATGGTGGTTGGAAGAAGACAACGGCAATGGTAAGGCTGTAGTATCTGACGACACACAGATGACGCTATTCACTGCCTGCGGATTGCTGAATGCTAAGGCTGAGAATGATTCGTTTCTGCCATCGATATGCGAGGCATATATAGAATGGTTGTTTACTCAGATGGGTAAGAAAAAGAAAGGATTTGACAAGTGTTGGATAAGCAATGTGCCTGAGTTGAATGTACGCAGGGCTCCCGGCAACACATGCATTACATCCCTAAATGACATCCTTAGGGGCGTTGATCCAATCAATAACAGCAAGGGATGTGGTGGGGTTATGCGCATAGCCCCGATTCCTCTGTATGGCGCAACTGCAGACAGAATGGATATTCAAGATGTTTGTAAACTGGCAGCCGATGCTTCTGAATTGACGCATCAACATCCATTAGGTTACATTCCGTCAGCACTCGTAGCGTATGTCATCTATAAGTTGGCGCAAGACGAAGCACCCGAGCGTGAGACATGCAAGGACTATATCCGTGAAGGTCTAAAAGTGATAGCTGAATTGTTTCCCAATTATCCAGAAGAGGTAAAGCGGTTTACCACTCTGATAAAAACCGCCATCCTATGGTCTGACATCTCTACTGATGACGTGAGAACCATTGAGGAGGAACTGGGTGGAGGATGGGTAGCTGAAGAGACAGTAGCCATTGCGGTATATTGTTCGTTGGCATATTTCGACAATTTTGAAAGGGCTATGATAGCCTCTGTCAACCATAAGGGGGACAGTGACTCTACGGGTGCAGTAACTGGTAATATCCTTGGTGCGGCCCTTGGTTACGAGGCAATACCACAGTATTTCAAGGACGATGTAGAGTTGCATGACGTGATTCTGCATGTCGCCGACGACCTGTGGCGTGACAAGACAACAGAATTTTTTAATAACAAATAGAAATTGTATCGCAATGAAATATAACAAGCAGAACTTGATAGATACAGCAAGGTCATTTACACGAGATGACTTTGTGTTCTTTTGGGGACACACCGACAGAATGGGAGGTGTTGGCAAGGTATGTCTAAGCCAATGGTATATGTGCTCCTTTGCGGTAGAGGATGTATATTACAACTGTGCGGAACAATATATGATGGCAGAGAAGGCACGCATCTTTGGTGATGATGACGCATGGCAACAGATTATGGCATCGTATGACCCGATGACAATAAAAAAACTTGGTAGGAAGATACGGAACTTCAATGCATACGTATGGAAAAAGAACTGCCAGGAGGTTGTCAAGAGAGGAAACCTTGCCAAATTTTCACAGATTCTAGAGCTAAAGGAATATCTGCTTGGCACAGGTGACAAGATATTGGTTGAAGCATCACCTAAAGACACCATATGGGGCATCGGACTTCCCGAAGATGCTCCCGAGGTCTGTAATCCGCACCTATGGCAAGGTGAAAACCTGCTGGGCTTCACGCTGATGGAAGTAAGGGATATGCTCAGAGCAAAAGAGGAAGATTCGGCCGACAATGTATCGGAGGAGGATATGAAGAAAGCTTTGCTCATGTGGACGATGGGTGCAGGCAACTCAGCTCGCCGCTTCAACTACGAAGACCCTATGCCCGAGAAAACGGAAGTGGCTAAGCCTTGGGGAAATCCTCTTGATGTATATGTTTCTATGCCACAAGATTTCTATCTCACCGCCAGACAGATGGATATAATCAGATATGGTCATATACCAGATGCGATGGAAGACCATTGGTATATGTATTGCGACGATAATGCTATTCACTATCTCCGAAGTTGGACAGGTATCCACATTTTCGAAGCACATTACGAAAAAAAAGGTGATGAATATCGCATTACAGAGTTGCGCATCAATAACAATCCTGATGAATATAGGTTGAGTGACGCAGAATCTGCTACAGCATTGTTCTACGCTTTGCTAATTAGTGAGTACGGCGGTGATGCTTCAGCATACTGGAATGCAGCTTTGTAGGATAGATTAAACAATGGGACAAAATGGAAGATAATTATATGGCTACCACACGGAATGGGCACGAACTGAAGGATATGTATAACCCAGAAACAAACACTCTGGATATACGTTCCAATGGTTTGTACCCCTCCAACGTGCTCAGCAACCTGTGCAGCAACGGCTTTCGTTTCGACGGCATGGTGTGCGGCAGTATGGAGGGGTTCCTGCAATCGCTGAAGAGGCAGGAACTCGACAAACAGCGGCAGATATGCAGCATGAAGGGCGGCAATGCGCGGAAGATGAGCGTCACGTCCTGGCAGACGGACCAGATTGTTTGGTGGAAGGGGCAGGCGATAGACCGCCAAAGCGAAGCATTTCAGCACCTCATCCGTCGGGTCTACCGGGCCATGTTCGATCAGAACGAACGGTTCCGTACGGCACTGATGCAGACACGCGGCATCACGCTCGTTCACACCGGCGGCGAGCCGAACCCATACAAGACGATACTTACGCCTTCAGAGTTCTGCGGCATCCTGACGGACATGCGCGAAAGTTATGACCGTCGGGACAAGACAAAGGAACTGGAGGAGAAGTCTATCCAACTGAAGAAACGGGTGTTTGTGGATATGGACAATGTGCTGGTGGATTTCCAGTCGGGTCTTGACCTCCAGACGGATGACATGAAGAGAGCATACGAAGGGCGCTTGGACGAGATTCCCGGACTCTTCGCCGAGATGAAACCCATGCCGGGCGCCATCGAGGCCATGCATACGTTGCAGGAGCATTTCGACCTGTACATCCTCTCCACCGCTCCTTGGAAGAATCCGTCGGCGTGGTCGGATAAGGTAAAGTGGGTGACGCGCTATCTGGACGACGTGTTCCACAAGCGCATGGTCATCACGCACTGCAAGAACCTATGCCGGGGCGACTACCTCATCGATGACCGCGGCAAGAACGGCACGAGCGAGTTTGAGGGCGAGTGGATTCAGTTTGGCAACGACAAGTTCCCCGACTGGCAGAGCGTAGTGAGGTATCTGCTCAACCGCGAACAACCGACAAAATAATAAGGCAACATATTACCACCATGACATTCAACGACGTATTCAAAAATAAGAAGCCGGTCATCGGCATGATTCACACAGGAAGCAGTGAAAAGATACCCATGCTGGAACTGGCTAAGAAGGAAATTGAGATTTACCTGCAATATGGCATCGTTCCCTTGATTGAAAACTATTTCGGCTCTGCCGACAACTGCGCCGAGGTGTTGGCATGGATGCATACCGCCCATCCTGACATGGTCTATGGCGTAAATATCTTAGGCGACGAGCAGCGTGCCTTTGAACTGGCCCACCAATATGGCGCGAAGTTCATACAAATCGACTCTGTATGTGGGCATCTGCGCCCGAAGAAAGAGTTGCCCTATGTAGAACAGTTGCAAGAGCGCAGAGAGATGTATGATGTGGCCGTACTGGGCGGTGTCCGGTTCAAATATCAGCCCATCGCTTCGGGACGTACCACGGAAGAAGACCTCGTCCTTGGCAAGGATCGCTGCGACGCCGTGGTCTGCACGGGAAGCGGCACCGGTATGAAGACCCCTATGGAGAAGGTGGAACAGTTTAAGGCCACTTTGGGCGATTTTCCCGTGGTCGTGGGTGCAGGGGTGACGCTTGAAACAGCCCGGGAAACCATGCGCAAGAGCGACGGCATGATTGTGGGCAGTTGGTTCAAGTTTGGCCATGACGCCAACAACATGGTCAACGAAGCACACGTCCGGGCATTCATGGAGACTCTGGTAGGAAAGTAAGAGAGCGACATACTGCGCACCCATCATTGCACATTGGCATTCAGAAAGCCACAAACAGTTCAGAGGCATACCGAAATGTACATGGCCGATATGGCCTATAGATAGTAGTCCATGTCGTGCCACTCGGTAAAGGGCAGTTCTTCGCGCAGGGGATAATAGGTGGTCTGGAGCGCTTGGCCGTCGTCGGCCAGAAGCGTCTCGACCACCTGATTTTTGAGCACCTGACCATCGGGGAGGTGGAGGCGCGACACGGCAATACGGTGTTTCTTCTGCATAACAATGGGCAGAGGGTGTGGGCAGTGCCCTACCCTATGAGCGTGCCCTACCCTATGGGATGAGACAAGGATGGTTTGTTGCGTGGAGAAGTAAAGCGGGAGACTACTTGAAGTGCGAGCGTTGCTTATTCCGGGTGTCTTCCTGCAGCAGGCTGTCGCGCAGACGATGTTGCACCTGCTGGGGCTTAAACATGAGACGCTCCTGAGAAGCAGCAGGTTTCTGCTGCGCGTCCTGTGCATTGCTCTGCGGTGCCGAATAGACGACGCTATCTCTACGCAGCGTGTCGGACGCTTCTTTTGTCTTGGCATCGTCGCTGCGCTCATCAGCGTCTTTCTTTCGGACGCGGTCCAGACGCATATCACTGATGACAAGTTTGTGTGAAACTGAGGCACGGGCGTTGATGAGGGCACACCACAGGCGCACTTGCTTGACCGCCAGACTATCTATGGTGATGGACAGGCGCTGATTGCCGTTGCCGCGGACGGGCTGCGACACGGTGCGGACGGAGTCGCCCTCGTAATAGACGGCCATGAGCATGACGGCTTCGCGCTGGCCTTCCCCTTGTTTCCAGTTGGCATCAAGTTTCCATTCCAGGCGGTCAGCGGGGCGAAGTAGGGTATCCACATTGAGGGTAAAGCCCTGCTGACGCTGGAGGGGCGAGAACAGGAGCAGGCGGCGCGAGCCCTGCCACAGATCGACGCGTGTGGCATTGGGGTCGTCCTGTATGGCGCTGGCAGTCCAACCATCGCCACCGGCTTTCTTCTTGTCAATCTGCCGATATATCTCCACCAGTTTCATGGGATGACGCGAGTACCAGGCCATGGCGCTGTCGAACTCCACTTGGGTCATGCCATGACGAGCCAAGGCCGAGCGGATGTAATAGTGGGTATTGTAGCGCCGTTCGGCAGATTTCGTCTGATTCTGCGCCTCGCTCTGTGCGCCAAGGGCCATCGCCATCTGATAGTCGTAGATAATCTGCTCCATCTCATTAGGCCGAGGGATGCCCTGCGGATGGTCGTCGCCACAAGCTATTAAGCCCAGCATGAACACGGCTGTCAGCAGGGCATGGCCAAGTCGGCATAACTTGCAAGAGGGACAGCGGTGAGGGAAATGGTGCAGAGAGGGGACAAACTTCATGGACAGATGATTTACGGTCGATGGAACAGATAGGGAATGGTCATGCTCCGGCGATAGAAGATAAACAGGGCCACGATGCCGCAGGAGATGGCAGCATCGGCAAAGTTGAAGATGGCGCCGAAGAAGGTGGTGCCGCCAATGAGAGGCATCCAGTCGGGCCAGGTAAAGAAGGGGAAATAGAACATATCGACCACCTTGCCGGAAAGGAAGGAACCATAGCCCTGACCGAAATCGACCAGCGAGGCCACGGGCGGTACGCCGTAGCCGCTTTCGCTGAAGATGAGGCCATAGAACAGGTTGTCGATGATATTGCCGGCCGCACCGGCCACGACGAGAGCCCAACAGAAGATGAGGCCCATCGGAGCGCGCTTCTTTATCAGGTTCGACAGGGCAAAGAGAAAGAAGCCCACGGCGATGATGCGGAAGAGGGTCAGGAAGAGTGTGCCGGAAAAGGAGAATCCAAACGCCATGCCCTTGTTTTCCGTAAAGCAAATCTGACACCAGGGGGTCACGTCGATGTGCTGTCCGACATACATCGTGGTTTTCACGGTGATTTTTATCACCTGGTCAATGACCAGTACGCTGAGCAGGGTTAGCGTAGCCAGCATAAAGCGTGGGCTTCGGTGGAGTTGGATTGCCATAATGGTCTAAAGGGGGTATGATATGAAACTGCCGCGGAGCGGCGCTGTGGTAGAAAAACCCATATCCCATGAGTTCCCTCTGCGGGAATCTCATGGGATTAGGTTTTACAAGGTCTGCACCATGTACCGGCTGCACACAGGTGCTGATTGATACGTAGTTATTTCTTCTGGGCCAATTTGGCTTCGATGCTGAGCGTTGCATGAGGCACGGCACGCAGACGTTCCTTTGGAATGAGCTTGCCTGTGACGCGGCAAACGCCATAGGTCTTGTTTTCGATGCGCTGGAGGGCGGCCTGCAGGCCCTGTATGAACTTCTGCTGGCGGGCAGCCATGTTGGTCAGTTCTTCTTTCGACTGTGTCATTGACCCTTCTTCCAGCACCTTATAGGTGGGCATGGTGTCATCGACGCCGTTGCCATCCTTTCCGGTGAGCACGTCCATCATCTGCTGATAGTCGCGCTTTGCCAACTCAATTTTGGTCAGAATCAGCTCTTTGAACTCAGCCAATTCTTCATCGGAATAACGCATTTTCTCACTCATGATAATATGATTTAGGCTCTTGGTTAATGAACAGTATTCTGCTATGCTTTCTCTATGCTGACGGGGAGATCGAAGTCGCCAAACTTCAGGCTCAAATCAAGGCCTTCGGCATGACTTGTAGTGGCAATCTCCGTGGCGAGCACCTGCTGCTTGATGTAGGCGCCAAAGTCGGCCACGGCATCGGTGATACGCTCGTCGGCAAACAGCGTGATGCGGATGCGGTCGGCCAGATTGAAGCCGGCCTGCTTGCGGTAGGCCTGGATGCGCTTTACCAGTTCGCGGGCCATACCCTGACGGCGCAGCGACTCGTCGATGGTCAGGTCGAGGGCCACGGTGAGGTTACCATCGCTGGCGACGGTCCATCCGGGGATGTCTTCGCTGACAATCTCGACGTCGGCCAGTTCGACAGTCAACGTCTGGCCTTCTACCTCGATGTCATACTTGCCATCGGCCTCGAGGCGACCAATCTCATTGTTGCTCAGCGCAGACATGGCGGCGGCCACGCCTTTCATCAGTTTGCCATACTTCTTGCCCATCACGCGGAAATTGCACTTTACCTTCTTGACGAGCATATCTCCCTGAACAAACTCTATCTCCTTGACGTTGACCTCGTCGAGGATAATGTCGGCCACGGCCATGACGTCTTCGCGCAGGCTTGCCGAGGTGTCGGGGATGCAGATTTTGCGGAGAGGCTGACGAACGATGACGCCTTCTTTCTTGCGGAGCGAGAGCACCATGGACGAAATCTTCTGGGCCAGGGCCATGCGACGCTCGAGTTCAACATTTATTTCGCCCTCTGCCTGGGGGAAGTCGGCCAGATGCACGCTCGGGGCTTTATCGTCGGCATTTGCCGTCAGGTCGCGGTACAGGCTGTCGGCATAGAAGGGGGCGATGGGGGCCATCAGACGGGCCACAGTGGTCAGACAGCGGTAGAGCGTCTGGTAAGCGCTGAGTTTGTCGTCGTCCATATCGCCGGCCCAGAAGCGTTTGCGGCCGAGGCGCACATACCAGTTGGAGAGGTTGTCGATGACAAAGGCGGAGATGAGGCGGCCGGCACGTGTGGGCTCGTAGTCCTCGAGGGCTTCGGTCACGCCGGCGATGAGCGTCTGGAGTTCGGAGAGTATCCAGCGGTCCATTTCGGGACGGGTCTCTACCTGCGGTTCGTTGCCCGTGAAGTGGTCCTCGTTGGCGTAGGTGACGAAGAAGTTGTAGGTCTGGAACAGTTTGCCAAAGAAGGTGCGCGACACTTCCTTGACGCCCTCCTCGTCAAACTTGAGGTTATCCCAAGGCTGCGAGTTGGTAATCATGTACCAGCGCAGGGGGTCGGGGCCGTAGTTGGCCAAGGCGCCGAAGGGGTCAACGGCATTGCCGAGACGCTTGGACATCTTGGCGCCGTTCTTATCCAGCACAAGGCCATTGGAGATGACGGCCTTGAAGGCCTTCCGGTCGAAGACCATCGTGGCGATGGCGTGCAGGGTGAAGAACCAACCGCGGGTCTGGTCCACACCTTCGGCGATGAAGTCGGCGGGGAAGGCTGAGCCCGAGTCGATGAGGTCTTTGTTTTCAAACGGGTAGTGCAACTGGGCATAGGGCATCGAACCCGAGTCGAACCAGACGTCGATGAGGTCCAGTTCGCGCTTCATGGGCTTGCCGGAGGGCGAAACGAGCACGATGTTGTCCACGTAGGGGCGGTGCAGGTCGATGCGGTTGTAGTTGTCCTTGCTGTAGTCGCCGGGCACGAAACCTTTCTCCTTGAGCGGGTTGGCGGCCATATAACCGGCCTCGACGCTCTTCTCTATCTCATCATAGAGTTGGGCGATGGAGGAGATGCAGATTTCTTCGCGTGTTTCGTTATTGCGCCAGATGGGCAGCGGCGTGCCCCAGTAGCGTGAGCGGCTGAGGTTCCAGTCGTTGAGGTTCTCGAGCCAGCCGGCGAAACGGCCCGTGCCGGTCGATTCGGGTTTCCAGCGTATTTCCTTGTTGAGGGCCACCATGCGCTCTTTGGCTGCCGTAGAGCGGATAAACCAGCTGTCAAGGGGATAGTAGAGCACGGGCTTGTCGGTACGCCAGCAGTGGGGATAGTTGTGCACGTGCTTCTCAATCTTGAGGGCCGTGCCTTCCTGCTTCATCTCCATGCAGATGATGATGTTCAGGTCTTCGGCCTTGGCGGCAGCCTGCTCGTCATACTTACCGCCTACGTTAAACTTCGGGTCGTAGGCGTTCTTTACGAAGTCTCCGGCATGATGGGCATAGGCTTCGGCATCGACACAGGCGCTGACAAACTCGGGGGCGAGGTCTTCCATGACATAGTAGCGGCCGGTGAGGTCAACCATGGGGCGCGTTTCGCCGCGGTCGTTCACCATGAAGAGCGAGGGGATGCCGGCAGCGCGGGCCACCTTGGCATCGTCGGCACCGAAGGTAGGTGCGATATGCACGATACCCGTACCGTCTTCGGTCGTCACATAGTCGCCGGGGATGACGCGGAAGGCTTCGTCGGCAAGTTCGACGAAGGTGTCACCGGCGGCAGTGAAACACTTTTCGGGATGGGCCTGTGCATAGGTCTTGACGAAGTCGGCTGCGAGGTCGTTGACCTTCTCGAGGGGCTTCACCCAGGGCATGAGTTGGGCATAGTGCATGCCTACAAGGTCTGTGCCTTTGCAGGTCGATACCACCTGCCAGGGTACGAGTTTGTCGCCGGCCTGAAAACTGTCGAGGGGCAGTTCGGCGGCTTCGGCCTTGAAGTAGGCCATCAGACGCGACTGGGCCACAACGACGGTGATGGGCTGAGCGTTATAGGGGTTGTAGGTGCGGACTACGGCATAGTCGATCTGCGGACCTACGCAGAGGGCGGTGTTGGAGGGCAGTGTCCAGGGCGTCGTGGTCCATGCGGCGAAGCACGGCGTACCCCAGCCGCTCATCTCCTCTGTGGGGTCGAGGATGCGGAAGAGGGCGGTCACGGTGGTGTCCTTGACATCGCGGTAACAGCCGGGCTGGTTCAGTTCGTGACTGGACAGACCCGTGCCGGCGGCAGGACTGTAGGGCTGGATGGTATAGCCTTTGTAAAGCAGGCCCTTCTTGTAGAGTTGGCCGAGCAACCACCACAGGGTTTCAATATAGGCGTTGTCGTAGGTGATGTAGGGGTGCTTCATATCTACCCAATAGCCCATACGCCGAGAAAGGTCTTCCCACTCCTCGGTGTACATCATCACGTTCTTGCGGCAACGGGCGTTATAGTCTTCAATGGACACCGTGCGGCCAATGTCCTCCTTGGTGATACCCATTTCCTTCTCCACGCCGAGTTCAACGGGCAGACCATGTGTGTCCCAACCGGCCTTGCGCAGCACACGGTAGCCCTTCATGGTCTTATAGCGGCAGATAATGTCCTTGATGGTGCGTGCCATCACGTGGTGAATGCCGGGATGGCCGTTGGCCGAGGGGGGACCTTCAAAGAATACGAAGTCGGGGCAACCCTCCTTCTCTTCGATAGATTTCTGGAATAGGTTTTCTTTTTGCCACCAAGCAAGTACTTCCTCGCCAATCTCAGCGGGATTGAATTTGCCGTAGGTTTTGAAGCTCATAGTCTATATCAAACTTTTTGCGCGCACCGGAGAGGGATGCGCGGACGTATTATTATTGTTTTTCCAATATGGATTCTGTACAAGGACGCCTTTGAGGGCACCCTCTTCACAGATTGCCTGCAAAGGTAGTGATTTTGTTTTAAGGGAGATTCACCGGCAACATAAAAAACACCACGATTTACCCTACCAATATGGAAAGACTGCAATTTCTTTCCACGGGCAAACATCTGTACTAATAAATAGCTGGGGACTAAGACTACCTCGGTGTTGGCGAAAGCGCTTGTTCCTCAACGATTATTTGGTATTGGGCAGACGGAAGGAGGTATATACATGCAGCGCGGCGCCGATAGCGAGGGTGGCCTGCCAAAAACTTCCCTCAACGCCTTCTACGTCGAGGCTGTCGAGCAGCATGAAGATGCCGCTGGCCAGAAAGGCCAGACTGCCCAGGGTCTGGATGCGGTACAGGCGGCGAACGGTCACGTCGGCTTGCTTGCCGCGCTGTTCGTGCCACAGGGCGTAGCCAAAGCACAGGCTGCCTGCTATCATGGCGTAGGGGGCAAGGAAGGGAGCGACGTCAAGGATGGGCATGGCGGCTGCAAGGACTATCAGCATGCCGCCGATGTAGAGAATTAGTTTCATGGATGGGGTTCTGTGGTGGAGGTTGAGCGGTTCCTATTCTTCTGTGACGATATACACGTCTTCGTCCGAGGCGCACATGCGGTGGCTTTCGCGGGCCACACGGATAAGGGCGTCGGGGTCGTTCTTCATGCGGTCGAGCCTCAGACTATCTTGCTTGTAGCGGTCGTCATAGGCTTTGATTTCCTTGCGTAGGGCGGCATTATCGGCGCGAATATCTATGCGCTTGGCTATGCTGTCGTCGCTCAGAAAACCGATGTATATGCCGAAGATAACGATGGTCCACAGATATTTGTGGTCGGCCAGTTTTCGCCAGAGTTGGAAGATGATTTGTTTGCCTTTTTTCATGATAATGGCGGGGGATGGCAGGGATGACGTGGCAAGCAAAAGGTCCAGAGCGAAGGGTTTCGTCTCTGAACCTATGGCTTTATGGTGAGTTTACTTTTGGAACCGTTTAGCCGCGCGCAGCAGGTGTCGCGACGTGGAGATAAGTTCCTGAAGTTCCTGTAATGTATTGAGGTAGAGCAGGGCCACCTTGATATTACTGTCTTCGCTCTGCATACGCTCCTGCTGCTGATGACGCAGTTCGGAGATGCGGGCTTTGAGGGCATTGCCATCGACGAGCACTTCGTCGGCCGTTTCAAAGTTGCCGGTCTCGATAATCTGCCGCGTGCGGGCCAGATACTCTACCGACTCTGAGATAATGGCCTTGAGTTCGGCGGCACAGGCGGCGGGCAGCGGGGTGAAGTTGTTGTCGACATGCTCAAGGGCGGGCTCGAGCATACGCTTCAAGCAGTAGATAATCTGCGTGGCGCTGTTGCATCCCAGATGGAACCATGTATTCTTCTCGACGGCCTGCATCGGATCTATCTTGCGCATACCAAGAATCTCCTTGCGGCGGTAGCGCTTCCACATGTTCTTCGTATTCTCGATGTCGCTCCCGACACCTCGGAGCACACGTACATCGTCTTTCACCAGACCATCTGCCAGATTCGCAAGGTTCTTTTCGGTGAAGGTGAGCAGGTCGCGCTGAGTAGTTGCCACGTGCTGCACGAGCAAAGGCCAAGCCTGCGCCCGGTCGGGACAGCGCACCAACTGACGGAACAGGGTATCGA
>SFDG01000004.1 GCA_004558305.1 Phocaeicola plebeius
ATAATATTATATATATATTATTATATATATAGATATTGAGTATTTTATCACTAAAACTGCTCGTCTTCATTACGCCTCTTTGAAGCGGAAGAATGAGGGAGCAGGGACATGGGAAGTGTCTTAATGACATAATGACTAATGACATAATGACCACATCTGGCCTACAAATCAGAGAGCATTCATTATAGTATAAAAAGCTATTTTTTTGATTTATTTAGTTTTCATTATGTCATTAGTCATTATGTCATTAAGACGGTTCACAGATGAACGTGCCCTATGTGCCTCCCCTACTCTTCCGCCTGTACGGAAGGCCGGCGGGCATTCACCCTCCGCACGACGGACAGGCTCAGCTCGTAGAGCAGGCACATCGGACAGGCCACCACGAGCAGGGTGAAGACATCCGAGGTCGGCGTAATGACGGCAGCCACGATGAGGATGAGCACAATGGCATGGCGGCGGTAACGGCGCATGAAGGAGGCGGAGAGCAGGCCCAGACGGGCAAACAGCCACGAGAGGACGGGCATCTCGAACACGATGCCCATGGACAGGCACATCACGAGCAAGGTGCTCATGTAGGAGGACAGGGAAATCATGTTCACCACTTCCCGGCTGACCTGATAGGTGCCCAGAAACCGGAAGGTGAGCGGGAAAAGGAGAAAGTAGGTGAGCAATACGCCCGACAGGAACATCGCATAGCCGCAACAGACGGCCGTGACGGCGTAGCGCCGCTCGTGGGCATAGAGCGCAGGAGACACGAAGCGGAAGAGCTGGTAGAGGATGTAGGGCGACGCGCACAGCACCCCTGCACACATCGCCGTCTTGACATGGATGAGGAACTGCTCGGCCAGTCCGGTATTGATGAGCTGCACCTCGAAGCTGCCGAAGGGCTCTCCGCCCCACAGGCTGCCCAGGCCGGAGAGAAGGCGGTAGGTGACGAAACCGGCATCCTTGGGGGCAAGGACGACGGCAAACAGTTCTTCCTTGAACAGGAAGGCCACCAGGCCGGTGACGACCGTCACGACGACCACCCGTATCAATACGGCCCGCAGCGCGTCGAGATGGTCCCAGAAGCTCTGCCCGGAGTCGGTAGCTGTCGGCAGGCTATTGCTTGTCATCGGAGGCAGGTTCCTTGATGTCCTTTTCCACCTCGTTCATCCCCTCCTTGAAGGCCCGCACTCCCTTGCCGATGCCTTTCATGAGTTCGGGAATCTTCTTGCCGCCGAAGAACAGCAGCACCACCAGGGCAATCAGCAGCACTTCCTGAAGGCCTATGCTGCCGAGAAACAGTAAACGAATCATAGTCAGTTGCGGATTAAACGGTTAATGAACAGCCAGCCTCCCACTACCTGCAGCAGCATTCCGGGAATGCCGATGCGGAAATCCTGGGCGGCCAGGTAGAAATCGCCTTTCAAGGCCCATTCGCCCAAGGTGCCGAGCACCTGATAGGCCAGTACCACTCCGGCCAGCAAGGGGAGGGTGACACGGCCGCTGCGACGGGCTGTGGCTCCGGCTGCCACTGCCAGCAGTACGGACTTCAGCAGGATGGCCGGAAGGGCGGACGGCAGCGGCATTCCGAAGAGGAACGAATTGACGAGGGGAGAGGCCACGGCAACGAGCAGGCCCACGCGCCACCCGTATTTGTAGGCCCCGATGAGGGTGAAGAAATAGATGGGCAGCCAGATCATCCCTCCTTGCGGGACGAGGTGGAAGAGTTGCGGCAGGGCAATGTTGCCCAGCACGAACAGCAGGGCTGCCAGATAGGTTTTCGCATCATTGTACTCCAGCGAATGGAGTCGTACGGTAGTTGTTGTTTGCATGATAATGATATTTTTTCTTTCCGTTTTCTATATTGGGTTTCTTTCCTTGGTTCTTGACTTGTCAGTCTGAACGCCATCACACGTTGTGTGAAACGATTCGATAATGGTGCTGTAGGGGCGGACCTGCGTGTCCGCCCGGAATGCCGAGGTGGATGTTTCCATTCATCATGACGAAATGACTTTTCTTTCCTCCAGAAACCGGCGAATCCGCGGCAGACACTCGGCAGCCGTGGTGCAGTCGCTGCACAGCTTCTCCACAGGACAGACACCGCTGCCGCTGCGGTTGACGATATGGGGAACCTCCTGCCCATAGCGGACCGGAATCCCCTGCGCCTGCAGCAGCTGCAGGGCAGGCGTACTGATGACACCGGCAGCCACTTCCTTCACGCCTCCCAGCACCATGAGGGCAGCCGCCCCCTTGCCCACCACCTTGTCGGCCACGGCGGCTCCCGCCAGCGGATGCCGGGCATCGCCCAACAGGAAGTACAGGTCGGCTACCCCGCGGCCATGGAAGGTACGGATGCCGTCGGCAGTGGCCACCACAAGAGAAGCCTGCTCCCGCTCCAGCAGTTCGACAAGCGGTCCGGTCATAGCGTGCCTTGTTTCAACTGTTCCACGTAAGCGTCGATGCGATGCAGCTCCTTCGGGATGTCGATGCCCTGCGGACAATGCGGCGAGCACTGATTGCACCCGATGCAATGGCTGGCCTGCCGCAGCTTCGGCACGCTCCGGTCGTACCCCACCAGGAAAGCACGGCGGGCACGGCGGTAGTCGGCGTTCTCGGACGTGACAGGGAGGTTGCCCTCGTTCAGGCACTTGTTGTAGTGCGACAGGATGGCCGGGATGTCCAGCCCGTAGGGACAGGGCATGCAGTAGTTGCACTGGTTGCAGGGAATGGTGTTGAACTTCATCATCTCCGTGGCCGTCTCCTGCAGGAAATGGAACTCGTCGTCCGTCAGCGGCTTCAGGGGGCAGTACGTCAGCAGGTTGTCCTGCAGGTGCTCCATGCGGGTCATGCCGCTCAGCACCGTCAGCACGCCGGGGAAGCTGCCGGCAAAGCGGAAGGCCCACGAGGCCACGCTCCGTTCGGGCTCGCGCTGCTTGAGGCGGGCCACGATGCGGTCGGGCACGTTGGAGAGTCGTCCTCCCAGCAGCGGCTCCATGATGACGGCCGGAATGCCCCGCCGCTCCAGTTCGCCATACAGGTAGTCGGCATTGGTATTGACCGAATTGTTCTGGCTGGCATACTTCCAGTCGAGGTAGTTGAGCTGGATCTGCACGAAATCCCACTTGTATTCATCGTGGCGCGAGAGCAGGTAGTCGAACACCTTGATGTCCCCGTGATAGGAGAAGCCGAGGTTGCGGATGCGTCCGGCCTCGCGTTCCTGCAACAGGAAATCGAGGACACCGTTCTTCACATAGCGGTCTTCGTACTCCTGCATCCCCTTGCCCATGCCCACGGCATGAAGCAGCAGATAGTCCACATAGTCGGTCTGCAGCTCTTTCAGGGAGTTGCGGTACATGGCGATGGAAGCCTCCCGGCTCCACGTATCGGGCGAGAAATTCGACAGTTTGGTGGCGATGAAGTACTTGTCGCGCGGATGGCGGCTAAGGGCAATGCCCGTGGCCCGTTCCGAGAAGCCCTTGCAATAGGCCGGGGAGGTGTCGAAATAGTTCACCCCATGCGCCAAGGCATAGTCCACCAGTTCGTTCACCTGTTCCTGGTCGATTTCATTACTCTTCTTGCCCGATTTGTCGCTGTCCTTGAACGGCAAGCGCATCATCCCGAAGCCGAGAAGGGACACGCGGTCGCCCTTCACAGGATGGGTGCGATAGGTCATCTGCCCTTCCGACAAGTGTTCTACGGCAGAAACCGCCTCCCCGCCCGACGGATTCCGACGGGGGCCACAACCCACCAGCGCAGCCGCCGAAACGGCAGCCGTCCCCGCGCCGAGGCATTTCAGAAAGTCCCGGCGGTTCATCTCATGATGATTAGTATGCGTTGTTTCCATATTCTTCATTCCTCATGCATCATTTTAAATTTTAAATTTTAAATTAAATAACGCTATGCCGCTCATGCCCCTCCACGTAGATGGCACTGAACGGGCGAGCCGGGCAAAGGTTCTCGCAGGCACCGCAGCCGATGCAGCGCTCGGTGTTCACCACGGGAATCCGCACGGACTTTTCGTCAGCAGGATCGGAAGGCACCATCTGAATGGCCCCCACCGGACAATGGCGGGCACAGTTGCCGCACGACACCCCGTCGGTAAGGGGGACACAATTCTCTTTCACCCACACGGCATGGCCAATCTGGATAGACGATTTGTCGGCCACCGAAATCTTCCGGATGGCTCCGGCCGGACAAACCTCCGAGCACCGGGTGCACTCGGGACGGCAATAGCCGCGCTCGTAGGACGACTCGGGCTGCATCAGGGTCTCCAGCCGGGTGGAAGGACGCAACACGCCGTTGGGGCAGACGGACACGCAGAGCTGGCAGGCCGTGCAATGACGGGCCATGTGGCGCAGGCCCTGGGCACCGGGAGGAACTATGGGAGTGGCCCGTTCGGGAATCTTCTTGTCCTCGATGACCGCCAGTCCGCCATCCACCTTCTTCTTCTGCGCCTGGACGGCGGCAGCGGCGGCCGTGAGGGCCGTGGCGGTGAGGAACGTGCGGCGGGAGGTATCCACGGGCTTTTCGGTGGCGGAAGCCGGCTTCCCGGCGGCAGGAGCCCGGTTCGAGGCGGCAGGAGCCGGCTGCCGGCGGTGGAGACGGAAACCGATGGCCCCGTGGCGGCACGTGTCGATGCAGTCCATGCAGGCCACGCAGCGGCTGTAGTCGATGCGATGTTCCTTGCCGTCGATGCACGCCGCCTTGCACTGGCGGGAGCACAGACCGCAGCGGTTGCACTTCGCCTCGTCAATCGTCATGCGGAACAGGGAGAAGCGGGACAGGAAGCCCAGCACCGTGCCCACCGGACAAAGCGTATTGCAATAGGTACGCCCTCCCCTCCAGGCCAGCACGCCCACCACTACAAGGGTAAGCACGGCGATGACGAAGGTAGGCAGGCTCTTGATCCACACCTCGGTAGCTGCAAAGTCATAGCTCCCCACCTGTTCGGAGTAACGGGCCAGCACATTGTTGCCCCACTGCCAGACGGGGGCGAACAGGTTGGAGGCGATGCGTCCGTAGGAGCTGTAGGGGGCCAGCAAGGCCACGAACGAGCCCACCCCGGCTATCAGCGCCACGAGGAAGAGGCCCAACACCCCGTAGCTCAATGCTTTCCGCTCGGGCGAATAGGAGAAGCGGTAGCGGTGTTTCTTCCGCCGTCCGCTGATCCAGGAAATGATGTCCTGCATCACACCCAGCGGACAGATAACCGAACAATAGACACGGCCGACCAGCAAGGTCAGCACCACCAGCAACACCACAACGCCCACATTCAGGGCCAGCAAGGCGGGCAAGAACTGCACCTTGGCCGTCCATCCCAGCCATGCGTGCCAGGTTCCCGTAAAGTCGAGGAACAGACCGGTAACGGCCAGGAAGAACAGGGCGGCCAGCACTCCTCTCATTTTTCTCAGCATAATATCGTAGAAGTTAGTTTAAATGATTCAATTCAAAATGCAGGGGCAAGTTTATAAAAAAAATCTTTCTTCCACAAGCAGGAACCATAATATTCTGTCCATTTCCCGCCTTTTTTACTAAAAAAAGCCGGTCCGGGGCATAACGTGGCAAAAAAACAACTACCTTTGCAGCCCAAAAACAAACGGATAGCAATTAAACGACTAATAATAAGTATATGGTAAAGATTACAAAAGAAGCCGCCTTGCTCTACCATTCGCAAGGCCGTCCGGGCAAGATAGAGGTCGTGCCCACCAAACCTTATCGCACTCAACGCGACTTGTCCCTTGCTTATTCTCCAGGTGTGGCAGAACCCTGTCTGGAAATCCAGAAGAACGGGGATACGGCTTACGACTATACCGACAAAGGCAACCTGGTGGCTGTCATCTCGAACGGTACGGCCGTGCTGGGACTGGGCGATATCGGCGCCATGGCCGGAAAGCCGGTGATGGAAGGAAAAGGACTGCTGTTCAAGATCTACGGCGGCATCGACGTATTCGACATCGAAGTCAACGAAAAGGATGTCGACAAATTCATTGAGGCCGTGAAGGCCATCGCCCCGACCTTCGGAGGCATCAACCTGGAGGACATCAAGGCACCCGAATGCTTCGAAATCGAACGCCGGCTGAAGGCGGAACTGGACATCCCCGTGATGCACGACGACCAGCACGGGACGGCCATCATCTCCAGTGCCGGACTGCTGAACGCACTCGAAGTGGCCGGAAAGAAGATTGAGGAGGTAAAAATCGTGGTGAACGGCGCCGGTGCGGCAGCCATCTCCTGCACCAAGCTCTACGAGGCGCTGGGAGCCACCCACGAGAACATCGTGATGCTCGACTCGAAGGGAGTCATCACCAGCGACCGCGAGGGGCTGAACGAGACCAAACGCTACTTCGCCACCGACCGCCGCGATGTCCACACCCTGGAAGAAGCCGTGCGCGGGGCAGATGTCTTCCTGGGCCTGTCGAAAGGAAACGTACTGACCCAGGAGATGGTGCGCAGCATGGCCGACCATCCCATCGTCTTCGCCCTGGCGAACCCCGTCCCGGAAATTTCCTACGAGGATGCCATGGCTTCGCGCCCTGACGTGCTGATGTCGACGGGACGTTCGGACTATCCGAACCAGATCAACAATGTCATCGGGTTCCCCTACATCTTCCGCGGCGCGCTCGACACACGTGCCACTGCCATCAACGAGGAGATGAAGCTCGCCGCCGTACGGGCCATCGCTTCGCTGGCCAAGCAGCCGGTGCCCGATGTGGTGAACAATGCCTACCATGTGAACAACCTGACCTTCGGTCCCGACTACTTCATCCCGAAGCCGGTGGACCCGCGCCTCATCACGGAAGTGTCGATGGCCGTGGCCAAGGCGGCGATGGAATCGGGCGTGGCCCGCAAGCAGATTACGGACTGGGAAGCCTACAAGCACCATCTGCGCGAACTGATGGGACAGGAGAACAAGCTGACCCGCCAGCTCTACGCCACGGCCCGCCGCAACCCGCAGCGCGTGGTCTTTGCCGAAGGCATCCACCCCAACATGCTGAAAGCGGCCGTGGAGGCCAAGGCGGAAGGCATCTGCCAGCCCATCCTGCTGGGCAACGACGAGCGCATCGAGAAGCTGGCCAAGGAGCTGGACCTGAGCCTGGAAGGTATTGAAATCGTGAACCTGCGCCACGACCGCGAAGCGGAACGCCGCGAACGGTATGCGCATATTCTGGCCGAAAAGCGGGCCCGACAGGGGGCCAACTTCCAGGAGGCGAACGACAAGATGTTCGAGCGCAACTACTTCGGCATGATGATGGTGGAGACGGGCGATGCGGATGCGTTCGTGACGGGTCTGTACACCAAGTATTCGAACACCATCAAGGTAGCCAAAGAGGTCATCGGCATCCGCCCGGGCTACAAGCACTTCGGGACGATGCACATCCTCAACTCGAAGCAGGGCACGTACTTCATCGCGGACACGCTGATCAACCGGCATCCCGACACGGACACCCTCATCGACATTGCCAAGCTGACGGACCAGTCCGTTCGGTTCTTCAACCACGAGCCGGTGATGGCCATGCTCTCCTACTCCAACTTCGGTGCCGACACGGAAGGCAGCCCGGCCAAGGTGCACGAGGCCGTGGCCTACATGCAGGAGAACTATCCCGAGCTGGCCATCGACGGTGAGATGCAGGTGAAGTTCGCCCTGAACGACCGGCTGCGCGACGAGAAATATCCGTTCACGCGGCTGAAAGGCAAGGTGGTGAACACGCTGGTATTCCCGAACCTGAGCTCGGCCAACGCTACCTACCAGCTGCTGCAGGGCATGAGCGACACGGAAGTGCTGGGCCCCATCCAGATGGGTCTGAACAAGCCCATCCACTTCACGGACATCGAAAGCTCGGTGCGCGACATCGTGAACATCACGGCCATCGCCTGCATCGACGCCATCGTGGCCAAGAAGATGAAAGAGCAGTAAACAGCCTTACCCCGGCAAGCACCTGACTTCTGCATTCTGCAGGAAAGGAATGCTGCGGAGAGCCTCCATCGGAAGGCCCCGCAGCCGGGCTTCGATAGACCGCCCCACCAGTACGTGGGTCACGACCAGCACCGTAGCGTCGGGATAATGCCGACGAAGATACTCCACACACCGCCCCGCCCGCTCGTAGAGCTGACGGGGCGTTTCGGCATCGGCAGGCACCGCCGAACGGTCCACCTCGTCGATTTTCAGTCCCGTCCAGCTGCCCCAGTCGATTTCTCGGAACAAGGGGGACTGCACCCAGGGCAGGTGGCGCGACCCGACCGCCAGGCGCACCGTGTCGGTCACACGCTGCAAGTCGCTGCTGACCACGGCCTCCAAAGGCACCGCCTCCAGCCGGCGGCCCAATTCTACGGCCTGTTCCCTGCCCAGCTCCGTGAGGCGGCCCGGCAGCTGGCCCTGGAAGATACGGGCCAGATTCTCCTCGGTCTGCCCGTGGCGTGCCAGATACACCGTCATGCTGCCAGCCGCTGGAAAATCCGATAGGCGTTACACCCGATAAAATTGCCCACCACCGAGGCCAGATAGGCCGTCAGCATAGGAGCGGTGAACCCTCCCGGCACTACCCCAAGCAGGAAGTAGAAGGCATCGGCAATGCTGTGGACGAAGCCGCATACGATGAACAGGGGAATGCCGAACAGCAGCGGCAGCCACTGGCCCTTCCGGCCGAAGTTCACCACCGTGGTCATGATAAAGCCGCAGAAGACAGCCAGCACCAGCACGCGCCAGAAGCCGGCCGCTACCCGCTTGTCGACAATGGCCGCCGCCACATCGACCAGATCAGGCTGGCTGAAACGCATGGCTACCCCCACCAGTCCGCATCCCACGATATTGCCCAGCAGCACGACGGGCAGTTCCTTCCAGTCCTGCGGCGTGGAGACAAAGCCGCTGACACCGGTGTACAGCTTCAACTTGTAGTGGATAATGGAAAGGAGTCCGAACGTAAACAGTACAGCTCCGATGATGCCGCCGGCTTTCAGGAAAGCCACTCCTCCTAAAGAGATGAAAGCACCCGCCAAGATGGCGTCAATGAAAATCTTCTTCATGTCTGATTGTAAGTTTTTGCAATGAAGCCGCTAAAGTACAAAGAAATTCCGAGCCCGTCAACGATTTGCCGCTTTTTCTCCATTCCGAAGCACTTCCCTTCCTCTTTCATGTCGTGCAGAATGCTTTCTTGCCAAGGAAACGAAGCAAAGCAGCTGAATACATCCACTTTACGCAAAGAGATTTCTCACTTCGTTCGAAATGACAGGAAAGAAGGGGGAACAGGAAAAGGGGAAGCAGAAGGAAGGGAAACAGAAAGAAGGGAGGACAGGAAAAAGAAGCAGGAAGAAGGATTCCGGACAGCCCGATGGAGAAAGAACAGATCAAGCAAGCTTACCGGCAACAATGAAAACCATCGCAGCTCTGCTGCGTAGAAAGTCAAGGGCAGCCCTTTAGGGCGAAAGCTTTGCTGCCCTTACCAGAAAAAGCTGGGCTTGTCCCAGTTAAGCCCTTCCCTGGAAGGAGAGGGTGGGGAGAGGAAGGACCCCTCCTTGGCCAAGGAGGGGACGGGGTGGATCGAAAAACCGACGGGGAAATCGAAAAAAGCGTCAGTGGATGTGTTTGAATTGAAACACAAAGACACAAAGAGCACAAAGGATTTATTGTATTTTTGCAAAATAGGCCGGCAACATTTTGCCATATCAAAAAATAATGCTAAATTTGAAGCCAAATAACTACTTACCATTAACCTTATGACATTCATGAACAAATCTTACATCGTGGCCTTTCTGATGGGGGTGCTGGCACTGGCAAGCAGCTGCAGCAGCCGCTCGGAACATTTTATCACAGACAATGCCTACCGGCAGGAGGTGGAAAACGCCCTGCAGGCCCGGCGTGTACAGTTACCCAACAGCGCTCTTTTCGACATCCTGGAGACATCCATGAGCACCGCCGAAAAAGAAGCCATGAACTTCCTCTATGCCTACATGCCCACGGCAGACATCGCCGACTATCCGGGCAGTTTCTTCCTGGAGAACGTGAAAACCAGCTTCCTGGCCCAGAAAGAGATGCCCTGGGGAGCCGTCATTCCCGAAGAAGTGTTCCGCCACTTCGTGCTGCCGGTGCGCGTGAACAACGAGAACCTGGACAACAGCCGCATGGTCTTCTACCAGGAGCTGAAAGACCGGGTGAAAGGGCTGTCGCTGCACGATGCAGTGATCGAAGTCAACCACTGGTGTCATGAAAAAGTCATCTACACCCCCTCGGATGCCCGCACCAGCTCTCCGCTGGCTTCCGTGAAGACGGCCTACGGCCGCTGCGGCGAGGAATCCACCTTCACGGTGGCCGCCCTCCGCTCGGTGGGAATCCCGGCCCGGCAGGTCTATACGCCGAGATGGGCACACACGGACGACAACCATGCGTGGGTGGAAGCCTGGGTGGACGGAAAATGGTACTTTCTGGGTGCCTGCGAACCCGAACCGGTGCTGAACCTGGGATGGTTTAATGCCCCTGCCAGCCGGGGAATGCTGATGCACACCAAGGTGTTCGGCAAATACAACGGACAGGAAGAAATCATGGTGCAGACACCGCTCTATACGGAAATCAACATCATCGACAACTACGGCTCTTCGGCCAAGGCCACCGTCACCGTGACGGACGCCGACGGACAGCCGGTGAAGGATGCCTACGTGGAATTCAAGATCTACAACTATGCCGAATTCCACACCGTGGCCACCAAGCAGACCAACGAACAGGGACAGACCTGGCTCAGCGCGGGCCTGGGCGACATGCTGGTATGGGCCTCGAAGGACGGCCGTTTCGGCTACGGCAAACTGTCGTTCGGCAAGGACGAACACATCAGCATCTGCCTGAACAAGACGGGTGAAGAAGCCGTTACGGAAGACCTGGACATCGTGCCTCCTCCCGAAAAGGCCAACCTGCCGGAAGTGACCGAGGCGCAACGGGCCGAGAACACGCTCCGCATGGCCCAGGAAGACTCCATCCGCAATGCGTATGTGGCAACCTTCGTCAACGAAGAGAAGGGCCAGCTGTTTGCCAAGGCTCAGGGACTGGACCCCGCCGTCGTGGCCCGTCTGCTGGTGAAGTCGCGCGGCAACTGGCAGGTGCTGGAAGACTTCCTGACCACCACCCCGTCCGGCCAGAAGGCCACTGCCCTGCAGCTGCTGCAGGAAATCTCGGCCAAGGACCTGCGCGACGTGAGCGCAGAGGTGCTGCAGGACCATCGCGACCACAGCAGCAACCCGCTGGATGCCGACGACGACACGTTCAACAAGTATATCCTGAATCCGCGCGTGTCCAACGAAATGATTACTCCCTACAAGTCCTTCTTCCGCCAGGAAGTGGCCGAAGCGGACGCAGAGGCCTTCGTGGCCGACCCGATGAAGGTGGTGGAATGGGTGAAGGCCAACATCCGCGTGGATGACGACTGCAACCTGGGCGGTGCCCCCATCCGTCCGGCCGGCGTGTGGAAGACCCGCGTAGCCGACCCCCACTCGCGCAACATCTTCTTCGTGTCGCTCTGCCGCTCGCTGGGCATTGCCGCCCGCATCGACGAAGTGACCGGAAAGGTGCAGCTGATGAACGGAAAGCAGCCTACGGACATCGACTTCGAAGCCAGCGAACAGGTATCGGCACCCCAGGGAACCCTGGTGGCCCGCTTCTCCCCGATCCGCTCGCTGACCGACCCGAAATACTACTCCCACTTCACCCTGTCGAAAATCGAGAACGGCTACATGAAACTGCTGAGCTACGATGAAGGCGACGTGGACATGGGCGGCGGAGCCACCTGGAGCAACCTGCTGAAGAAGGGGACGCAGCTCGACGAAGGCAATTACCTGCTGGCTACGGGTACCCGTATGGCCAACGGCAGTGTGCTGAACCGCATGGTCTTCTTCCGGATCGAGGGCGGAAAGACCACGACCGTCGACCTCGTGATGCGCGAAAGCAAGGACGACGTGCAGGTCATCGGCAGCTTCAACTCCGAGAACAAGTATTTCACCACCGCCGGTGAAGAGACCAGCCTGCTGGCCACCACGGGCCGCGGCTACTACATCGTGGCCATCCTCGGCGTGCGCCAGGAACCGACCAACCATGCCCTGCGCGACATCGCTGCCGTGAAGGAGAAGCTGGAGGAATGGGGCCGCCCGATGGTGCTCCTCTTCCCCGACGAGGCCAGCTACGGCAAGTTCGACGCCCACGAGTTCGGCGAACTGCCCGGCACCATCTCCTACGGTATCGACAAGAGCCACGCCATCCAGAAAGAGATGGTGGCGGCCATGAAGCTGGCCCATGCCAATACGCTGCCCATCTTCCTGATTGCCGATACGTTCAACCGGGTGGTCTTCGTATCGCAGGGCTACACCATCGGACTGGGCGAACAACTGATGCAAATCATTCATAAACTATAAGTTTAACCACTAAACATTTAGACATTTTTATTATGGCAGACTCTAAATCAATTCTCAGCGCAGCTGAAGAAAAAATGGATATGGCAATCATGTACCTGGACGAGGCGTTGGCGCACATCCGGGCCGGCAAGGCAGACGTACGCCTGCTCGACGGTATCCGCGTAGACTCTTACGGCAGCATGGTGCCCATCAATAACGTGGCCGCCGTGACCACCCCCGATGCCCGCAGCATCGCCATCAAGCCGTGGGACAAGAGCATGTTCCGCGTCATCGAAAAGGCCATCATCGACTCCACCCTGGGCATCATGCCCGAGAACAACGGGGAAATCATCCGCATCGGCATCCCGCCCCTGACCGAGGAACGGCGCAAGCAGCTGGCCAAGCAGTGCAAGGCGGAAGGCGAAACGGCCAAGGTGAGCGTGCGCAACGCCCGCCGCGATGCCATCGATGCCCTGAAGAAGGCGGTGAAAGACGGTATGGCCGAAGACGAGCAGAAGAACTCGGAAGCCAAGCTGCAGAAGGTGCACGACAAGTTCATCAAGCAGATCGACGAGATGCTCGCCGCCAAGGACAAGGAAATCATGACCGTATAACCACGTGACGCTTCAGCACAAAGGCACTAAGGGACAAAGCTCCGGAAAGAAGGTTCTTTGTACCTTTGTGTCTTTGTGTTTCATGTAGAATATTCCTATTTATAGACTCAACATTGGACAAAGGCTTAGTAGTAAAGAACACCGGCAGCTGGTACATCGTCAAGACAGACGACGGCCGCCTGGTGGAATGCAAGATCAAGGGCAACTTCCGCCTGAAAGGAATCCGCAGCACCAACCCCGTGGCCGTGGGCGACCGGGTGAGCATCCGCACCAACACGGAGGGGACGGCGTTCATCACCGAAATCGACGACCGGAAGAACTACATCATCCGACGCGCGTCGAACCTCTCGAAGCAGTCGCACATCATCGCCGCCAACCTCGACCAGTGCCTGCTCGTCGTGACCGTCAACTATCCGGAGACCTCCACCGTCTTCATCGACCGCTTCCTGGCCTCTGCCGAAGCCTACAGCGTACCCGTCAGCCTGGTCTTCAACAAGACCGACCTCTATACGGACGACGAACGCCGGTACCTGGACGGGCTGGTGAACCTCTACACGCACATCGGCTATCCCTGCTATGCGGTGTCGGCCCTTCATGCAGAGGGAATCGCCGCCATCAAGGAAGCCCTGCAAGGAAAGGTAACGCTCTTTTCGGGCAATTCCGGCGTGGGCAAGTCCACCCTCATCAACGCCATCCTGCCAGACCAGCACCTGAAAACCGGAGAAATCTCGGCAGCCCACAACAAAGGCATGCACACCACCACCTTCTCGGAGATGTTCGAGGTGGAGGGGGACGGCTACCTGATTGACACCCCGGGCATCAAAGGATTCGGCACCTTCGACATGAAAGACGAGGAGGTGGGCCACTACTTCAAGGAAATCTTTGCGTATTCGGCAGGCTGCAAGTACGGCAACTGTACCCATCGCCACGAACCGGGCTGCGCGGTGCGCGAGGCCGTGGAGCAGCACTACATCAGCGAATCGCGCTATACCTCGTACCTGAACATTCTGGAAGACCGTGAGGAGGGGAAATACCGGGCACCGTTCTGACCGCCTCCCCCTGCCTTCCTTTACTCAACCCCGACAGAAAAACATCAACAACAACGATTATGAAAAGGACTATTTACTATCTGCTGCCCCTGCTTCTGGCCCTCGTAGGTGCCAATACGCTGCAGGCAAAAAAAACGCTGGGCCCCACCGCTGAAGAAAAGGGACTGGCAAGTATCAACCGGCTGAGCGCGGAGGCCTTTATCGGTTTCCTGGCCAGCGACGAACTGGAAGGCCGCGAAGCGGGATGGAAAAGCGGGCGCATCGCCGGCAACTACATCGTCTCCCTGCTGAAGCAGTGGGGACTGCAGCCCGTGTTCGACGACTATTTCCAGCCGTTCGAAGCCTACCGCACCGAACGCCAGCGTCCCGGCAAGCTGCAGGTGCACCCCGACTCCATCGCTGCGATTCTGCAGAAAGGCGTCCACCAAAAATACTCCATGCGCAACATCCTGGCGAAGCTGGAAGGCAAACGCACCGACGAGATTGTCATCGTAGGCGCACACTATGACCACCTCGGCCTCGACCCGATGCTGGACGGCGACCAGATCTACAACGGTGCCGACGACAACGCATCGGGCGTATCGGCCGTGCTGCAGATTGCCCGCGCCTTCCTGGCCACCGGACAGCAGCCCGAACGGACCGTCTACTTCGCCTTCTGGGACGGAGAGGAGAAGGGCCTGCTGGGCTCCCGCTATTTCGCGCAGAGCTTTGCCGACATCAAGAAGGTGAAGGGCTATCTGAACTTCGACATGATAGGCCGCAACAACAACGAGGCCAAGCCCAAGCACGTTGTGTATTTCTACACGGAGGGCACCCCGGCCTTCGGCGAATGGCTGAAAGCCGATGTGGCCAAGTACGGACTGGGCATCGAGCCCGACTACCGTCCGTGGGACAAGCCCGTAGGCGGCAGTGACAACGGCACCTTCGCCCGCCTGGACATCCCCATCATGTGGTACCACACCGACGGCCATCCCGACTACCACCTGCCCAGCGACGAGCCTTCGCGCATCAACTGGGACAAGGTGACGGAAATCACCAAGGCGTCGTTCCTGGGAATGTGGAAGATGGCCAACCTGAATTTCTGATTTTTCTATTCTTGCAAATACAACTACTACCATGGGATTGTTCATACGTAAGTCTATCGATGCCCTGCAGGCCGAAGCGGCCGAAACGGGTAGCAAGACCTTGAAGCGGGTATTGGGCCCGGTCAGCCTGGTGGCACTGGGCGTAGGGGTCATCATCGGTGCCGGACTGTTCTCCATCACCGGCACCGTGGCCGCCACCTACACCGGCCCGGCCATCACCCTGTCGTTCATCATTGCCGCCATCGGCTGCTGCTTTGCCGGCCTCTGCTACGCGGAGTTCTCCTCCATGATTCCGGTGGCCGGCAGTGCCTATACCTATTCCTATGCCACCATGGGCGAGCTGATTGCCTGGATCATCGGCTGGGACCTGGTGCTGGAGTATTCCGTAGCCGCCACCACCGTCAGCATCAGCTGGAGCCGCTACATGGTGGTCTTCCTGGAAAGCATCGGCATCGAGCTGCCCCACGCCCTGACGGCCTGCCCCTGGGACGGAGGCATCATCAACATTCCAGCCATGGTCATCGTGGTGCTGATGAGCCTGCTGCTGATGCGCGGTACGGCTGGCAGCTCGTTCGTCAACGGCCTGATTGTCTTCCTGAAGATTGCCGTCATCCTGGTGTTTGTGGTCCTGGGCTGGCAGTTTATCCAGACCGACAACTTCGTGCCCTACATTCCTGAGAATACCGGCCGTCTGGGCGAGTTCGGCTTCTCCGGCGTACTGCGCGGGGCCGCCATCGTCTTCTTCGCCTTCCTGGGCTTCGATGCCGTCAGCACGGCGGCACAGGAGACGAAGAACCCGAAGCGCGACATGCCCATCGGTATCCTCGTGTCGCTGCTGGTCTGCACGGTGCTCTACATCCTCTTTGCCTATGTCATGACCGGCGTGGCCCACTACACCCAGTTCCAGGGCCAGGAAGGCATCGCTCCGGTGGCCGTCGCCATCGGCAACATGGGCAGCCCCGATGCCACCGGCCTCATCCAGCCGGCCTATCCGTGGCTGAACAAGGCCATCATCCTGGCCATCCTCTTCGGATACTGCTCGGTCATCATGGTCACCCTGCTTGGCCAGAGCCGCGTATTCCTGAGCATGAGCCACGACGGACTGCTGCCGCCCTTCTTCTCGCGCATCAACGAGAAATACCGCACCCCGGTCCATAACAACCTGCTGTTCATGGTCGTGGTCAGCATCCTGGCCGGTTTCGTCCCGGCACAGGTGGCCGGCGAGATGACCAGCATCGGTACGCTGCTGGCCTTCACGCTGGTATGTGCCGGTGTCCTCATCGTACGCAAGACCATGCCCGATATCCACCGTGCCTTCCAGACCCCCTTCGTGCCGTTCGTGCCCATCATGGGCATCCTGACCTGCCTGTGCATGATGGTCTTCCTGCCCGCCGACACGTGGATCCGTCTGGTGGTATGGATGCTCATCGGACTGGATGTCTATGCCGCCTACGGCATCCGCCACAGCAAGCTGGAGCCCGACGTCCCCTACCGGAAAGGCGACATGGCACTGAACATTACCGGACTGATTCTGGCCGTGCTCTGTGTCATTACCGGCCTGTGGCACCAGCAGACTGTGGGATGGTCGGCCGACAAGACCCTGCTCGGCATTTCCTTCGCCTTCGCTTTCACCCATTGTGCCTATTTCATGTGGCGCATGTGGAAACAAACCCGGCAAAAACCGTCTGTTCTTCCTGAAAACGACCGTTCTTCATTAAAATAAGTTACAAAACAGAACAAAGAACAGAAAAAACGACGATTCAACCACTCCAGATCCGTAAAAAAGCAGTTACTTTACATTGTTTTTTTACGGATCATTTTTTTATGCAGAAAGACTTGTTACTGACAGCTATTCAGGCAGCACTGGCAGGAGGTGCTGAAATCCGGAAGGTCTATACCGACCCCCATGCTGACTTCGAGATCGAAATGAAGGCAGACCACTCGCCGCTGACCGTCGCCGACCGGCGGGCCCATCAGGCCATTGCCGCCGTACTGGCGGCCACCCCCTACCCCCTCTTGAGCGAAGAAGGCTCCTTGGCGACCTACGACGAGCGGCGGACATGGGAAACACTGTGGGTAGTGGACCCGCTGGACGGCACCAAGGAATTCATCAAGCGCAACGGGGAATTCACCGTCAACATCGCCTTGGTGCGTCGGGGAGTCCCCGAAGCCGGAGTCATCTACATCCCCGTCCTGCAGGAGCTGTACTTCGCCGACTGCAGCCGAGGTGCCTTCAAGGTAGCACCGATTGAGTCGCTGGACGAACAGGAAACGCTGGACAGCCTCATCGCCCGTGCCCGCCGTCTGCCCGATGCCGCCCCGCATGAAGGCTGCGTGGTCGTCGCTTCGCGTTCGCACCTCAACGCCGAAACCGCGGCCTACATCGAACGGCTGCAGCAACGCCATCAGCCGGTCAGCACCGTGTCGAAAGGCAGTTCGCTGAAGTTCTGCCTCATCGCCGAAGGAGTGGCCGATGTCTATCCCCGCTTTGCACCGACCATGGAATGGGACACCGCTGCCGGACATGCCCTGGTGCGGGCGACGGGAAAAGAAGTCTGCCAATACGGCACTTCCCGCCCCTTACAATATAATAAGGAAGATTTGTACAATCCCTGGTTCATCGTCGGAGAGCAGTCATGAGTACAGAAGGTATCATCGTACTCCTCTCCCTGGTCGGTATGCTGGCAGCCCTCATTGCCGACCGGATGCGCCCCGGCATGATTCTGTTCAGCGTGCTGGTCATCTTCCTGTGTACCGGCATCCTGACCCCCCGGGAGATGCTGGAAGGCTTCAGCAACAAAGGCATGATGACCGTGGCCATGCTGTTCCTGGTCAGTGAAGGGGTCCGCCAGAGCGGTGCCCTGACCCAACTGGTCAAGAAGCTCTTGCCCCAGCGGCGGACCACCGTCTTCCGCGCCCAGCTCCGCATGTTGCCGGGAGTGGCCTTCATCTCGGCGTTCCTCAACAACACGCCGGTGGTGGTCATCTTTGCCCCCATCATCAAGCGGTGGGCCGCCTCGGTCCGCCTCCCGGCCACGTATTTCCTCATTCCCCTGTCGTATGTCACCATCCTCGGCGGCATCTGCACCCTCATCGGCACCTCCACCAACCTCGTGGTGCACAGCATGATTCAGGAGGCCGGACTGCCCGGCTTCACGATGTTCGAACTGGGCAAGGTGGGCATCTTCATCGCCCTGGCCGGCATCCTCTACCTGTTCTGCTTCTCCCGCCGGCTGCTTCCCTCCGTCCGCCCGGACCAAGCCCTGCACGACGAGGGCACCGCTGAAAAGGAAGGCCCCCTCCACGTGGTGGAAGCCGTCATCGGCGCCCGCTTTCCCGGTATCAACAAGTCGGTGAGCGAGTTCGACTTCACGCGCCACTACGGAGCTGAGCTGAAAGAGCTGCGCCGCGGCGGCACGGCCTATACCCGGTGGGACGGCCTGAGCTTCCGCGAAGGAGACACCCTGGTCGTGCTGGCCGACGACAGTTTCCAGCGGGCCTGGGGAGAATCGTCGGTATTCATCATGCTGGCCAACGGCCACGACAGCGAACCTCCCGGGCGGAAGCGGCGCTGGCTGGCCCTGCTGTTGCTGGCCGTCATGATTGCCGGAGCCACCGTCGGCGAACTGCCCGCCGTACAGGCCCTGCTGCCGGCCGGCGTGAAACTCGACATGTTCTTCTTTGCCGCCGTCACCACGGTCATCATGGCCTGGACACAGATCTTCCCGCCCCGCAAGTACACCAAGTATATCTCGTGGGACATCCTGGTCACCATCGCCTGCGCCTTCGGCATCAGCAAGGCCATGGAGAACTCGGGCGTGGCCGACTGCCTGGCCGCCTACATCATCGGGCTGAGCCGGCACTACGGGCCCTACGTGCTGCTGGCGGTGATGTTCCTCATCACCAACCTCTTCACCGAACTGATTACGAACAATGCGGCGGCAGCCCTCTCCTTCCCTATCGCCCTCTCGCTCTCCGAGCAGCTGGGCGTGAACCCGATGCCCTTCTTTGTGGTCATCTGCATGGCGGCATCGGCCAGCTTCAGCACCCCCATCGGCTACCAGACCAACCTCATCGTGCAGGGTATCGGCAACTACAAGTTCACCGACTTCGTGCGCATCGGTCTGCCGCTGAACCTGATTACCTTTATCATCTCCGTATTTGCCATTCCGCAGATATGGCCTTTCTAACCCTTTAGCACTCCACCATCATGAACGAAAACGCCACCCACATCTACCCCATCTTCGACCGGATGCTGACACGCACCGACAAGGAAACCCTGCTCGGCCAGCGCGGGCTGATGGTCTGGTTCACCGGTCTCAGCGGGTCGGGAAAAAGTACCCTGGCCATCGCCCTCGAACGGGAACTGCACCGGCGGGACATCCTGTGCCGCATCCTCGACGGGGACAACATCCGCAGCGGCATCAACAACAACCTGGGCTTCTCGGAAGAAGACCGGATAGAGAATATCCGCCGCATTGCCGAAATCGGCCGCCTGTTCGTGGACACGGGCATCGTCACCCTGGCCGCCTTCATCAGCCCCAGCATCGCCATCCGCCAGATGGCGGCCCGCATCGTGGGCGAACAGAACTTCCTCGAAGTCTATGTCAGCACGCCGCTGGAAGCCTGCGAGCAGCGCGACGTGAAAGGGCTCTACGCCAAGGCCCGTCGCGGCGAGATTACCCAGTTCACGGGCATCTCCGCCCCCTTTGAGGCTCCGGAACATCCGGCCCTGCGCCTCGATACCTCTGTCCTGACAGTCGAGCAATCCGTTGCCCGGCTGCTGGACCTCCTATTACCGAAAATAAACCGTACGATATGATGAATACTTCTTACACCCTGAGCCACCTGAAGGAACTCGAAGCGGAGTCCATCCACATCATCCGCGAGGTGGCCGCCGAATTCGAGAACCCCGTGATGCTCTACAGCATCGGCAAAGACTCGTCGGTCATGGTGCGGCTGGCAGAGAAGGCCTTTGCCCCCGGCAAGGTGCCCTTCCCCCTCCTGCACATCGACTCGAAATGGAAATTCAAGGAAATGATCCAGTTCCGCGACGAATACGCCCGCGCACACGACTGGCACCTGATTGTGGAAAGCAACCAGGAGGCCTTCCGTGCCGGAGTGGGCCCCTTCACCCACGGCAGCAAGGTCCACACCGACCTGATGAAGACGCAGGCCCTGCTGCAGGCACTCGACAAATACAAGTTCGATGCTGCCTTCGGAGGTGCCCGCCGCGACGAGGAAAAGTCGCGGGCGAAAGAGCGCATCTTCTCCTTCCGCAACGAATTCCACCAATGGGACCCGAAGCACCAGCGGCCTGAACTATGGGACCTCTACAACACCCGCATCCGCAAAGGAGAAAGCATCCGCGTGTTTCCCCTGAGCAACTGGACCGAGCTGGACATCTGGCAGTACATCCGTCTGGAACAGATTCCCATCGTCCCCCTTTACTTTGCGAAAGAACGGCCCGTGGTCAACATCGACGGCCAGCTGATCATGCCCGACGACGACCGCCTGCCCGAAAAATACCGCGACAAGATAGAGAGGAAGACCATCCGTTTCCGCACGCTGGGCTGTTGGCCGCTGACCGGTGCCATCGAGAGTGAAGCCGACACCATCGAGAAGATTGTGGAGGAAATGATGACCACCACCAAGAGCGAACGCACCACCCGTGTCATCGACTTCGACCAAGAAGCCAGCATGGAAGAAAAAAAACGGGAAGGCTATTTCTAACCTCTAACAACGAACAAAATGAGCAATCTATCCATAAAAGAATTCCTCGACCGCGACGAGGAGAAAGACCTGTTGCGGTTCCTCACCGCCGGCTCGGTCGACGATGGCAAGTCCACCCTCATCGGGCGACTGCTGTACGACAGCAAGAAAATCTACGAAGACCAGCTGGATGCCCTGCAGCGCGACAGCAAGCGAGTGGGCAATGCCGGCGAACACATCGACTATGCCCTGCTGCTCGACGGACTGAAGGCCGAGCGCGAACAGGGCATTACCATCGACGTGGCCTACCGCTATTTCTCGACCAACCACCGGAAGTTCATCATTGCCGACACGCCGGGACACGAACAATATACCCGCAACATGATTACCGGCGGCTCCACCGCCCGTCTGGCCATTATCCTGGTCGACGCCCGCACGGGAGTCATCACCCAGACCCGCCGCCACAGCTATCTGGTGTCGCTGCTCGGCATCCGCCACATCGTGCTGGCGGTGAACAAGATGGACCTGGTGGACTTCTCCCAGGAAGTCTTCCAGCGCATCGTGGACGACTACCGCGCATTCCTGGAGCCGCTGGGCATCCCCGACCTGCAGTGCATCCCCCTCTCGGCCCTCGACGGCGACAACGTGGTGGAGAAATCCGCCCGCACCCCCTGGTACGACGGCCCCGCCCTGCTGGACTATCTGGAAACCGTAGAGACCGGCAACGACGCTAACCTGCAGGACTTCCGCTACCCGGTACAGTACGTGCTCCGTCCCCACCTCGACTTCCGGGGCTTCTGCGGCAAGGTGGCCTCCGGCATTGTCCGCAAGGGCGACGAGGTACTGGCCCTTCCCTCCGGCAAGCGGTCGCGCGTGAAAAGCATCGTCACCTACGAAGGTGAAATCGAGCAGGCCTTCCCACCCATGTCCGTCACCCTGACCCTCGAAGACGAAATCGACGTGTCGCGCGGGGACATGCTGGTGCATCCCGACAACCTGCCGATGACCGGCCGCCACTTCGAGGCCATGCTGGTGTGGATGGACGAAGAGGCCATGGACATGGAGAAATCCTTCTTCCTGAAGCAGACTACCAACACCAGCCGCACGCGCATCGACAGCATCCGCTACAAGGTGGATGTCAACACCATGGAACACCTGAGCATCGACAACGGACGGCTCGATGCAGAGAGCCTGCCCTTCACGCTCAACCAGATCGGGCGCGTCGTGCTCACCGCCTCGAAAGAGCTGTTCTTCGACCCTTATAGCACGAACAAGTCGACGGGAGCCTTCATCCTGATCGACCCCATCACCAACAACACCTGTGCCGTGGGCATGATCCTCAACCGGGTAGAAGAAAAGGACGTGCGCAACGCCCTGACACTGCCCGTCCTCGACCTGCCCCGCCTCGGCATCGGGCCCGAACACTACGAAGCCATCGGACTGGCCGTCAAGGAGCTGTCGCGGCAGGGAATCGCCGTCGAACTCTGTAAATAACACCGAAAAACCAACGATTATGGGATTATTAGAATTTAACCGCCTCCCCATCAATACCCTGGTCGGTGCCGACTGGAAGACCTTCCATCAGATTACCGACGGCCGCTCCATCGGGGCGGCCTACCAAGGGAAATTCCGGCTGACGAAAGCCGTCTGCCGCCTGCTCTCGCTCCTGAAACCCCTGCAGGACCGCCGCTACGAGCGGCTGCTGGCCGACCGCCCGCTAGAGCACGACCCCGTCTTCATCCTCGGTCACTGGCGCAGCGGCACCACCTTCATGCACAATGTCTTCTCGTGCGATCGCCACTTCGGCTACAACACCACCTACCAGACGGTCTTCCCCCATCTCATGATGTGGGGCCAGCCATTCTTCAAGAAGAACATGAGCTGGCTGATGCCCGACAAGCGTCCCACCGACAACATGGAGCTGGCCGTCGACCTGCCGCAGGAAGAGGAATTCGCGCTGACCAACATGATGCCCTATACCTACTACAACTTCTGGTTCCTGCCGCAGTACACAGACGAATATGCCGACAAGTACCTGCTGTTCGACGGCATCACCCCCGACGAGCTGAAGACCTTCGAGGAGATGTTCACCAAGCTCATCAAGATTTCCTTGTGGAACACACACGGCACCCAGTTCCTGAGCAAGAACCCGCCCCACACGGGCCGGGTGAAAGAGCTGGTGAAGATGTTCCCCAACGCCAAGTTCATCTACCTGATGCGCAACCCCTACACCGTGTTCGAGTCGACCCGCAGCTTCTTCACCAATACCATCCAGCCGTTGAAGCTACAGGACATCAGCGACGAACAGCTGCAGGCCAACATCCTGTCCGTCTATGCCAAGCTCTACCACAAGTACGAGGCCGACAAGCACCTCATCCCCGCCGGCAATCTGGTGGAAATCAAGTTCGAGGACTACGAGAAGGACCCCTTCGGACGCACCGAGGACATCTACCGCCGTCTCTCCCTTCCCGGCTTCGAGGAGGCCCGTCCGGCCATCGAAGCGTATGTGAACAAGAAGAAAGGCTACAAGAAGAACCGCTACCAGTACAAGCCCGAAACCGTGGCACTGGTGGAACGCCACTGGCCGTTCGCCCTGGAGCAGTGGGGCTATAGCAGGGAAGAAGGATAAGCAAATCGAAATTTCACGAAGAAAGTGTGTCAAAGCCCAATACGACCTATCATAGAAGGTGTATCAAGACAAAAGCAGCCTATCACCCAGAATGACAGTTTGATATGTATCGTTGAGCCTTGGCACACTCTTTTATTATTAATAAGCTATTTGTGTCTTTTGGGGAATTCCGTTATCTGTTATCCCTCATCCGTAGAAGTCGCAACGTAGGTCATTCGATGTAGCAACCTACGTTACTCGATGTCGCGACCTAGGTTATTCGATGTCGTGACCTACGTTGCGAGTCAGGACGAACAGCTGCGAGGCCCTTCCTGAGCCGTGGGGCACAGGAGGCCAGGAAAGCTTCGTAGCGAAACCGATATAAATTTCATGGACCATAACTATTGCACAAGCCAATAGTTTTCGTACCTTTGTGAAACCTACCAACAGGTACATTCATTCTTAAAAACAATAGACCATGAAAAGAGACCTAACTTACCTTTTTGCAGCCGGTTGCTGCGTGGCGACTGCCCTGGCAGGAGTTCCACAGACCCTGGCTGCCGAATCGTTGCCTTACTGGAAAGACATGCACGTGACTTCCGTCAACCGAGAAGCACCCCGCTCCGCTTTCATGAGCTACGGCACGAAGGAACAGGCCGCTACCGGCAAGTACGAGGCCAGCCCTTACTACCAGCTGCTGAACGGCACGTGGAAGTTCTACTACACTGAATCGCACCAGCAGCTGCCGGCTAACATCACCTCGGCCAACGTGAACACCGATGCCTGGAAGGACATCCAGGTGCCCGGCAACTGGGAGATGCAGGGCTACGGAACGGCCCTCTACACCAACCACGGCTACGAGTTCTGCCCCTGGAAACCCCAGCCGCCCCAACTGCCCGTCGACGTGCCTGTAGGCGTGTACAGCCGCAAGATTACCATCCCCGAAGGATGGGACGGCCGCGACATCTACCTGCAGCTGGCCGGTGCCAAGTCGGGCTGCTACGTTTACCTGAACGGCAAGGAAGTGGGCTACAACGAGGATTCGAAGAACCCGGCCGACTACCTCATCAATGACTACCTGAAGGCAGGCGAGAACATCCTGACGCTGAAGATCTACCGCTGGAGCACCGGCTCTTTCCTGGAGTGTCAGGACTTCTGGCGCATCAGCGGCATCGAGCGCGACGTGTTCCTCTACTCGCAGCCCAAGGCTGCCGTGCAGGATTTCCGCATCACCTCTACCCTCGACGACTCGTACCAGAACGGTATCTTCCGCCTGGCCGTCGACCTGAAGAACCACGAGGCCGCCGGCAAGCAGCTGGCCGTGGCCTACGAACTGGTGGACCCGCAGGGCAACACGGTGGCCACCGAAGAAAAGGCCGTCCAGGTGGAAAAAGGACAAATCGGCACCGTCCGCTTCGACAAGGAGATGCCGGGCGTACAGACCTGGACTTCGGAACAGCCCAACCTGTACAAGGTCTACATGACCGTGAAGGAAGACGGCAAGGTGAACGAAGTGGTGCCCTACCACGTAGGCTTCCGCCGCATCGAGATCAAGCAGATTGACCAGAAGTCCGCCAACGGAAAGAACTATACCGTGCTGCTCATCAACGGCCAGCCCCTCAAGCTGAAAGGCGTGAACATCCACGAGCATAACCCGAAGACGGGACATTACATGACGGAAGACCTGATGCGCAAGGACTTCGAGCTGATGAAGCAGGCCAACATCAATACCGTCCGCCTCTGTCACTACCCGCAGGACCGCCGGTTCTACGAGCTGTGCGACCAGTATGGCATCTACGTCTATGATGAGGCCAACATCGAAAGCCACGCCATGTACTACGACCTGAGCAAGGGCGGCACGCTGGGCAACAACATCGAATGGCTGCAGCCGCACCTCTACCGCACGGAGAACATGTTCGAGCGCAACAAGAACTATCCGTCCGTCACCTTCTGGTCGCTGGGCAACGAGGCCGGCAACGGCTACAACTTCTACCAGACCTACCTCTGGGTGAAGGAGGCCGACAAGGACATCATGCAGCGACCCGTGAACTACGAACGCGCCCAGTGGGAATGGAACTCCGACATGTACGTGCCGCAGTACCCCAGCGCCCGCTGGCTGGAACAGATTGGCCGGGAAGGCAGCGACCGCCCCGTAGCCCCGTCGGAATACGCCCACGCCATGGGTAACTCCACCGGCAGCCTGTGGGACCAGTGGAAGGCCATCTACAAATACCCGAACCTGCAGGGCGGCTACATCTGGGACTGGGTGGACCAGGGCCTGGAGACCCACGATGCGGAAGGCCGCATGTTCTATGCCTACGGCGGTGACTTCGGCGTGAACTCACCGAGCGACGGCAACTTCTGCTGCAACGGCGTCGTCAACCCCGACCGCAACCCGCATCCGGCCTACAACGAAGTGAAATACGCCCACCAGAACGTGGCTTTCGAGGCCACCGACCTGGCCAGCGGCCGATTCAACGTACTGAACCGCTTCTACTTCACCAACCTGCAGAAGTACCAGATCAGCTATCAGGTGAAGGAAAACAACAAGACCATCCGCAGCGGAAAGGCGCAGCTCGACATCGCCCCGCAGGCATCGAAGGAATTCAGCGTCGACGTGACGGGCCTGAAGGAAAAGCCGGGCACGGAATACTTCGTGGAGTTCCGCGTCACCACCACGCAGCCCGAACCGCTGATTCCCGCCGGTTATGAAATTGCCAAGGAGCAGTTCCAGCTGCCCATCGCCCCGCTGGCCCGCAGCTTCCAGACCGCCGGTCCGGCACTGACCTGCACCACCGAAGGCGACCTGCTGAAGGTCACTTCATCGAAAGTCAGCTTCGTGTTCGACAAGCAGAGCGGACTGGTGACCTCCTACAAGCTGGGCAACACCGAATACTTCGACAAGGGCTTCGGCCTGCAGCCCAACTTCTGGCGGGCACCGACCGACAACGACTACGGAAGCCAGGAACCGCGCCGTCTGCAGATTTGGAAGGAATCGAGCAAGAACTTCAAGGTAGTGGAGGCAACGGCAGAGATGGACGGCAAGGATGCCATCGTCAAGGTCAACTACCTGCTGGCTGCCGGCAACCTCTACATCGCTTCCTACCGCATCCATCCTTCGGGAGTCGTAAAGGCTGACTACACGTTTGCCTCGACCGAAATGGAAGCCAACAAGACGGAAGTGTCTGAAGCCACGCTGATGGCTACCTTCACTCCGGGCAACGATGCCATCCGCAAGCAGTCTGCCAAGCTCGTCGTGCCGCGCATCGGTGTCCGTTTCCGCGTGCCGGTAGACATGAACCAGGTGACGTACTTCGGACGGGGTCCGGAGGAAAACTACATCGACCGCAATGCAGGCGTAACGGTAGACCTCTTCAAGACGACGGCCGACCAGCAGTATTATCCGTATGTCCGTCCGCAGGAGAACGGCCACCACACCGACACCCGCTGGCTGACCATCTCCAAGAAAGGCGGCAAGGGCCTGACCATCTATGCCGACCAGACCATCGGCTTCAATGCCCTGCGCAACTCGGTAGAGGACTTCGACAGCGAGGAAAACACCAACCGCGACTACCAGTGGAACAACCGCAACGCGGAGGAACTGAAGCACGATGTGTCGACCGCCCGCAACATCAAGCCGCGCATGACGCACATCAACGACATCACTCCGCGCAACTTCGTGGAAATCTGCGTAGATATGCGTCAGATGGGGGTAGGCGGTTATGACAGCTGGGGTGCCATCCCCGACCCGCAGTACCTGATTCCGGCCAACAAGGAATACAAGTGGGGCTTCACCATCGTGCCGAGATAAGCCGTCGGTGAACTAACCTGAGAATAAGATAGTTGCTATTCTGAAAATAAGCATAGAACAATTGTCATTCTGAGTCCCCATCACACGTTGTGTGAAACGATTCGATAATGACAATTTGTCAATTCGTCATTGGTAACAAAAGTGAAAAATCTGTTTGCATAAAGTGAATGCATTCAGATTCTTCACTTTTGTTCAGAATGACAAGTTGAACAATTGAGTTTCACTTACTCCAGAAGATGCTTCCGCGCCAGCAGGCAAGCACCGATGACACCGCAGCGGTCACCGAGGCGGGACAGAACGATAGCCGTATCGCGGTTCACCAGGTTCAGGGAATACTTCCGCACGGCCGTAGCCACCGGCTGCAGCAGATAGTCGCCCGTCTGGGCCAGCACGCCGCCAATGACCACCAGATCGGGATTCAGCAGGTTAATCAGTCCGGCCAGGTAGCGGCCCAGCTTCTGGCCGATGCCCTCCACCAGTTCGATACACAACACATCCTCGCGGTTCGTAGCCTGCACGATGTCTCTGAGCGTAAGCGGTTCCTTCCCCTCCTCAATCCGTTTCGAGAGGATGGACTTCTTGCCTTCCTTCAGGCTCTGCAGCAGGTTGCGGTAGAGCGCAGCCCCCGACACCTCCGTCTCCAGGCAGCCCCGCTTGCCGCAATGGCAGATAATCTCGTTGTCGAAGACATTGAAATGACCGAACTCGCCCGAGAAACCCGACTTGCCCATATACACATCGCCATTGAAAATCAGTCCGGCCCCGAGCCCCCAGCTGATGTTGATGAAAATAATGTCCTGCTCGTCCTTCACCACCCCTTTCATCATCTCGCCGTAGGCCATGGCCCGCGTGTCGTTGTCGATGCAGGCAGGATGGCCGATCTTCTCGGTCAGCACCTGTGCCAGAGGCCGTTCGTCGAAATTGAACAGGATATAGCTGAAGCCTTTCTGCGGATTGACGCGCCCGGAGATGTTCACGCAGATGTTCAGCAGGCGGTCATGGTCGAACTGGGTCGTATCAATGAACTCCCTGACCGTCTGGCACAAGGCATCCAGATAGGCCTCCGTATTCTCAAACAAAAGCGGAATGTCCTCCTTCATCGTCACCACGTCCCCCATCAGGTCCATCAATGCCACATCCACGGAAAACTTCTTGATATCCACGCCTACAAAATACCCGGCCTGCGGATTCAGTCCATACAGGGCAGGCGGACGCCCCTCGCCCGCTTCCAGTTTCCCATAATTTGCTATCACCCCCTCCTTCATCATGTCGTTTAGAAACTTGGCGACGGTCGGGATGCTCAGTTCCAGTTCCTTGGCCAAGTCCGGAATTGTGGAAGAGCGGGCGTGAAGATAATACTGGATTATCTTCTTCTTCGTCAGGGACCCTTTTGTCCCCTTTTCTATGTCAGCCAGCAATTTCGGTGTCATACTTACAGTTTTTCATATTTGACGACAAATATACAGAGAAAATATCGATATATATGTTCTTTTATGTTTTATTTGTTTAAAAAGTCGGGAGGAATTCACCTAAAATATGTACTTTTATTGCATCAAACCCATCCTTTTGATGGATAAACCAACCAAAGCCATGAATAGATTGAAAAGATTTTTATTGCCCAGCTGTCTCGCCTTCGTCACCGCCCTCAGCGGCGGATGCGGAAGCGGTTCTGAGTCTGTCCCTTCTCTCCCCGACTACCCGGTAGCCGGCGGCGTGTCTGCCCCCTTTGCCGGCTGCCTGTCCAACCGGCTGATAGTGGCCGGCGGCTGCAACTTTCCCGGTGTGCCTGCCGCAGAAGGCGGCAGGAAAGCCTATTATGCCGAAACTTACGGACTGTCGCTCACGTCTTCCTCCCCCCAGTGGATGCCGCTGGCCTCCCTGCCTGTCCCCACGGCCTATGGGGCCAGCATCCAGGTGCCGCAAGGCATTGTCTGCGTGGGCGGACAGAACGAGCTTTCTTCCCTGTCGACCGCCTTCCTGCTGCAATGGGACGACGATGCTCGGCAGCTGCTCTCTTCACCGCTTCCTTCCCTTCCGCTGACCATCGACAATGCCGGAGGGGCTTATGCCGACGGTAAGGTCATCGTGACGGGCGGCAACCAGACCGACCGGGGACAAGGGGTGTATGCCCTCGACCTGAACCGCCCCGAAGCCTGGCAGAAGCTCTGCGACTATCCCGGTCCGCGCAGGGTACAGCCCATCGTATTGGCCCACGCATCCTCGCTCTACCTCATCGGGGGCTTCGATGCCCAGCAGCAGTACGGCGAAAGCACCCTCTCGACCAACATCCTCCGCTACGACCTCTCGGCCAATGAATGGTCGGAAGAAGCCCAGTTGCCGGCCGATGCCGAAGGGACCCCGCGCTGCCTGGTGGGCGGAAGCGGTGTCTGCACCGACGATTGCCTCATCCTGGCCGGAGGGGTGAACTATGCCATCTTCAAGGAAGCGGTGGAAGGAAAGGCACCGGCCGATTACCTGAAGCGGCCCCGCGAATGGTACAAGTTCAATCGCGATGTACTGGTCTATCACCTGAAAGACCGCCGATGGAGCACGCATCCGATACCCGACGGCACGAACAAGGCCGGCGGCATATTGGTGCACTACCGCAACTTCCTCTATATGGTATGCGGCGAGACGAAGCCCGGCATCAGGACCCAAGAGGTAGTGACCGTGCCACTTCAGGAACTGCTCCGATGATCAAGGCCCGCCCCATGCCAGCCGTCACAGCCGCTTCAGGGCGAGCTTGATGACTTTCTCCACCGGTGCGGCAGGTTCTTCCTGCAGAAGGGCCGAAACGACTTTCTGCGAGGGAGCGGCAGCAAAGCCCAACATGGTAAGGGCGGCCACCGCTTCCTCGTACACTTCCTGGTTGGCTGCAAAGGGCTGTCGGGACGCAGGCAGCCCCGGAACCGCTTCTACCCCTACGGTATCTATCTTGTCCTTCAGCTCTACAATGATGCGCTGCGCCGTCTTCAAGCCGATGCCTTTCACGGTCTTGAGGAGCTTTTCGTTGCCACTGCTCACCACGCTGCAGAGTTCGGAAGGGGAAAGGGCAGACAGGATCATCCGCGCCGTATTGCCGCCAATGCCCGATACGCTGATGAGCAGCAAGAACAGTTCGCGTTCCTGCCGGGTCGAGAAGCCATAGAGCTGGTAAGCATCCTCCCGGATGGATTCATAGATATAGAGTTTCACTTCCTTCTTCCCCTGAATGGCCGAGTAGGTATTGAGCGACACATTGATGCCGTAGCCCACCCCGTGACAGTCCACCACCGCCATGGCAGGCATCAGTTCCGCAAGTTCTCCTTTGACATATTCAATCATGATTTTCTTACAATTTATAATTCCGACGCAAAAATAAGGATAAGAAACTAATAAATCGTAAGTAGAGAGCGATATTTTTGAAATTCCGTCCCTGTAAAGTTCGGCAGAATGGGACGAATTGATTACCTTTGCCGCGCTAATGTAATAAAAGAATCATCATAAACAGACCAATATGAAGAAAATTAGAGCCGCCGTAGTAGGCTACGGCAACATCGGCAAGTTTACCATCGAAGCACTGGAAGCTGCCGCAGATTTTGAAATCGCCGGCGTGGTACGCCGCAACGGGGATGCCAACAAACCCGCAGAACTGGCCGCCTATCCGGTAGTGAAGGATATCCGCGAACTGCAGGATGTCGATGTAGCTATCCTGGCCACACCGACCCGCAGCGTGGAACAATACGCCAAGGACATCCTGTCCCTGGGCATCAACACCGTAGACAGCTTCGATATCCATACCCAGATTACCCAACTGCGCCGCTCGCTGGACGAAACGGCCAAGGCGCACCAGGCTGTATCGGTCATCTCTGCCGGATGGGATCCGGGAAGTGACTCGATTGTCCGTACCCTGATGGAAGCCATTGCACCGAAGGGTGTCACCTATACGAACTTCGGTCCGGGCCGCAGCATGGGCCATTCGGTAGCTGTCCGCGCCATCGAAGGCGTAAAGGACGCTTTGTCCATGACCATCCCTGTAGGTACCGGCATCCATCGCCGCATGGTGTACGTTGAACTGGAAGAAGGTACCGACTTCCAGCAGGTAGAAGCTGCCATCAAGGCCGACCCGTACTTCGTGAACGACGAGACCCATGTCAAGCAGGTACCTTGCGTGGACGACCTGAACGATGTGGGCCACGGTGTGAACCTGATTCGCAAGGGTGTTTCGGGCAAGACTCACAACCAGCTTTTCGAGTTCGACATGAAAATCAATAACCCTGCCCTCACCGCTCAGGTACTGGTCTGCGTCGCCCGTGCTTCCATGCGGCAGCAGCCGGGTTGCTACACCATGATCGAGCTTCCGGTCATCGACCTGCTGGCCGGTGAACGCGAAGAACTGATTGCTCATCTGGTATAATACTTAAGACAAGCTACACCCCTTCCCGCCATTAGCCACCAACCAGCCCCGGCTTTACTCAATAGCCCGGATTTTGCTGGTGGCTGATGGCGGGATTGGTGTTTATTTCGTCCTGCGGGATGGGAAGTACAATCTTGTGGAAGGTGCGGTCGATGACCTTCTCTCGCTGGCTGACGGGCACATTCCGAAAGTCATCGTTGAACTCGATGGGGCGGTTGCAGCGAATCATGTCGAAGAAGCGATGCCCCTCGCCGAAAAGTTCCTTGCTGCGCTCGTCAAGAATCAGGTCGAGGCTGACAGAGGCGGCTGTGGCGGGTTCCAAATGGGGAGCACGCCAGCGGATGGCGTTCAGATAACTGGCTGCCGCTTCCTTGTCGCCGGTCTGCAGAGCTGCTTCTGCGGCAATAAGGTAGATTTCGGAGAGGCGTATCAGCTTGATGTTGACAGCCGTGGCGGTCTCCTTTCCGTCGCCCTGCAGGCTGACGCTACCCATGTATTTGTAGCAGGCCCCCCGTCGTCCGGTGCCGGATTCGTAATCCTCCTCATCAACATCCATGATGCCCCAGCGCACATCGTCAGGGTCCTCACCCAAGCGGTCGAGGAAGTAGTCGCTGGCCAGGAACCAGCCCATGGCGTTCGTCATGCGTCCGTAGCACATGTAGTAGAAGCCGAGTGAACTTTCCTCCAGGTCACTCTCGGCATCGATGCCAAGTTCCAGGATGCTCTCGTTGCCATACTGCTTTCTCCACGACTCGACCCATTCGTCGGGGTCGTATAGGCTGTAGGTCTTGCTCCCGATAATCTCCCGGGCTGCGGCCAAGGCTTCGCTGTAGTGCTCCATGTAGAGGTGGACGCGCGCCTGCAGCGCCAGGTTGGCATAGTAGCCGACATAGCTGTCTACCGGCTTCTTGTTGTCGGCGAGCAGGTCGGCTCCCTCCTTCAGGTCATCTACAATCTGTCGGTAGTTCTCCTCCACGGTGGCACGCTGTGGTTGTGCCGACGCTTCGAGAGTGTTCGTGATGTTTGGCACGCCATAGGCACTCTTGTCATAGTTGTAGGGCAGTCCATACAGGCGGACGAGGTCGAAGTAGAAGAGGCCGCGCAGTGTCAGTGCCTGCCCTTTGTAGCTCTCAAAGCCCTTCTTGCCTTGCGCCTCTAGGCGGACGATGTTCTCGATGAGGTTGTTCACCTGCATGATGCAGTAGAAGCCCGTGCTCCAGAAGCTGCCGTAACTGCCGCTCGTAGGAGCATGGCTGAAGGAGTAGAACTCATCCAGTCCGCGGCTGGTGCTGTAGATGGTCAGGTCGCCCCCCTTGGCATCGCCGTAGACCATGAAATTGCGTCCATAGTAGCTGCTTGAGCACATGGCTCGCATGATTCCGTTGATGACCACTTGTGCATCGTCCGTCGTGGCAATGGCGGTATCTGCATTGCTTGCGCTGGTGGGCTGCATGTCGAGGAAGCCGTCGCAGGACGCCAGTGTCAATAGAGCTGCAGCCAGAAGGGTATGGAATGTAAGAAGTTTCATATTCGTGAAAGATAAATGATGGTTTAGAATTTCAGGTCGATGCCAAAGACGAAGGTCTTGCCGATGGGTGTCTCCCAACCTCTTGTGCCATACTGGTTGACTTCAGGGTCGGCCTCCTTGTATTTCGAGAAGGTGAGCAGGTTGCTGGCGTTGAAGAAGAGCCGGGCACTGCTCAGCATCATCTTGCCGATAAGGGCCTTCGGCAGCGAGTAGCCGATGGAGAGGGTCTTCAGGCGAAGGAAACTGGCATTGTGCATGTGGCGCGAGGAGTACTGCATGGAATCGGTAAGGTCGATGCCGCGGAGGGCCGGCTGCGTGCCGTCGGTACGGGTCGGAGTCCACATGTTGTCGTAGTAGCTTTGGGCACGGATTCGCTCCCAGTAGTAGCCGTCGTCGGCCACGTCCTTGTAGGCTCCGTCGTAAAGCTTGCCGCCTATCTTGTAGATGAAGTTCAGCCCCAGGTCGATGCCTTTCCAGCTGATGTGGGTGTTGATGCCGCCCGTCACCTTGGGTATCGCATCGCCAAGGATAGTCTCGTTGGCTTCGTCGTAGTCGTAGGTGGCACCGCGGCCGTTCCACTCGAAATCGCCTGCCGTGGGGTCGTCAGGGTCGTTGACATAATAGACGCTCTGTCCGTTCTTCGGGTCTACACCCGCCCATTCATAGCCGTAAAAGGCCAGGGTGGATGCTCCCTCGCGGTAAAGGTACTGCGCACGGTCGTCGTCCCCCGTGGGGTCGTACCAGATAATGTCAGCCCCGTTGTAGAGTTGGGTCACCCGGCTCTTCAGGAATGTTGCGTTGAGTCCGGCACTCCAGGTCAGGTGGCGGTTGCGGACGATGTCACCGCTCAGCTCCACCTCGAATCCTCTGTTGTTGATTTCGCCGATGTTCTGCAGCACCGAGCCAAAGCCGGTGATAGAGGAGATGGGCACATCCTGCAGCAGGTCCTTGGAGTGGCGGTTGAAGTACTCGATGGTACCGCGCAGGCGGTTGTCGCAGAGTCCGAAGTCAAGCCCCAGGTTCAGCGTGTAGCTGGTCTCCCATGTCAGGTCGGCATTTGCCAGGGTGGTGATGGTGCCGCCCGGATTGCCCAGGTAGTTGTTGTCGTAGCTCATCAGGTTGATGTAGCCGTAGTTGTTGGTGGGCAGTGTGCCGTTCACGCCGTAAGAGGCACGCAGGCGCAGGTCGTTCAACGCGCGCACCTCCTTCATGAACGGTTCGCTCGTGATGCGCCAAGCCCCTGCCACACTCCAGAAATTGCCCCAGCGGGTGTCGGGACTGAGGCGTGAGGAGCCGTCGCGGCGCAAGGAGGCAGAGGCGTAGTAGCGCTCCTTCCAGTGGTAGTCCATCTTTGAGAGAATAGAGACCATGGCGTTGCCCCAGTTGTACCCTTCAGCACTCAGCGTACCTGCAGTAGATACTGTGTGGAGCGTGCTGGTGGGCAGACCCTCGCCCGTGCTGCGAGTGAAGTCGGTCTTGTTCTTTTCTGCCTCGAAACCTGCGAGCAGTGCGATGGTGTGGTCGCCGAAGGTGTGGTTGTACGAGGCGGTCGTCGAGCTTACCACCTTCTCGTAGAGGGTACGCATCTCGTTTACCTGACCGCCTACCGAGGAACCCCAGTAGTGGTTGGCACTGTAGTAGAGGTGGTCCTTCACCGTGATGTTGTCGTAAGAGAAGATGCTCTTCACGTCGAGTCCCTCCATCAGGTGCAGCGTCAGCATCTCCACAGCCGACAGACTGTTGTTGATGCTTTCGTTCTCCCACTCCTTGTTATAATAGAGTTGATTCCGGGCATAGCTGCCAAAGCGCGTTGTCCATGGCTCGCCCGTCTTGTAGTCCGTCGGCCAGTAGAGTCCCCACAGCAGGTTGCGGCTCTGCATGAAGAGGTTGTCCGATGTGATGCGGGTATCGTTGTATCCGCTCTTGTTGGTGCGGATCAGGCTGACATGGGTGCCGAGTTCCATCCATTTCCCCACCTTCTGGGAGAGGTTTACGCGTCCGCTGATGCGGTCGAAGCTGTTCACCTTGATGCGCCCCTGGTCCTGGGTATAGGAGAGCGAGGTATAGTAGGTGGTGGAGGGAGTGCCGCCGCTCACGCTCAGGTCGTAGGTCTGATAGACCGCTGTGCGGAAATAGGCATTGTCCCAGTCGAAATACTTTCCACTGCGGCCGGAGTTGTCGTATTCGCCGATTGCTACATTCTCATAAGCTCCCGTGCCGCTGGTGGAAAATTGATAGCCATGCTTGTTGAACATCTGGTTCAGTTCATTCAGTGCGTAGGAATTCGCGTCCTCGTTGCTGTCGCCGTCACTGGTGCAGTAGTCATGAAACACGGTATAGATCATATTCACCTGCTCCTGCACGCCGGCCGGCTCGTAGTTGTCGGTGGCCCAGCAGGGCGTGAAACCGACGGAGGCCTTCAGTCCTACGACGGGTCTGCCCTCCTTTCCGTGCTTGGTGGTGATGAGCACCACTCCGTTGGCTGCCCGGCTACCGTAGAGCGACGAGGCCGCCGCGTCCTTCAGCACCGAGATACTTTCTATGTCCTCCGGGTTGAGCGAGCCAAGCACGTTGTTGGTGCTGTAGGTATAGTCACTCATCTTGCCGATGTCGCCACTCAACACGGGCACTCCATCCACTACATAGAGCGGTTCGTTACTGGCATTCATGGAGCCGTTGCCGCGGATGCGGAGACTCGGCACCGAGCCCGCCTGTCCGCTGCCGCCCGTCACGGTCAGGCCAGCCACCTTGCCGTTCAGGGCACTCTCGAAGCTGGTCAAGGGTAAGTCCTTTAGCGCATCGTTCTTCACGAGCGATACCGAACCGGTGTAGCTGCTCTTCTTGGAAGTGCCGTATGCCACGACCATCACCTCGTCCAGCAATCGGGTGTCCGCCTTCAGCAGGATGGTCATTTGTGGCCGAATGGCCGCTTCCGTCTTAATCATACCCACGAACGAGACTTCCAGCGTCTTCGCCGACAGGGGTACATCGTTCAGAACAAAGGTTCCGTCAATGTGGGTCACGGTACCCAACCGGGTGCCTTTCACGAGAACCGATGCACCCATAACCGGTTCGTTGTCATCCTCGGCATACACAACGCCAGTCACCTTCATTGTCTGAGCCCAACTGTGGCCCAGTCCGTTCAACAGACAGATAAAGAGGATAAGAAGGATTCTTGTAGACATACTTACAAAATCATTTTCACGTTCATACTTTGTGTTTATCGCCACAAAGGTAAGCTTTTTATTTAATTTGCAAGCAAAAAAGCATTAAAAATCCCTCGTGTTCAGCATCACCACTTTCCTTCTTGACTAATTAATCCTGTTTCCATCCCCATTCAAAAGGACACCATCTTCATGATTGTCCTTGCACAGATACATATCGTAGCCAATGGCTTCGATGCTACTGTATGAGGGTGGGGTGACCACCTTTCCGTCCGCCGTCATCAATCCATACCATCCATACTCCGCTTCGTAGCGTCGGCATTTGGCCATTTTCTTTACCGGCTGCGGTTCGGCATCTTCCGTTTCACTTACCAAAGTCCCCCCGTCGTTGTAGTACTTCGAGGTGAAGTAACGCAATTCATCCGACTCGTAAGTCATGCGCTCCACTGCATTGATGAAGGAATCATCCATCAGTTCCCCCTGACGGGTATAGCGTTGCAGTACATGACTGTCGAGCGTGACACTGATGTAGTCATGTCCTACCCAGATTCTGCCCCTCAGATAGGGGACAACCGTCTTCAACTGCTTGTCGATGACACCTTGTTCCCTACCCTTGCCTACAATCCAAAGGGTATCTGCAGCTTCTATGGAATCATATTCCGGAGGCAGCACCCACTTACCCTCCTTGTCAATCATCCCGAAACGGTCGCGGCGGTCACAGTGAAGAACGCAATAGCCGTGGTGGAAGACATAGCCATCAGTCCCCGGGATATAAGGAATCTTCGGGTCAATCACCACCTGCCCAGCAGCATCAATGAATTTGATCCATCCATTGTCATCCACCGAGGCCAGCCCGTCAGAGAACACCCAAGCATGGCTATACCGAGGTGAAATGGCCGGCTTTCCGGTAAACATATTGAAATAGCCACGCTTCTTGCCGTCACTGTAGCAGACCAACGAATCGTTGCCGAATGGTTTAGCGATCCACTTGATTCCGGTGATGGTCTTCTTCCCGTCAGCCGTCTTCACAACCCCGTCCTCATCGTAATAGGAATAATATGCAACGCTGCGTGAGAGGTACTGTTCGTCGAAATAAGAGTCATCGTTCACCTTGTCTATTCCCCATTTGTAGTAAACCGACCTGAAATAATCCTCGGTAGCCACCGCCGTCATCATCAACATCAGCAGCGCGAAGCAGCTCCCCACTACCCGACGCAGGAATTTGCCGTATCTCGAATCATCCCTCATCCCCAAGATGACCGTAAACCAGTTAGCTATGCCAACAAAAAGAGTGGTCAATCCATGTCCAACCAACAGGAAAGCCCTTTTCATAGATGTGATTGGTGTCTTCATTTTCCTTCCTCCTCATCAAAAGCTGCATCAGCCATATTCGTATACCAATTACGCCGGTCCTCTACCGACACAGGTGCCGGTCCTCCATCTGCCTCCTGCTTCTTCATGTGCGACAGGCGATTGAAAAAGTTCATTCGAGTACAGGTGTCCTTGTCCATCGAAGCACGTGTACCCTCGTCGCTATAGGCAAAATTGCGGGCATTGCGGATAGACAGTTCCATGGCCACCTCCACGGCATCCTGGTTAGCCCCCATGTAGGTGAATGTCCATCCCTCACCACGCAGCCGCTCGACAAGTTCCTTGACTGTCTTTCCGCTATACTCATGAGAAGCATTTTCCATGCCGTCGGTGATGACAGTCACTACCACCACCGCATCCTCGATGGCCTTGACATGGCGGTACATGGCTGTGAACGTAAATCCCATTGCATCGTACAGCGGAGTAGTGCAACAAGGCAGGAAATCCTCCATCTTCAGCAGATGCGCATCGGCCACAGGTACCTTGTCAAACACATGCTTTGTCTCGCAGCTACAGAATGTCACCAACGACACAAAATGGTCTTGTGTATCGGCAAACTGCTCCTGCGCCTTCCGGATGCCGGCCAAGGTCTCGTTGAAACCTTCCACGGCAGCCCGGCGAATACACTCCATCGAACCGCTACGGTCGAGGATAATCACATTGAAGACTTGCGCCTTCTTCACTTCTTTCTGGTCTTTTACTTCTTCCATTGTTTCCATTCAATTATTGGTTTACTATTCATGAGTAGAGATGAGAAATAGTAACCCTATCTATCATGGGAAACTTACTTCTACCATAGAAAAAAAATCCCCTTGGCTACCTGTGCCTGTATGACACATTCGCCAAAGGGATATAACCAGAACAATTCCCATACTTTTATGCAGCTACATGCCCACACACTTATTTCACTTCCATCAATACGGCCGTATAATTATCGTCCCCTCGCTTCTCGCATAAAAAGCCATAGACATCCAGAATATCGGCAAGGGGGTTCTCATCCATCATCCTTGCCTGAAGAATTTCCGGTGACATACTCTTATACAAGCCATCGGAACAGAGCAGCAACCGGTCTCCCGTCTTCAACTGGAAACGTACTACATCAGGCACACTGGCCTCAGGGCGATAGGAGAAGAAACAACGGTCAACGATTTCCCATCCGAAATCCAGCCTTATATGATCTTTCGTCTGATGGAGCAATCCCTCTTCACGACGCATCAAATAGCATCGGCTGTCACCCACATGGGCAATCGTCGCCCAATCCTCTTCAGCACTCACCATCACCATGGTAGTTCCCATCTCCACATGTCTCATTGAAGACGACCATACATTGAGTGCTGCATGAGCCGTCCGGCAAGCCTTTTCCACCTTGTCCTCACTATCCGGTTCATGGGTGTGACTGTTCCAATACGTTACTATCGCATCAGCCACCGTCTCACTCGCCACCTCCCCCATCGCATGTCCTCCCATGCCATCGCAGACAACCGCCAACCAGCGGTTATCCTCCTTCCTGTCGACCACACGAAAGGCATCTTCATTGTTCCGACGCCTTCCGGTCTCACTCATTGTTGCGTATTCTACTTTCATCATCATCCCTTTCCAGTTATTATTTCCTCTATCGCATCAAGCATTTCTTGGGGAAGAGCATAGCGGACATCCGCCTTGTCCGATGTTATGGATTCCAAGAAATGCGGCCACTCCGATTGGTACACTTTCCGCATATGGCTATTCGTTTCGTTGGAATTTGAACAGGAATAAGTGACATTAGCCAGTCTGTCTGCCAGCTTCAGGAAAGGAGCGTATGCAGTGTCACGAATACCCTGATAGTATTTGTCGTTGGCACGCTCGGCACGTGTCCGCCCTTTTTCGTTAGTCAGCGCATACACCATCTCCGCAGCCATCAAAGCCTGGCTGCTGTCCATCCATTGCTCCGCAATTCTTTTTACATCATTGTAAGTCAAACGAGCATCTTCCATGCTGTCATGATAAAAAGCTCCGAAGAAAAGCGGAACAATATCCTTCTCGTCATCACATACAATATCTCCATACTTTTCAACTGCATCGGCTACCATGTCAAGATGAAATCCATAGGGATGCACCTTGCCGTAGGTTTGGTTGACATGGTCATGGAGGTCATGTGCACTTTTCCGGATGATGGCTATCACTTCTCCATACTTGTCCATCCATCGTTTGAATTCCTGTTGTTTCAAATCTTTAGTCATGACAATAACGTTTAATCTGTTGTAAAAGTAATCATTTTATCGGATATAAACGACAGATGCAGCGCATTTTCATCGTTCATATCCGACAGATTGTCTATAAAGCGGGGTTATCGATCCGAGAACTCCACATCCGATTCAGTAAAGGTAATCACTTCAAAAGAGTTATTAAATTGTCCACCTTCAAAGTAATGTTCACTATAGTCAGTTTTTTTGCATAAATTTTCTTCTCCATAATAGTCATTTACACGACTATTATTCTTCAATCTCATATATAGTAGAAATTCTTGTAATTAAACGTTGTCAAGGGTGAATGGACATCATCCATTGCCAACATCCGTTTAGGTATCTCGATCAGAGGGATTCTTTCATCAAGCAATGTCCTCAACCTCATGGCCAACTTCACATTCTCACGGTCAAGTTCCTCCTGGGTGGTCTCTACCTGATACAGTAGAGCCTCACTTACTTCTGAAACTATCATCCCCGTAAACAATCCATGCAACCCTTCTGCACGAGCGAATTGGTCGGCATTGCACCACACAGCCACAATGTTACCTCTATGATTCCGAAGATGATAAGCGTGGGAATGCCCCACAATGAGTTTGTCGAATTCGTCCTTGCTGTCATCCTCGCGGAAGAACAGTCCTTTATCTGAGCCATGCCCCAGCAGCATGATGCGCTCCTGCATCGAAACATGATGCAGCAGATGCCCTATCTCATTAGTCGAGCGGTAGTCGTCAACGACTTGTGCCTCCAACCCGTCATACAGGGCTGAAAGCATCGCCGTAGTCTTGTCTTTGGGGTGAATCACTAACATAACTGTTCTGTTTCAATAATTACATAAATTCTGCTTTTGCCGTATGATAGGCGGAACGCACCTTGCCAAGAATATTCAGTGCATGCTCCACATTGTTCTTCAGGCTCTCCATGTCGGTGTAGAAGAACTCACAGCTGGCTGTCACGCTTTTCAGTGTCTGGTCGATATACACCTTGGCGAACTTTACTTCACGGCTCACCTTGTTACAGACGACCAAAGTGAGAGTTTCCTCTCCTTCATTCACCTCGGAAAACTGGGGCAGAATGGCCGAAACATACTGCTCTTCCTCTTGACCTGTCAAAAAGAAGATGCTTTTCATCTGGTAGCGGACGCAGATGTCGCCGTCTTCATCTACATGGGGCTTGTAGCCGAGGCTCTCGATAGCCTCTAATATCATTTCTTTCTTTGTCATAGTCTTTCCCTGCTGTTCATTCGTTATCTTCATCATCTGCAATATCCTCTGCCACAATATCCTCAGCACCGTCAGCCGCGTCATTATTGGAGGAATCGTTTGCCATAGTTTCCTCAATCTCTGCCATCGCTTTACGGGCAAAGACAAGTCCAGCCTCCAGGTGAAGTATCATGCGTGAGATGACCGTCGTCAGGTCTTCTTCGCCAAACAGTTCACGCTCATAGAACAACCAGACGCTGTTTCCAAACAGATAGGTCTTGACATACTTCAACGAGGAGTTGATATTCTCCAACAAGGCGCATATCTGCAACATCCTGCCTTCCTCCACCACAATGATGCCGGGAAGTGCAATGTTGAGGAATTCCTCGTCGTTCTCATTGTACATATACAGCAGGTTCAGTCCCTCGTAGTTGAAGCTGTAACCCATTCCTTCCTCTTCTTCCAACTTGAAACCCAAGTCTCTGAATGCTTCCAAAATCTTCTCTTTCATAATTTTTCAATTTATAGACTGCAGGCTTCGCCTCGACATAAAGCAAACTTTCTGCTCTCGGCTTGCACTACAGTTCATATCTTTCTTATTTTGATTATTATTCATCTAAAACCTATAGTGGCGTGGCGACAGCCCTCATCCTTTGGAGAGAACTCACTCCTCACTCGCTCATATTCCCGAAGATCTCTGCCACTAACAGAAGGACGCTTCTTGGAAACGACTTCTTCGAGCAGCGTCTGGCTGATAGGCTGATACTCATCCGACTTTCCCTTGATAGTGGCATTGAACATCTTTCTTGCTGCCGACCTCACTATGTAACTGATGTCGCTGCAGTTATATCCCTCAGTCAGTTCTGCCAGTCGGTTGATGTCTATCCCCTCATCCGAGGGAAGCTTGGAGAGTGCCAACGAGAACAGACTCATACGGGCTTCCTTGTCGGGCATGTCTATATATACCATCTCGTCGATACGTCCCGTCCGTAGCACAGCCTTGTCGATGCGTTCAGGATGGTTGGTTGCGGCAAGGACATATACACCACGTTCGGAGGCATTATTGAGCATACAGAGAAACTCGTTGACCTCACTGTCATAGTGCTGGTTTGCCTCGTCACCTGAGCGTTTTGGCACCATGGCATCAAACTCGTCGAAGAACAGCAGTGTGGGAGCTTTTTTCTCCGCGTCCTTGAATACCTCGCCAATCTTTTGTTGTGTTCCGTGTACCCATGTACAGGCGAGGTCGTCAGGCACGATCTTCATGAAGTTGATGCCTATCTCCTCGGCCATCTTCTCTGCGAAGAACGTCTTGCCGCAACCAGCAGGACCATAAAAGAGCATGGAGGGTGGCTTGATGCCATATACCTCGGCGCACTTGCGGTTCTTCAGTACGTTGATAAATCCCTCGGTCACAAACTCCTTCAGTTCATTCATGCCCGCAATGTCTCCGAATCCATGCCCCTTGGCATTCTTCTCTGCTACAGGCTTGTACTCTGCCTCTTTTGCAGGGGCTGTCTTCTGTCCTGTCACCGGCTGTCCTCCGCAGATACGGCGCAACCAGTCTTTCTCGACTTCTGACGTATTGCCTTCTGCTTCGTCTCTCACGACTCGGGATAATCCAAGCAGGACTTGTCTTCTCCTCTCGCTGTTCGTTCCGTTCATCTTCGTAACCTCCACTGTTTTGTTTTACTTCTATGATAAGAGAGTGGCATTTGTAACCATTCTCTATCATCTATCCCTACTTTCTACCGAAAAAAAATATCCCTTTGGTCTATTGTGCCTGTTTGCCACATTAGTCAAAGGGATATTATCATTGCATTCATGCTATCTTCAATCATAAGGCATTGCCTTCGTTTTCTCACCATGGCAAAGCCCAAGCAAGCTTGGCGTTGCTCATTTGGCTTATCGAAAACGTTCAGGCTTTGGTGGCTGTAGTTTCCACTGCTCAACTAATCGTTTACAACCGTTTTCAATGTGTTTAGCCACATTACGATATACAGTTGCAGTCTGATAATGCGGGTCTTCCACATTACCATCTTCATCCAATGCTATCTTATTGAACAGGACGATTCTGTTCCAATGGCTATAGTCCAATACTCGTGTTATGGCATCACGGTGACGCTCGTCAAACACAATGACCGCATCAGCTGCCATCAGTTTCTCACGTGTCATAACCGTGGTCGTACCACTTAAATCATATCCCAATTCCTTCGCCACATCCACCATGGCAACATCACGAGGATTCTCTCCCCAGTCCAATGTGCCCAGTGAGAACACTTCGATGCCACTCATCCCTGCATCTGCCAAGAGTTTCTTCGTCACACATTCGGCGAACGGTGACCGACAGGCATTGCCTGTGCATACAAAGCAAATCTTGTAGTTCATGTTCATTCAAAATTATAGGTAGTAGAAATTGTTATAATTGAATGTCGTCAAGGGAGAGCGTACATCATCCATTGCCAGCATCCGTTTCGGTATCTCGCACAGGGGGATTCTTTCATCAAGCAATGCTCTCAGCCTACGGACCAACTTCACATTCTCACGGTCAAGTTCCTCTTGTGTCGTCTTTACCTGATATAATAGAGCCTCATTTAACTCTGAAACTATCATCCCCGTAAACAAACCATGCAAGCCTTCTGCACGTGCGAACTGGTCGGCATTGCACCATATAGCCACAATGTTGCCTCCATGCTTACGCAGATGATAAGCATGGGAATGGCCCACGATTATCTTGTCGAACTCGTCCTTGCTGTCATCCGCACGAAAGAACAGTCCTTTGTCTGAGCCATGCCCCAGCAACATGATGCGCTTCTGTGTAGAGACATGATGCAACAGAAGCCCCATCTCTTTAGTCGAACGATAGCCGTCAACAACTTGTGCTTCCAGTCCATCATATAGGGCTGAAAGCATCGCCGTGGTTTTGTCTTTTGGATGTATCACTAACATTTTCTACTTCTTTTTACTTTGCTAAACTCCTTATAAGCGGCACAAGAACGTCCTCTATTACCCTGTCATCCATACGGTGCTCGCCACTGAAATGGATTACTTGATTATAGTATTGAAGGAACAAAGATTCTCCATTCACCTGCTGGTCGTTGTCGGCAAACATTCCCCATACCTGCTTGCGGTCGGCCTCGGTAATCCCATCAAACTGATGCTCTTCCATCTCCGCATGGTGGCAGATGATTTCTGAAGTAATCTCGAAATGAGTGGTGCCATCCTTTCTCGGCTTGAAGTATTCATGTGTGCCAACCGTGAGCATCTTGCTCTTCTTCGACATCTCGAAAGCGGGATTCACACAGATGCGGTTATATCCACGCATCTGCTGTGCATACATGCCTCCCATACTGGTGCCTACGACGACATCCGGCACTTCGTTCATACACAATCCTCGCAAGAAGGGCAGAGCCTCTGCAGAGTCAACGGGTATGTCAGGAGCAACGACATCAAAGTCTGGAAGCAGCTCTCGCAGCGTCTTTACCGTTCCACTTGCAGCTGAAGAGCCAAAGCCGTGAAGGTAAATGAGTTTTTTACGTCGAATAGACTTCTCCTCCAGTTCCTTTGTCTTGTCCCGTAGGTCATAGCTATCGCGCATGTCCATCAGTATGCCGCAGAATTCAGCAGGAGTAAGTATCGTCTTATAAGAACTCGGCTCACCGCTTGTGTGAACGAGTGTGATGCCGCGAGTCTGCATCAGTGCGGCACGGAACCGTTCGCTTTGCTCAAACATCGCCTGATAGGCACGGCAAATGAGTCGCTGATACGCTTCACTTTGGCGGTCTATAGCCTGTCCCTTCCACCATACAATCTGGTCTGTCTGCCAGGAGGTGACGCTCATCTTCCGCGCATTGCCACCCTTCATGCTGCATATCTGCCGCTGTTTGTCAAGTTCCTTTCTCTTCAAAGATTGCAGGAAACCCTCCATACTGCCGCATACCATTCCGTCGAAAAGGAAACCGTTGCTGCACATGTTGCTGAGCACATTGGAGGGGTACAAACCATTGGAACGTATATCCAGCGTGTTTGTTTCCGGATTATACATATCCTTCAGCTTGTGCCCATTCCGTGTGGTAGCCATATAATTTTCTTCCATTTTTCAATTCAATTTTTCAGCCAATTTACTTCTTTATGTAATATGAGATGCTGTAGTAACCTGTTTCCTATCACAATAAACATACGTTTTCTATAAGTTAGAAAAAATCGGATGCTTACGTTAATATCACATACCAATATCGATTATTGCATCTACATTTTCTTGCGACGAATCATAGTTATCCCATTCCTCCTCGGTCATCAAATCTATTTCGCTTGGGATGTATCTGACATCCAACCAAAAGATTTGGTTTTGACCGCAGAGAATGTATATTTCTCCGTCATCATATTGCCTTGCACCATATACTGGCCCTCTCACGATACAATCAGTTACCAACTGATTGTCCCTGACCGCTGAAATCCGTGCAGAATCATCAGACAGCTGCAGCCAATAGTAAGCCGTGTTGTTTATCGTAGCAATGCGGTCACCCCATTCAGAAGTTTTCTCTTTCTGCTGGTGTCCGCTCCCACAACCTGTTAAGGCGATGAAAGCAATGAAAATCATTATCAGTTTCTTCATCTTGCTTCGAATTAACTCATTGTTTCAATAATGTTTCTATTTCCTTTGCCAATTCAACCAATGTTTCCTGTTGTGGCATATTTTCTTTTGCGGTCTTCACGTCAATATTGTATAATACCACGCTGCCCCGCTTCACGTCATAAGAGTAATGGAGTGCCTGGTAGGTGTCACCATAGCGCTCAATAGTGTCTATAGCGAACTCTCCAGCACAAAGAGTTACCGAGTCTTCCGAGATAAACGGACGGTCCGGGTACTCATTGTAGGAGAAAACGCCGGATCCCGTCATCTTGACGTGAGAAAGAAGTGCATCCGAATTGAATTTCCTTGTAACACGTACTTCCACCCTGTCTCTGTAACCATAATCATGTCCGTCACAGAATTTCCTCAGAAGCTGACAGATGCTTTCTTGCAGATTCCGGTCGCTGACATTTGACTTTATCATTTCGTTTTGATACACATTGTACAAAGTGTAACATCCGTTGTTTCTCAATTCGTACACTCCTAAAGGAATAACACGTGAATTAGGGACAATGTTTTCATAAGCAGGTTCGATGAGCATTCCATATCTGTCTCGCAGTCCTATCTTATTCGTCTTTAAGTCCTTGATGCGTAAAATATTGTCGGGTCCTAAAGGATAAAAATCCTGGCGACCATACTTTATACACGCGTATTGGTTATAGCCAATTGCCACAGTAGGGAGCAGTATTCCCAAGTAGGCGATAGCCAATATGCATATTCCCGTGAACCCTTGCTTGCCGAAAGTCCGCCAACAGACGTAAGCGACCATTGATAGACTGGTGACGAGCATCCACACACGCCACATTTCGGCATGACGTTGGGCGCAGAAGAAAATCACCATGGCGGCCACCATCAGCCACAGTTTTCCAACCATCGGATTCTTCTCCGATGTACCTGTGCAAGAGGTCACGTGTCTGGCAATCAGATAAAAGCTGAGAGGAGACAAGACGATACAGGCAAAACGACACATTCTATTATCCATGGCAAGCCCCGAATGTAGCGCACAGATGGCACCCAACAGCAGCAGGCAATAAAGCCTTGCCCCTTTATCTTTCCACAGAATCGCTCCAAAAGAATCCTTCCAAGTCATGTTGGATGACCTTATCGTTTTCTGGCAACGTCCAGCAATATACACAGTCAACGGACCCAAGAACAACCATACCAACAGTATGCATTTGGTTACGCTATGAGGCAGCTGATCATTGTCTGTGCCCAAAACGACAAATGGCAAATCAGCGAAATTACCCGTTGTACTCATGACTGGCCCCTCAACAGACAGCAAAGCGAATAAAGCCGAGAAAACGATCAATGGAATCCAACTCCGTTTCTCCCTGCGGTAAAGAGAGAAAGAGAGAATGATTCTCATCACAACTGTGACTACCATAAGAAAATGAGTGGATAACGACCACCAACTATAGTTTGCCAATGTAACCAGCATCCATAAAGAACAAACGGCCAGATCCAGCCAAAAAATCTTTTGTTTCATAAGTATACTTATGCTGTTCTGTTTCTCCAAATCACGTAGAAGTTTCATTATCTTGTCTCTCATTTGTATAGTCTATATCCTTTTAGATGTTTTATTAATTCTTCCCTGTCTATCAGAGGATTGACGAATGCCAGCTTCAACAGGTAGTCAAGGCACTCTTTTACTTTCGAACCTGGATCAAGACCCTTGATGTCCATGACATCCTTACCTGTAAGTGGCAATTTGTAACCGAACATGGCGGTACCTTCGTGCTTCATTTCTTCTGTACAACGCATGATTAGTGCCACTTGATGTGGCATACACCTGTCGGCGGCATGAGCATTATTGTCGGCATCAATGAGCAACATAAGGTTGCGAAACCGTTCTTCTGTGCCACATTGATATTGCAACTTGCGCAATTTCTTTATCTTGAGATGCTCACATTCGTATCCCCATGCCTTGCAGGACATGTGATTCTTGACAAGAAAAGACACCTCGTCAATAAGGTCATTGCTATAATGCAACGTGCGAAGAATGTCCTTAACCATATCTGCACTGGCAAGTTCATGCTTCAGGAAATGAACCTTTCCATCAGTCACGGTACGCACCCGAATCTTTCCGATGTCGTGTAGCAGGGCCGCCATACGCAGTTCGAGGCTGTCGCCTTTCAGATGGCCAAGGACCGACATCGTGTGCTCCCATACCGTACCGAAGTGATACTCATTCTGCGTCATATCGTATGTCTCTTCCAGCTCCGGGATAACGTAGTGCATGGCACCTATTTCCCGAAGCAACTCCATAGCCATCACGGGATGTGGGCAGGTGAGCATCTTGCACAGTTCGTCGTGTATACGCTCTTTGGCGATAATCTCCAGTCGGAATGCATTTCGCCTCATTCCATCCATAGTCTCTGCCTCTATATCCCAACCATAACGACTTGCAAAGCGGATGCAACGGAGTATGCGCAATGGGTCGTCCTCGTAGGTGAGGTCGGGGTCGGCAGGAGTACGGATGATATGGTCGCGAATATCGTCCACGCCCTTGCCCGTGATGTCGATGATCTCATCGGTTGAGACATTGCAATAAAGCGAGTTGATGGTTAGGTCTCGACGCAAGCAGTCTTCCTCTATACTTCCGAAAGCCGTCACCGGATTACGGCAAGAGTGGTCAATATATTTCTCCTTACGGGTCTGCACGAACTCCAGCTCCACATCGGGGAAAGCCCTTAGATGCAGCATCGCAGTACCGTAGTTTGGGTAAACGGTCACTCCTTTTGTTATCAGTCCTTGCTCTTTCAGCCATTCGGCAAAGCGGATGCCACCATCAGGCAGCGACACACACATGTCGATGTCCTTTATCTCCAAGTCCATCAAGTCATCGCGCACACAACCGCCGACGGTCATCACATGTCCTTCGAAGTCCGTTCCGCGAATCACCTCACGCAGGAATTCCTTTATCTGTATGTATAGTTCTCTTTTCATTCTGAGTTTTCTCCTATACCATAATCTAATATTACATGTTTTTAATGTATTAATAGAGCCAAAAGTAACCCCGTTCCCATCACGTACACCTTTTCTCATATCCCAGCCTGTATGTCTCGGCGAGGTACGTTATATATTGCCGCTCCATTTCCTCAATCAATTATAATTTCCATATGTATCAGTGCGACTCGGAACCGTTCCATTTTTCAATTCGATTTTCTTCTTTATGTAATATGAGAGGCGGGTGTATATTCTCTGCCGTACATACCTATAGGCTTCATTTCACAATAACGCATCGCCTGCCGCACCTGCCATCAACAAGTCACGGATGCAGTCGCGAGTCCTCAACGGGCGGCTGACAAAAGCCTCAAAACGGTCATTGATGTCAAGCAGGTCTGACGGAAGCAACGCACGGCATTGGTTGACAACGTCTGGATGGAATCCTCTTCCACAGCAATATCTATCCGCTCCTGCAATAGAGGCAGTCATGGCACCAATGGTGTCAGAATCGCCACCCATGGAGATGGCAAGCCTCAACACCTTCTCAGCATGACAAACGCTTCTGTCGAGGTATGCCTTAATAGCAATGGGTACACTGCCTTGGCATGTCACGTCAAAGCCGTATGCATCACGGATATCATCAAGATGGAAGTCAAGATTATATCCTATCTTTTCTGTTATAAATCGCCTTATTCCTTCTTCACCGCCCCAACTGGCGTTTCTCTTCAAAAACACACATCCAGCAATGGCCTGTGCTCCCTTGATGCCCTCAGAATGATTATGAGAAACGGAAGCCGTGATACGTGCCAACTCCAATGCCTCTTCCAGCGAATTGGCATATAGTCCCACAGGGCTTACCCTCATGGCAGAACCATTGCCAAAACTGTTATAGGGCTGGGGATGGTCACTCATCAGCCACTTCCAGAACATCTTTCCGTAGCCAGCATTGGGATATTTCCTTCCCAAGCGCTGCATACATGCTACCAAGGTCTCGGGTTGATGCTCCGGGTCGGTCATCAGCCATTCTGCCACGGCAAGTGTCATCACCGTGTCGTCCGTAAACCTACTTCCCCTGGGAACCAGTTCAAAATCCTCTGTCTTTATGTTGTGCCACTCGCGGGTACTGCCCACGATGTCGCCGATTATTGCTCCTAACATAATAGTGTATATTTTAAAACTCCAATCTAAATCCCTTTTGCTTCAACTCCTCATATTTTGCCTTGTTGAAGCGGAAGAGGAAGGCTTCTTTCTTCTGCGACGGATTAACCGTCTCATCCATTTGTTCCAGCATTTCCAGCCGCTTCATCTTGTTGTAGAAGTTACGTCGGTCGAATCGCACATCCAGTATGGCCTCATAGAGGTTCTGCAGTTCCTTGATGGTGAACTCTTCAGAAAGCAGTTCGAAGCCAATGGGTTCGAAATGTATCTGCTGACGCAATGCCTGTTCAGCTTTTCGGAGTATCTGGTCGTGGTCGAAAGCCAACTGCGGCACTTCGTCCAAAGCAAACCATCGCGCATCGGCAGCATCATCGCCACCCTTCACTTCTTGCATCCTCACCAAAGCATAGTAGGCAATGGTGATGACACGCTCACGAGGATCACGCTGTGGAGCAGTGAAGGTATGGAACTGACGGATATACGCTCCCTCCAATCCTGTCTCTTCCTGCAACTCACGCAGCGCACCCTCCTCGGCACTCTCGTCCATCTTCATGAATCCGCCAGGGAAAGCCCATCGCCCTTTGTAAGGTTCGATGCCTCGCTGCACTAAAAGAACTCTCAACTTTGAACCGTCAAATCCGAAGATGACACAGTCGGTCGTTACACTTGGATGAGGGTACTTATAGCAGTATTTCAACTCTTCGTCTGTCTTGTTTATCTTATCCATATATTTGATGCGTTAAAATTACGCCATAAAAGTAATGTGTATATTTTGAATCACAAAACTTTTTCGCGTAAGATCTACACAAGATAGCCAATTTTCTATCGTCACCACAACGCACAATAGAGCCGGTTGCAAACTCACCAGAATGAAGATTCAGTTTGCCAATGTAATCAGCATCCATAAAGAACAAACTACCAAATCCAGCCAAAAAATCTTTTGTTTCATATTAATGGACTGCATGATTGAGAGCTGATACCAATCTTTCATTCTTTTCCTTGCTCATAGCTATATATTCTATATGTCGTTCATAGATATAGAGTGCAAAACACTAATATTCCTATCGTCTACAAGAGTCAATAATTTACTAAACACATGTTTTTTGTATATTTCAGATATGAGAATATCATTGAACAATATAAAAAAACGTCTATTTCCAGCGGAAATATGCTTTTTTAAAATAGTTTCCGCTGAAAATAGATACTTTTTTATTATATTTGCAGCGGATTAAAAGAAAGTCGGCATGCTAATAGGTAGAAAGAACGAACAGAAGACGCTGTTGACGTTAATGACAAGCGAAGAATCACAGTTTTGTGTGGTTTATGGAAGACGAAGAGTGGGTAAGACATATCTTGTGCGCGAGACATTCCACTACCATTTCACCTTCCAGCATACGGGTGTGGCCCATGGCAAACTGCGCGACCAACTGCGGGCATTCCGCGACTCCTTGTCCGAAGCCGGCATGAGATGTGCCATTCCCAAGACATGGTTTGAGGCTTTCGACCTATTGAAGCAGTTGATTGACAGTGCACCTGTGGGGAAGAAAATAATCTTTATTGACGAACTGCCCTGGATGGATACACCAAAGTCGAATATGATGAGTGCTCTCGAGCATTTCTGGAACGGATGGGCCACTTCGAGGGCAACCAAAGACATCGTACTGATCGTGTGCGGGAGTGCCACATCGTGGATAACACGCAAGATGCTCAAGGACAAAGGAGGATTGCGAGGACGCATCACCGAAAAGATAAAGGTCAATCCATTCACCCTCAATGAATGCGAGGCATACGTCAAGGCAGCCTCCATGCCTATGGTGCGCAAGGATATTCTGGAGTTGTATATGATTCTCGGCGGAATTCCATATTACTGGAGTTTCGTGCGGCGTGGACTCAGTGTCAGTCAGAACATCGACCAACTGTTCTTTGCAGAAGACGCCCAACTCAAGGACGAGTTCCAGGCTCTCTATCACATCCTTTTTACTCGTCCTGACAATTATATTGAAGTCATCAAAGCCCTCACCAAACGTAAGACCGGATTGACACGCGATGAAATTCTTAAGCATACCCAACTCACAGACGGCGGCACCTTCACCCAAGTGCTCGACGAACTCGAGGAATATGGATTTATACGCAGTTATGTCGCCTACGGCAAGGAAAGCCAAGGCATGTTGTTTCAGTTGATTGACAACTATACAATATTCTATTATCATTGTATCCTGAAGAATGCGTTCAGCGACGAGGCTTATTGGTCGCACACATGGCTGTCGAGCGAGCATAACGCCTGGAAGGGATTCGCCTTCGAGCGGGTATGCCTGCAACATATCAAACAAGTGAAGCACGCCCTCGGCATTTCCGGCATTGTGTCGAACGTGTGTTCGTGGAGGAACGCAAATGCACAGATTGACCTCCTCATATCCCGAGGTGATAATGTCATAAACATCTGCGAGATGAAGTTTGCCAATTCTCCATTCACCATTGACAAGGCTTACGCAGAGAGTCTGCTAAACAAGATGGAGTCATTCCGCAATGCCACTTCCACACGATGCTCCCTCCATCTCACCCTGCTCACCACCTTCGGAATATCACATAATGAATACTGGAACATGGTTCAGAATGAGGTGACTATGGATGATTTGTTTGGAGGTTAGATATCCTGGCCGCAGTAGATTCGTCCACCATCACGTAGTAGAACTGCAACAAAGGTTTTGCCGTGGTACGCCCTACGGACTGAGCGTATGGCTTTATCTTCTCCAGCAACTCTTCTCCCTTTCCTTTCCAGTCAACATCTTTCACTTTCTTGCGGTAGCCGTTCTTGACCAAATGCCTTGAACCGCACTGAGGACATGTTTTCTTTGGCGTTTTTGTCTCAATATGTAAGATAATTGTATTACCTTTGTACTCAATTCCTGAGCACTTATGGTCATATAGACCCTATGCATGATATAGAAAACTGCTGTTCATCATTGTACATTTGGTTGTGGTGATTCAAATATACAAAAAAGACGGCAGTTTTCTTCCTTTTTACAATATCTCTGTTAATCTATCACCCGAAATGTCGGATGAACCAATTTATTATTGTCCATATCTTTACATTATATTATTATTACGTTTATGAAAGTATAGAGGCAATAGTAACCCTACATCTGTCACATGCAATCCAATGTCTTCTTATCATACCTTCCTCCATAGAATGCATCCAGCACTTTTTGGAATATGTCATCTGGCGAGACAACATTGAAGAGTGTCATACAGGAGCGAACCTTTACGGCATCGATATCACCGAAAATATCTATCACCGACACTCCACGATGTTGTAGAAGTTCCATTGTTATCTTCCTCAGCCTTGTACCCAATATGGGATGTTCAAGGTAGGCCTTTGCCTCGTCATACCCGCTGATGCCATAATACTTGGCATTGGTACTGTGCCCCAAAACAGCCAACTGCGGAAAGATAAACCATATCCAGTGAGTGCGTTTGCGGCCCTCTGTAATTTCCCGCAAGGCATTCTCGTAGTTGTATTTATGCGCAGTCAAGAATCGTTCAAGATAATAACCGCTATACGGGGATATGTTTTCAACGAACTCCTTCGGAAGTATGATATTGTTCACATCAATGGCATCCTTAAAGAGTGGAGCAATCACTTCATCACGGAATCCTGCGATACCGCAACCTATTCGCGTAACGAGGAACGTGAGTCGGGTATGCTCTTTGGCAAAGCGGATGAACATATCCACGTAGGGTTTGATGGTTTCCACTCCACCCTGCATGGTGGGAATAGCGTATGTCTGGCCATGCAGACCAACACCTGCTCCCCATACGGCACCAAACCGCTCGTAAGCCAACCGCGCCGCACCGCCACCATGGGCACCAGCCAAATTGCTGCCAAAGACAAATATCTCATTCTCTTTCAATTCCGAAATCCTTTCGGGGGTAAATTTTCTGTCATACATAAATATCTATTATGATTTAAAACTCTAATTTAAATTCCTTTTGTTTCAGCTGCTCATATTTCGCCTTGTTGAAGCGAAAAAGGAAAACTTCTTTCTTCTGCGCCGGATTATCAGTTTCATCCATTTGTTCAAGCATTTCAACCGTTTCATCTTGTTGTAGAAGTTTCGTCGGTCGTCACGCTCGGATGAGGGAACTTATAGCAGAATTTCAACTTTTAGTCTGACTTGTTTATCTTACCCATATACCTATTGCGTTAAATTTATGTCATAAAAGTAATGCATTTATCTTTAAAAACAAAACCTTTGCATATAAATCACACAATGCAAGCGTTTTTTATCAAAAATACAAGCGGTACCGATTCATTACTATTTTTCTTATCATATACAATAATAGATGAATGGAGGTGCAAACTGTAAATACTTCCCATTTTTCAGCAATAACGGCAGCAAAGAAAGAATCTATTCCTTTATAATATCATAATTATGAACAGCACAATAGTCCTTGTGTGAATTGGCATACATAGTTACTGAGATAATCATCGCAATCAAAGCTGCAAAAACAAAAAACATCTTCTTCATTGTCTTATACCCTAATAGGTCATCGGGCGCACCTTCTAAATTTGCATTAACGTTTCTTTATCTTTTTATGAATCATAGTTATCAAATGTAACCACTGATTTATGGAGTTTTACTCTTTCCTAATTTATTAAGAAAGTAAGCTGAGGCAAAATCCAAGGCATTGATGATATGAGGGACAATAGTATCTGCCGATTCATCTGAGGTCGTTTTGTGGTCATAATCCAAGGAAACACTACCACAGTCCTGTCTGACTGCCTTGATGAATTTCACGCTCCTGTTTGTCTCATTGATAGCTTCCGACAATAATTCAGAATTATACTCGTTTGCCTTTACTAAATGAGGAACACAGAAACGTATCATATCCTCACTTCTCCCAGTCAT
>SFDG01000161.1 GCA_004558305.1 Phocaeicola plebeius
TATCCATTTGCGCGGCACACTGCTCGTGGGTTTGCTGCTCCAAGTCAACCAACCGAATGACCTCGTACTCGTCCAGCGTCAGCAGGATCGGCTCGGTATCCTCGCACCCGTTGGGGCAGAAGGTATCAACTTGTGGTACGCCACAAATCCGACGACACCGTGGCGGTCTTGGCATAGACGCCTTTCTCCTTTTGTTTTCGGTATATACCGATTATACAACGTGATTAGAGAATTGTCAATAAGAAGTGAGCGTTTTACCACCCTGGAATTTGAAGGTCATTCGTCCGTCGGCGTGAACGGTCACTGTGTCAATAGTGGTCAACCAGAGCTTTTCGTCAAACTCGGTAATGGTATCTAATTCCTGCACCTCAAACATAAACGCTCCGATGGCTTCTGCCTGGGCTTCCCGTGCAGCCTTTGTAGTGCGGAGCTGTTCAAGCTGTGCTTTGGCTTTTTCGTACCGCTCCACAAACCCATTGTACCGGGCGGAGTATTCTTCCCGGTTCTGTGCCGTCTGCGAATTCTCCGCAATGCAGTGTTTTGTCAGTTCGGTCACAAACTCGATCTCCTCAAGCAGGGTCTCGATTTCTGTATCAATGCCTGTACAGTCTGTCAGGGTGGCTTGCATCAATCGGCAATCCTCAAGGATGTTGTCTTTGCTTTCGATGATAGCGTTAAGGGCGGCCACGAATCGCGCTTTAATGGTTTCCTCGTCCAGATGCGGCGTTTCGCATTTGTGCTCGCCCTTGAATTTGCCGTTGCATTGCCAGATGACCCTGCGGTATTTTGAGGTCGAGTTTCAGACTTTCGAGCCGAAGTAGGAACCGCAGTCCCCGCAGACGATGCGGGAAGAAAAAATGCTCTTTCCGCTGTACTGACGGCTTATCCTCTTACGCCGCGCAAGCTCCGTATGAACTTTATCGAACTCTTCCGGCGTAATGATCGGCTCATGGCTGTGTTCCACATAATACTGCGGCACCTCGCCCTCATTGACCTTCCTCTTTTTCGTGAGGAAATCGACCGTGAAGCATTTCTGAAGGAGTGCAGCACCTTTGTATTTCTCGTTTTGAAGGATGCTTTCCACTGTACTGGTCTGCCAGCGTTGTTTTCTCGATGGAGTCGGAATCCCATCTGCTGTCAGTTCCTTTGCAATGGCTCCCGGCGTCAACCCCTCCATGAATCGAGTATAAATCCGGCGGACAACGATTGCCTCCTCCGGAACGACTTCTGGAAAACCGTCTGCGCCTTTGCGGTAACCGAGGAATTGCTTGTATGGGAGGTTGACCTTTCCATCCGCAAACCGCTTCCGTTGTCCCCAGGTCACGTTCTCCGAAATGGAGCGGCTTTCTTCCTGTGCCAAGCTCGACATGATGGTGAGCAGCAGTTCGCCCTTGCCGTCAAAGGTGTAGATGTTCTCTTTTTCGAAGTAGACTTCTACGCCTTTTTCTTTCAGTTTGCGGATGGTAACCAGGCTGTCAACCGTGTTTCGGGCGAAGCGGCTGACCGACTTTGTGACGATGAGGTCGATTTTACCGGACATGGCATCGGCGATCATTTCATTAAAGCCGATGCGATGCTTGGTGTTCGTGCCGGAAATGCCCTCGTCGGTGTAAACCTTAACAAACTCCCATTCGGGATTGCGTTTGATGTATTGCGTGTAGTAATCCACCTGCGCCTCGTAGCTGGTGAACTGCTCATCGCTGTCTGTGGACACTCTTGCGTATCCTGCGACCCGCCGCTTTTGTATTGCCACCTTGGAAAGGTGTGTCAACGGATTGATGGTCGGCGGAATGACGGTGACCGACCGTGCTGCTGTTCTGCTCATACCTTGTGCCTCCTTGCCTGCAGTGCCCGTTGCCGAGCCGCTGCCGATGACGCGGGTGTCGAGAATATGCCCGATGCCGACCAGGGCGAAGATGAGCACCTTTTTGAAAATGCCCTTGAAGCCGACTTCGCTGGACAGCTTCTTGTCCACCACGGCACACACGATGCCGGTGATGTAGTCGATGACTACGAAAGCCAAAAGCGCGTAAAGCAAGCCGTCACATCCTCCCAGGAACCATCCGAGCCATCCGCCGATACCGGC
>SFDG01000062.1 GCA_004558305.1 Phocaeicola plebeius
GCTCAAATTCAGTCGACGCACCGCCTACCAGATGGAGCAATGGGCCGTTCGGTACGGTTACAAGGACCGGCCCAAAGAGATTTTGGATCACGCCAAGAAGGGATACAGCAAAGGACGTTACTCCTCCATCAACCTGCAAAACAGAGCGACGATCGAGTTCCGCATCTTCCGCGGGACGCTGAAATACAACACCCTGATCGCTACGCTCCAGTTCATCGACCTGCTCTGTGACCTGGCCATCACCCTGACCGACCAGCAAATGCAGAACTTATCCTGGACCACCTTCGCCGCCAGCTGCCAGCAGCCGGAACTCATCCAATATCTGAAAGAACGCCGCTTGTACGTCAACGATGCCATCAACTTCGAGGAGGATTTTTGAAATGTGCTGCCTGTTTGGAATGATCGACTACAAACACACCTTATCCCGCCGCCAGAAGACCAGAATCATTCGGACCCTGGCAGACTCAGTGAGGAACGAGGAACCGATGCTGCCGGGATCGCTTATAACTCTGGAGGCACACTCCACATCGACAAGCACCCTGGATCCGCTCATACCCTGAACTTTAGGGTCCCCAGGGATTCAGCCGTCGTGATGGGCCATACCCGTATGACTACTCAGGGGTCGGCCTTAAAACTCCAAAATAATCATCCGTTCGCTGGGAACGCCCAAGGGATGCCCTTTGCGCTGGCTCATAACGGGGCACTCTACAATGACCGTCTGCTTCGCAAGACCTTAAAACTCCCTGCTACCAACATCGAGACGGACAGCTATGTTGCAGTCCAACTCATCGAGCAAATGGAAGCCCTCAACTTCAACAGCCTGCGTCACATGGCCGAAGAGGTTGAGGGTTCTTTCTGTTTTACGGTGTTGGATCGGAAAAACAATCTCTACATCGTCAAGGGGGACAATCCCTTTTGCCTGGTTCATTATCCGAAAAAAGGGCTGTATCTCTATGCCTCTACGGAACGGATTCTTGGCAAAGCCTTGATCTTGCTGAACCTCCCTGGCACTCCTGAGCTAGTGGAGTTGTCTTGTGGAGATATTCTCCGTATTGACTCTCACGGCAGACAGAAGCGTGAGCGGTTCTCTGTGGAACAATTCCTCTTCTCCTGGGCCTCCTATTTCCAACCCAAAATGGTGAGCCGCACTTCTGATGAAGACGAAGCCTATCTGGAGGAACTGAAAACTACTGCTTCTTGGTGTGGCTACGATGGTAAATGGATCGATAACTGCTTGGCAGAGGGATTCAGCCTGGACGAGATCGAGGAGTTCCTCTACTGCGGGGAACTGTGAAACGTCCCATTAGGGTTCACCCTATTGGAACGCTGTAAAACCATCCCGATAGGGTCCCTGCGCGTATTTTGGAACGTCCCGCTCGGCACAGGGACCCTATTGGGACAAGGGAGGGATATGATGTGAAAATTGGATACATTCGAGTCAGCACCCAAGACCAGAACACCATACGCCAAGAGGTCCTGATGAAGCAGTTGGGCGTGGACCAGGTGTACATTGATAAGTTCAGTGGAAAGAACCGGAACCGGCCTGAGTTGCAGACCATGTTGGAGTTTGTTCGGAAAGGCGACGTGGTGATCGTGGAATCCATCAGCCGCTTTGCCAGAAACACAAAGGACCTGTTAGAGCTAGTAGAACAGCTGACAGCCAAGGGAGTTGAGTTCATCTCCCAGAAGGAATCTATCGATACAACGACACCCACGGGAAAGTTCATGCTGACCATCTTCGGTGCTGTGGCTGAGTTGGAACGGGAATATATTCTCCAGCGGCAACGAGAAGGCATCGCCATAGCCAAAACGCAAGGATCTTATAAAGGCAGAAAGCCCATCCAGAACCCTGACTTTGCACAGACGCTGCTGCAATGGCGAAGCGGTGAGATCAAAGCCGTGGAAGCAATGGACCGACTCAATATGAGCAAGACCACATTTTACCGCAAAGTCCAGGAAGCAGAGAGGGCGGTGAGCAATGGCTGAGTATCACTATGTAAGAAAAACAATTCGTTGGGGTGGTAAACGCTACGAAGTACGGGGGAGGACCGAAGCAGAAGCCCTTGAGAACCTATCCGAGCTGTTATCAGCCCTTCGGGAGGGGCGGCAGATTCGTAGTGGTGATACTCTGGTAGAAATCTGGTACCAAGAGTGGAAGCGAGTTTACAAGGTTCCTTCTGACCTGACTCGGAAAAGTCTGAAGCTATATGATGAGAAATACGGAAAATATATCGGTCCTGCCATTGGATACATGAGACTACGAGATGTACGGGATATTCATCTGCAATCCATTTTGAACGACCAGAGAGGCATGTCCTTTTCCCATGTAACCAAGCTCAGGATGGTCATGCAAGAGATGTTCCATCAAGCCTACCGTTCCAGGCTGATTGCCTTTGACCCATCCGATGGATTGAAGCTGCCCAAGAACGAGAAGAGATCCCATCGTTCTATCACAGACGAAGAGAGAACCCACATCTTAGAAGTTGCATCGTATCATCCTTCTGGGTTGTGGGTTCTCTTAATTTTATATACAGGTCTTCGACCAGGAGAAGCCGCTGCATTGCAATGGAAAGACATAGACTTCGACCGAAATGAAATTCATGTGTATAAAGCCATAGAAAGTGGGACCAGCACAATCAAAACTCCAAAGACCCCCGCAGGGATTCGAGATATTCCTATGCGGAAAGATCTCAGACAGCTATTGTGGAACGTTCGAGGTGATCCTTTTTCTTTGCTCTTTCCCACAAGAAAAGGCACGATACGCAGTCCGACCAGCGTATGGAAACTATGGAATTCTTTCGCCAAGGAATTAGACCTTCACATGGGGGCAGAGGAACAAGATGGGAAAATCGTACATCATGCGATCGCTCCCGATCTCACGCTATACTGTTTGCGGCATACCTTTTGTACTGATCTACAACGAGCGGGCGTTGCCATTAACATTGCGAAAGAACTGATGGGGCACAGCAGCATCGCAGTGACCGCCGATATTTACACGCACAGAAATTTGTCTATTTTGCACCAGAATATTTCTCGCCTGGACAGCCTCGACAGCGGAATTCTTCGCGGAAATGCGCAATTTTAGTGGTGGGAAATTTGGTGGTAAATTTTAACTGACATCCTGAAAAATAAAGAAAGTGAACCTGAAGAAGGTTCTGTCCCTGGTTCTCTGCGTGGCTATGATGCTGTCCGTCATGGTCGTAGGGGCCGGGGCGGAGCCCAACCTGGCTACCAACGCCACCCCCACTTTCTCCGATGTGCGCACCAATGCCAACTCCGCTTGGGCTGAGAAGTACATCGAGTCCTGCGCTTCCCAGGGCATTGTCTCCGGTGTCGGTGGCGGCAAGTTCGCTCCTGCTGGCAACGTGACTGGTACTCAGCTGGCCAAGATGCTGCTCGTCTCCCTGGGCTACAAGTCCGAGAACGAGGGCTTCACCGGCAACGCTTGGGCAACCAACGTCAACACTGTGGCTTCCGCAAAGGGCCTGTACGAGGGACTGGAGTCCATCGACCCCTCCGCAGCCATCACCCGTGATAACGCTGCTCAGATGGTCTGGAATGCTCTGAACGCTTACGAAGTCGAGTACAAAACCAACCTGGTCGCTGACAAGGACGGCAAGCTGTCCACTCAGATCACTGTTCAGGATAAGGTTGTTGGCGACAACGATGATAAGATTACCTTGCTGGAAGACAAGTACGAAGCTAAGGCTATCACTGGTACTCTGTCCGATGTGACTCAGGATAATGGCAAGGATACTTACAGCATTACCGTTGATAATCCCATGTACAAGGGTAAGGCTTACGCTGATTACACTGGTAAGGATGGAGATACTCCCTACGTTACCTACACTGATGTTACCAACGACTACTCCGCTCTGAAGTATCAGAACGTCCGCGTTCTGGTCAAGCCCAGCAAGAACGGCAAGGATGCTGTTGTCTACGGCGTGTATGCTACCAGCAAGAACACCACTCAGACTGGCCTGCTGGCTGACCTGAAGATGGATGGCACCAAGGCTAAGTTGAACGGCACCAAGTACAGCCTGGCCAAGACTCAGTCTGTCTATGTCAATGGTGACATTCAGTATGTTAAGACTGTCGATGACAACGGTAATGTAACTGCCACAACTTCTAAGGCAGCTGAGGCAGTTAAGGTAAGTGGCACTGCTCGTACTGCAAGCATTGATGAGTGGATCGCTCTGAACGCTGAAGGCACTGCAACCAACGACAAGGGTTCCACTGTGAAGCTGCTGGCTACCGACGGTACCACCAACTACTCCATTCTGGAAGTCACCACCTACACCGTGAAGCAGGTCACTTATGTTGGCTCTGACTACATCACCGCTGGCACCAAGTATTCTGACGATGACTATGTCCTGGACAGCAAGCTGAAGAAGGATGATTATGCTATCATCTCTGCCGCTGGCAATTATGCCAACGACAAGGGCCGTCTGGACAAGGCTACTGTGGTCGAGGGCAAGATCACCTCTACTAAGACCAATTCTAGCAGCGAGGTAAATAAAGTCGCTATTGACGGCACCTGGTACAGCACCAGCGTTGCTACTACTGGTGACGCTGACCTGCGCATGAGCGCTTCTGTCAAGCTGGTTCTGGTGAATGGCTACATCTATGATGTGGACACCATCACTGCTGGCACTTCCGATGTTGCTCTGATTGTTGCCCTGGGCAACAGCAGCACGGTTGGCTCTAAGTATTATCAGGCTCGTCTGATTCTGGCTGATGGCACCGATAAGGTTGTTGATGTTGAGAAGAAGGACGGCAACGGCAACGCACTGACTCCCAATAACAATAACTATGCTAACACCCTGTGCACCTATGATATCTCCAAGGATGTCTACACTGTTACTCCTGTTGGTGATACAACTGGTGAATATGCAGGCTATCAGAATCTGATCAGTGCAACTCCTACTACTTCTTCTGGCACGACTACTGGCGGCGCTACGATTGACGGCAGCATCTCTGCTACCTTTACAGTTAAGTCCTCTCTGACTACTACGCCTACTGTTAATAAGGCTTATCTGAACGACACCGCTGTTGTTTTCGTTCGTTACAAGAGTGGTGACTATAAGGTTCTTACCGGTAAGACTGTTAAGGGCTGGGATAAGAGAACTCACGTTGGTGTGACTGCTCTGAGCAAGCTGGACAAGAATTCTCAGTATGCAGGTGTTGCTTATGTGGACCTGGGTAGCGCCAACGTCCCTGGCGGCTCTGACAAGACCTTCGCTGTGGCTCTGGATAGCTCCTACTCCGAGAAGATTGACGGCACCACCTATACTATGGTCAAGGCTTGGAACGGTACTGAAGAAGCTACTTACAAGTATGAGGGCACTAAGACCATCTCCAAGGGTCAGATTTTTGAGTATTCTGCCGACGGTGAGGGTACGGTTGATATCACCACCTACACTGGCACCACCACTCAGGTCGAGACTTATGATGCAGGCTCCGGCGAGATCACCTTCTCTGCTGCTTCTATTACTAACCTGACCAATGGCAATTCCAAGATCGACAGCAAGGACACTGTTGTTCTGTATGTTGACTCCGAGAAGGGTACTGGCGAGAAGAGCGGTGAGATTCAGCTGGCTCCTCACTTCAATGGTGACAGCGCTAACAACGATAACAACGTTACCGTTTACGTCGAAGAGGGCGAAAACGACAACATCACTGTTATTGTTGTTGATGTTCAGAACAACATGAATTGGAACCGCTAATCTGTCTGTGACGAACACATTGATTTTCCTTGAGCAATCTGGGAATGATATCTAAATGCAAGGCCCCCAGGGATTCGTCCCTGGGGGTTTTGCTGTACACTGATCCCACAAAAAATGTGTGAATCAGCGCGAAAAAACCACAAAAAATGTGTTTTTCTTGCCTTGAAACTGCACAAAAAATGTGCAATACTAAGTTCATCTGAATACAGGCGGTGAACGAGATGAAACGAAATGCCATGCAGGACCTGCTCCGCTGGAAAGCCGACGAGGAGCGCAAGCCCTTGGTGCTCAAGGGGGCGCGGCAGGTGGGGAAGACCTGGCTGATGAAGGAATTCGGGCGGGAGGCCTATGCGGGGTATGTTTATTTTAACTTCGACGAAGAGGATGCGTTGAAGTCTATTTTTGCGCACAACAAGAACCCGCAGAGAATTATTGAATTGCTATCGTTGGTGGCTGGGGAGAAGATCGAGCCGGAGACGACGCTGATCATTTTTGATGAGGTGCAGGAGTGCCCGGAGGCGCTGAATGCGCTGAAGTATTTTAAGGAGAAGGCCAACGAGTACCATGTAATCGCGGCGGGGAGTCTGCTGGGGACGCTGCTGGCCCAGCCGAAGTCCTATCCGGTGGGGATGGTGAACCTGCTGGAAATTCAGCCATTGACCTTTGATGAATTTTTGGAGGCCACGGACGAGAGCTTGTTCCGGTATTATGAGCGCATCGAGAAGGGGCAGGTCATCGAGGAGATCTTTCACAAGCGGCTGCTGGATGCCTACCACAACTATCTCATCATCGGCGGGATGCCGGAGTGCGTGGCGTCCTGGGAGAAATACCGGGACCCGGCCCGGATCGACCAGATCCAGAGGGAACTGATCGAGATCTACGAGAACGATTTCTCCAAACACAACGGGAAGGTAAACAGCGGGCGGATCTTGATGGTCTTTCGGAGCATCGTGTCCCAGCTGGCCAAACCCAACGAAAAGTTTATGTACGGGGCCGTGCGGAGCGGCGGCCGGGCCAGAGATTTTGAGGAAGCCATCGAGTGGCTGGTGTCGGCGGGAATGGTAAACCGTGTTTATAATGTGTCAAAGATGGAGCACCCCCTGACGGCCTTTGATAAACTGGACTATTTCAAGCTCTTCCTGTTCGACACGGGCCTGCTCAAGCACATGGCGGGCATTGACAACGGCGCGATCTTGCTGCGGAACAACTTCCAGTTCAAAGGCCCACTGACGGAAAACTACGTCTTGCAGCAGCTCCGGGGGCAGTTCCCGGTGGCTCCGCGGTACTACGCCAGCCAGGGCAACGAGATCGACTTCGTGCTGCAAAACGGGACAGAGATCATCCCCGTGGAGGCCAAGGGCGGAGAGGATAAGTCCGCGCCGTCCTTCAAGCGCTACATCGCAGCCAAACACCCCGCCCACGCCCTGCGCTTCTCCGAGCGCGGCTACCGGAAGGACGGGGAGATCACCAACCTGCCGCTCTATCTGGCACGGAAAACCAAAGAACTCCTATAAAAACCACTAGCATCACTTTTTTCTTATCTTTTCATCAAAAAAGGCGTTTTTCCTCTTGACTGCAATGCTTTAAAGTGCTACGATGGTACCACTGAATTTGAGAGGGGGAAAACCACCCTCTCCTATATCTTGAAAGAGGGTTATCCAACATGAAAAAGAAACTGCTTGCAGCCCTGCTGGCTGGTGTCATGGCCGTGGGCCTGACCGCCTGCGGCGGCAACACTTCCACTGACGCACCCGCCGCTGACGGCGAGGCAAACGGCGATAGCGCCGCCGGCTCCTACACCGTGGGCGTCTGCCAGCTGGTGCAGCACGCCGCGCTGGACGCCGCCACCCAGGGCTTCCAGGACAAGCTGACGGAATTGATCGAGGCCGACGGCGGCACCGTTACGTTTGACGTGAAGAACGCCTCCGGCGAGTCTGCCAACTGCGCTTCCATCATCAATGGCTTCGTGTCCTCCGGCGTGGACCTGATCCTGGCCAACGCCACGGCTTCCCTCCAGGCCGCCCAGGCCGGTACGACGGACATCCCGATCCTGGGCACTGCCGTCACCGACTATGGCACGGCACTGGGCATCGACGACTGGACCGGCACCACCGGCACCAACATCTCCGGCACCGCCGACCTGGCCCCCCTGGACCAGCAGGCCGCCATGCTCAATGAGCTCTTCCCCGACGCCAAGACCGTGGGTCTGCTCTACTGCTCCGCCGAGCCGAACTCCAAGTACCAGATCGACACGATCAAGCCCATGCTGGAAGAGAAGGGCTACACCTGTGAGGAGTTTGCCTTTGCCGACTCCAACGATGTCGCTTCCGTCACCACCTCTGCCTGCGCTGCCAGCGACGTGATCTATATCCCCACCGACAACACCGCCGCCTCCTGCACCGAGGCCATCCGCAACGTGGTCGTGCCCGCCAAGACCCCCGTGGTCGCCGGTGAGCAGGGCATCTGCTCCGGCTGCGGCGTGGCCACCCTGTCCATCGACTATCACCAGCTGGGTGAGGTCACCGGTGAGATGGCTTACAACATCCTGGTCAAGGGCGAAGACCCCGCCACCATGGAGATCAAGTATGCCCCCGACACCACCAAGATGTACAACGCGGACATCTGCCAGGAGCTGGGCATCACCCCGCCCGACGGGTACACCGCCATTGAGGCCTGATCTGGATTTGATTTAGCCTGATGAAACTCAGGCGGCCCCTCGTAAAAACCACGGGCGGGAAGGGAAACTCCTTTCCCGCCCTTTGCGTCTGTTTGAGATTTAGAAGAAAGAAAACAGGAGGAATCCACCGTGAACTTTTTCCCCTCTCTGCTCAACGCCCTTCCGGGGGCGCTGGCCCAGGGCCTGATCTGGGGCCTGATGGCCATTGGCGTGTACATCACGTTCAAAGTGCTGGATCTGGCCGATCTGACCGTCGACGGCACCATGTGTACCGGCGGCGCGGTCTGCATCATCCTCATGACCCACGGGGTCAACGTCTGGGTGGCCATGCTCTGCGCGTTCATCGCGGGCATGATCGCCGGGGCCGTCACCGGCCTGTTCCACACGGTCATGGGCATCCCCGCGATCCTGGCCGGTATTCTGACCCAGCTGGCGCTCTTCTCCATGAACCTGCGCATCATGGGCGGCAAGGCCAACCAGGCCATCAACCCCGACAAGTATGACCTGCTCGTCTCCCTGCGGAACGTGAAGAAGCTCAGCTTTGAAAACCCCATTCTTGTGACCCTGATCTTCACCGCCGTGGTCATCGCCCTGCTCTACTGGTTCTTCGGGACCGAGGTCGGCAGCGGCATCCGGGCCACCGGTGCCAACCCCAACATGAGCCGCGCCCAGGGCATCAACGTGGACCGGAATAAAGTGCTGGGCCTGATGCTCTCCAACGGCATCGTGGCCCTCTCCAGCGCCCTGTACACCCAGTACCAGGGCTTCGCCGATGTCAACGCCGGCCGTGGTGCCATCGTCATCGGCCTGGCCGCCGTCATCATCGGCGACGTCATCTTCTCCCGCATCTTCCGCAACTTTGCGCTGAAGCTCGTCTCCGTGTCCATCGGTGCCGTCATCTATTACGTCGTCATCCAGATCGTCCTGACCATGGGCCTGAACAGCAACGACTTGAAGCTCTTCTCCGCCCTGGTGGTGGCCGTGTTCCTGGCCGTGCCCTACTGGAAGAGCAAGCACACCCGGAGCAAAGTGAAGCCCGCAGCCGCAAAGGAGGCGCCCCATGCTTGAACTGAAAAATCTTTATAAGACGTTTAATGCCGGGACCGTCAACGAGAAACGCGCCATCGACGGCCTGGACCTGACCCTGGAGGACGGCGATTTCGTCACCATCATCGGCGGCAACGGTGCCGGCAAATCCACCACCCTGAACCTGATCGCCGGCGTTTTCCCGGCCGACCAGGGCAGTATTCTTCTGGACGGCGTGGACATCACCCGCCTGCCGGAGCACAAACGCGCCAAGTATCTCGGCCGCGTTTTCCAGGACCCCATGATGGGTACCGCCGCCACGATGGGCATCGAAGAAAACCTCGCCCTGGCCAACCGCCGCGGCCAGCGCCGCACCCTGCGCCCCGGCATCACCGCCCAGGAGCGGGAGAAGTTCCGTAAGCAGCTGGCGGCCCTGGGCCTGGGGCTGGAGGACCGCATGACCAGCAAAGTCGGCCTGCTCTCCGGCGGCCAGCGCCAGGCCCTGACCCTGCTCATGGCCACCCTGAAAAAGCCCCGCCTGCTCCTGCTGGACGAGCACACCGCCGCCCTGGACCCCAAGACAGCCGACAAAGTCCTCCAGATCACCGAGGAGATCGTGGCCCGCGACAAGCTCACCACCCTCATGGTCACCCACAACATGAAGCACGCGATTCAATACGGTAACCGCCTGATCATGATGGACGCCGGCAAGGTCGTGGTGGACATCCGCGGCGAGGAGAAAAAGAATCTCACCGTCCGCGACCTGCTGGAAAAATTCAAGATCGACAACGACCGCATGCTGCTCTCCGAGTGAGCGCAAGCGAACTTTAGCCGGACCGGGTCCGGCGTCAAATCCACTCGAAAACTGTCGAGTCTGGTCATGACAGCCCGCCCCCTCCTGTTGTAGGATAAGGAATCCCTACAACAGGAGGTTTTTTATTGATGGAAAAGTACACGTATATTCGCAAGACGATCACCTGGGACAGCCGCCGCTACGAGGTCCGGGGCAAGACGGAGCAGGAGGCCTGCGAGAAGCTGGCCGACCTTGTCGTCTCCCTGAAGCGGGGGGAGTTTGCCGCCAGCGGGCAGACCACCGTGGAGCAGTGGTTCCAGCAGTGGATGCAGACCTACAAAATTCCCTCCGGCATCACGCCCAAGAGCCTGCGCCTGTATGACGAGAAGTACAACGGCTACATCGGCCCCGCCATCGGCCAGAAGAAGCTCCAGGACGTGCGGGACCTGCACCTGCAGACCATCCTGAACACCCAGGCCGGGCGGTCCTACTCCCACGTCTCCAAGCTCCGCATGGTCCTGCAGGAGCTGTTCCGCCAGGCCCGCCGCTCCCGCCTCATCGTTTTCGACCCTGCCGAGGGGCTTCAGCTGCCCGAAAGCACCAAGCGCAGCCACCGGCCCATCACCGCCGCCGAGCGCCGCCACATCCTGGCCCTCGCCAAGGAGCACCGGGCGGGCCTGTGGGTCCTGACGATCCTCTACGCCGGCCTCCGCCCCGGCGAGACGGCGGCGCTTTCCTGGAAGGACATCGACTTCGACCGCAACGAGATCCACGTCTACAAGGCCATTGAAAGCGGCACCAAGACCGTCAAGGCCCCCAAGACCCCCGCCGGGGTGCGGGACATCCCCATGCGCCAGGAGCTGCGGGACCGCCTTCTGGACGCCCAGGGCCGCCCGGACGACCTGGTCTTCCCGGCCCCGGCCGGGGGCGTGCGCAGCGCCAACAGCCTCCAGCGGCTCTGGGGCAGCTTTGCCCACGCCTTGGACCTGCACATGGGCGCGAAAGTCCAGGACGGCGTCATCACCAAGCACGCCCTGGCCCCCGATCTCACCCCCTACTGCCTGCGCCACACCTTCTGCACGGATCTCCAGCGGGCGGGCGTGCCCATCAACGTGGCCAAAGAACTCATGGGCCACGCGAACATCTCCGTCACCGCCAACATCTACACCCACCGCGACCAAAAAGTCCTCCACAGCAACATGGCCAAATTAAACCCCAACGGCCGCAAGCCCTCCACCAAGCCCCGCCCCAAGGAGCCGTGAGCTGCCAACCTGTGGATAACTTGTGGGAAATGTGGATAACTCACATTTTTGTGGAGAAATCCTAACAAGTAAAACCATAAACAACCACCCCGCCAGCGTGTGAGAAACGCGGCGGGGTGGTTGGTTTTTGTGATAGAAAAAACTAAGGAGCAGAGCACAAACCTGTGCGCCGCCCCGTACAAAAGCCGTAGCTTTTCAATTGTGCATACATTATATACTTACTTTGCAAAATTATCAAGAGTTTTTTCAGAATAAAAAATCAGGAATGGAACACAGCTGTGCGCCACTCCCTACAAAAGCCATTGCTTTTCAATTCTGTCGTTATTATACGTTTATTTTGAGAAACTGTCAAGATATGAATTTTGTAAGACGAATCAAGTCATAACCACTGGCTAAGCCGGTGGTTTCCGAAGTCAATAACAGAACCCCTGCGCTAGTTAGCGCAAGGGTTCTATATTTAGATTCCAAAAACTGCTTTGAAATCTAATAATTTTCTGGCGTGAATTGCAATGCCAAGTCCATTTGGGACTTTTAGCTCAATCCTCTTAGAGTTAGTGTTAGGATTATCTGGGTCATAAACTTCACCCGCAAGAAAATGAACTTTTACTGCTCGATTAATTCCCAGAAGCCGCAAACGATTTCCGCGTAGAATCCCATCTCGTGCGGGGAATATTCCTGAGTTATATAGGTAAATTGGAGAACCACTGGATCCTGGAAAAATCGCGGCATCAACTATGAATTCTGGCTGACCATCAAAGTCATAGTGAATAGATGAGGCTGTGATGCCTCGACGAACTAAGGGAAGATGGTTCTGAGTATCCCATACACCATCAGGGTAACCAACAATGGTTACTTCTTCAATGTGAGAAACGTCATCCCAGTCATGCTTACTTAAAAGGTGATCTTCCGTTAAATACATAGCGTAAATATGTCCATCCTCCGGTTTAAGATTATCATAAAACCTGGAGAGGGGAAGCACACACAAATCTACATTTTTATCGGGATGGGGAATCCACGCTTCCTCAAAGTCACTAATGTGGTAGGTAAATGTTTTTCCAGGAATGTATTTCTTTTCTTCGTCACAGAGAGAAAAGATTAGTTTCCCATCTGTAGCACCATCTATAACGTGTTTGTTAGTTACGATAACAGGTATACTCTTATTTGAAGTATCGCATGAAAAAGCAAAGAAAAAACCTGTACCTAATGACCACGTTTGATTATTTGTACATTCAATACGGATTGTAGAGTGTAGTAGCAATTCAGATAAATCTGTACTATCCATAAATAAATCCTCCTTATTTCAAATACCCCAGCCCCCCCCTTTGGAGGGAATCCGCAGGAGGGCTGGGGTATTTGCCTAGAGCTTAGACAAGCTCTTTCTTACTTGGGAATCTTCCTGAATCAGATTCGGGAAAGATTAGGGGTTGCTGGAAGCCTGATACTGATCACCGACAGCTTTGCCGCTACCATCAGCAACGGTCTTATACAGCTCCTTGGAGTTGTTCAGCTCGTTCTGGTCAGCGTCGAAGATGACTGCGATAACCTTGTTGTCATCGCCGCCAACAACGACATAAGCGTTGGTCAGAACGGTCTCGGAAGCGCTGCTGGAGTGATCGCCAGCGTTAGCCAGCTGAATCTGCTCCAGAGTAGCACCCTCAACACCAGCGTTGTCAGCATCGTTCATGCCGATGAAGATGCAGTCATCGTCCAGAGTGATCTGGTTCAGACCCTTGTTGATGTAGTGCTTGTTAGTGTTGTAGGTACCAACATCAGCGTTAGCAACGAAGGACAGCTCGCCCTTGGCCTTGTAATCAAAGCCAGTGATAGCAACTTCGCTGAATGCCTTTTCGACGTTTCTATTAACCTTGATGTTTTCGATGTAATCACCGTTGACATTGTAGGAAATCACAGCGCCAGCAACAGCACCATCGACAACAGCGGTGGTGTCTGCATACAGAGTCTTAGCACCCTCGTTGGTCCAGACTTCGTAAGTAGCCTTATCCTCGCCGTTCTTATCTGCCTTGTAACCATCAGAAGTCAGATAACCATACAGGGTATCCTTAGTAGCGCCGGGCACGGAAGCATCAACCTTGTTAATCAGAGCAGCCACAGTAACATAGTTAATGCCGTTCTTCTCGCTCAGAGCGTAGATATAAGAAGTAGAAGTGAATGCGCTGTCGCCCCAGTTCTTGAGCTGCTTACCGGACAGAACCTTGGTCTCTTTTCCAGTCTGAACAAAGATAACGGCATCATCATTAGGTGCATAGCCGTCGATCTTCTGCTTGGAATAGACGCTAGTGCTACCGGAGGCAACGCTGTCATAACCAGCCTTATTGCTATTGCTCAGGACCTTCACGTCATAGGTGCCATCAGACAGGACACTGTAGGTGTACAGAGTGTAGGCGGAGATGTCATCATAGGTGCCCGTATAGCCCGTAATCGTTGTACCGTCCGTGGCATAAACAGGCGTCTTATCCAGCTTATCGCCATTCAGCTTAGAGATGGTGATAGTCTTGCTAGTACCATCAGTGAAGTAGACCTTTGCATCAACAGTACCATTCTTTTCACCAGCGAACTGGTCAAAGCTCTTAGTGCCGGAGACATACAGGATGTCCTTGGAGGAAGCGGAAGTCTCCTCGGAGAACAGGATCACGCCGCCAACAACAACCAGGTCATAGGTGTTGCCAGTGGTGGGAGCATCGCTCAGGTTGCTGGCCAGCTTCAGCCAGTTGTTATTGACCTTAGCTTCGCCGGTACGGGTGCCGTCGACCTTAGCAGAGGTAACGTCCAGCTTGGTGATGGAGTCCTTGTCCTTAGCGGAACGGTTGGCCTCATCAACGAACATGACGTAGTCATCCTTAGCAATGCCGGAGTAAACGTCAGCGTCCTCAAACTTCACGGTGTTGATGCCGTTGTTGATGGTGACGGAAGACTTAGACACAGAAGTGACCTTGCCCACCTTCACGGGAGTGTAAACAGCGGTGTCAATCTTACCATCGCCGTTGTTGTCAATCAGCTTGATGGAAGAAGCAGCCACATTCTTTTTCAGGGAGTTGGGATTTGCAGTGTTGTCACCCAGCTCATTAACCAGAGCATACAGACTCTTCTTTGCAGAGGTAGACGTATTGTTTGCAGTCCAGACAATAGCGCTTGCGCTCTGAGTGTAGAGGTCACCCTCCAGCTTATAAGAAGTGCCATTCAGCTTGATCTTATCGGTCTTGGAACCATCCTTTTCCAGAGCGCCAACATAACCGGTGGCAACCACGGAAGAATCCTCGTTAGCGTAAACGCCGAAGACTTCGCCATCCTTGTTCAGCAGCAGATCGACCTTCTGGCCCAGCAGATCGGAGTAATCCTTTTCAACCTTAGTGAAAGGATTTCTCTGACCGTCAATGGTAATGGTGTAAGTACCCTTGTTGTCTTCCTTCACGGCGACCAGAGTACCAGCGTTCTTAGTAATATCGGCATCATACTTGTCGAGCAGAAGAGTGATCTTGTTGTGCAGAACGTCCATCTTGTCCTGAACGGTGATCTGAGTGGACAGCTTGCCGTCCTTGTCAGCAACCAGGTTGGTGACATACTCGACCTCGTAAGCCTTCAGTGCATTCCAGATCATCTGGGCAGCATTGTCACGGGTCAGAGCGGCGTTGGTGTCCATAGACTCCAGGCCCTTGTACAGACCCTTCTGAGCGGCACGAACGTTGACGTTAGTAGCCCAGGCGTTACCAGTGAAGCCTTCCAGGTCAGACTTATAGCCCAGGGAGACCAGGAGCATCTTGGCCATCTGGACGCCGGTCACGTTGCCGTTGGGGGCAAATTTGCCGCCGCCGACGCCGGAGACGATGCCCTGTGCAGCGCAGGACTCGATGTAGCCCTCAGCCCAGGCAGCGTTGGCGTTGTTGCGCACATCGCTGAAGGTGGGGGTGGTGTTGGTGCTGACAGCGGGGTTCTTGCCGCCGTTGAGTGCCACGCAGATCATCTTGGTGACCTCAGCGCGGGTGATGTTGCCCTCGGGCTTGAAAGAGCCGTCGGGGTAACCG
>SFDG01000162.1 GCA_004558305.1 Phocaeicola plebeius
GCATACCTTTGCCTCGCAGCGCGACCGCCAGAAGGGTGAGGCGTTCGTCCACGGCTTCACGCTGGCCCTGACCAGCCGGTGCAAGTTCTACCGTCCCGTCTCCGAGCTGGACAACCAGGGTGGCTATGCCGACATCTTCCTGCTGCCGCTACTGGAGAACTACCGCGACATGGGACATTCCTACATCATCGAGCTGAAGTATGCCCGGTCTGCCGACAGCGACGAACGAATCGCCCAGCTGCTGGAGCAGGCGAAGGCGCAGGTGAACCGGTATGCCGACAGCGACATTGTCCGCACTTCGGTCAAGACCACCACGCTGCACAAGGTGGTCGTCATCTACCGCAGTGTCGATATGGTGGTGTGCGAGGAGGTATGATGCTCACGATTTTGTTAGCTAAGATAGTGAATCCAAGGCTTTAGTCGCCTATTTCCCTGTCGGAGGATTTCTGCTAATTTTGCAGTTGTAACCATGAATACCTGTTGATGAAAGTCTTTATGTAGATAGCGGAAAACAAATAAATAGAAATCAGACCATGAAATTCAGATTAGTGAAAACATTCTTGATGACGGTGGGGCTGTCAGGGCTTGTGGCCTGTCAGGCACCGTCTTCCGACTTGTGTGAAACGCTTGCTTCCCAGAGCGATTTGGTGTTCGACTCCTTGGCCGACCGTTGGGACGAAGGGATTCCCTTGGGTAATGCGACTGTGGGGACGCTCGTTTGGCAGAAAGAGGATGCCTTGCGCTTCTCGCTCGACCGCACAGACCTGTGGGACTTGCGCCCCAATGACAGCCTTTCGGGCGACAACTACCGCTTTGCCTGGGTGAAGCAATATATCCGCGAAAAGAACTACCTGCCCGTGCAGCAGAAGTTCGACCATCCGTACGACCGGAATGCAGCTCCTTCGAAAATACCCGGAGCGGCCATCGAGTTCCCGCTGGCCCAACTGGGTACACCTTCACAGGTGCGCCTGTTCCTGAACAGTGCCTTGTGTGAGGTGAACTGGCCCAACGGCGTTACGATGCAGACATTCGTACAGGCTGACCAGCCGGTGGGATGGTTTATTTTCAAGCACCTGAAGACTCCGTTGACTCCTGTCCTGAATGCTCCCGTGTACATGACGGACCATCCGGCCGGTGAAGAGAGTCCTGTCACCGGGCAGAGTCTGGAGCGGTTGGGTTACGAGCAGGGCACTATTGAAGCCAAGGAGAACTGTCTGGTCTATCACCAGAAAGGCTATGGGGACTATTTCTATGAGGTGGCTGTCCGCTGGCATCGGGAAGGCGAGACGCTGCTGGGTACGTGGAGCGTGACCTCGTCGCTGGTCAGCGACCGCGCCGAACAGGTGACAGCCGAGGCGATGCACCGTGGTATAGCTGAAGATTATCGGACTCATCGGACCTATTGGGACGGCTACTGGGCGCAGTCGGCCGTGTATTTGCCGGACTCGGTCTTGCAGAAACAGTATGACAATGAAATGTATAAGTTGGGTTCCGCTTCCCGTGAAAACTCCACTCCGATTTCCCTGCAGGCAGTGTGGACAGCCGACAACGGGCATTTGCCGCCTTGGAAGGGGGACTACCATCATGACTTGAATACACAGCTCAGCTACTGGCCGGTCTACATCGGCAACCACCTGAAGGAGGGGCTGGGCTATCTGAACACGCTGTGGAACCAGCGGGATACGTACAAGAAGTTTACCCGCCAGTATTTTGAAACGGAGGGGATGAACATACCGGGTGTCTGCACGCTGACCGGCGAGCCGATGGGAGGATGGATCCAATACTCCATGTCGCAGACCACGGCAGCCTGGCTGGCACAGCATTTCTACCTTCACTGGAAGTATTCGGCCGATGACGAACTATGACCTGTCCTTGATGCGTTTTCTGTTCCGGGCAGCCGCTGAACTGGCCGACGAACTGCAACTGGAAGCAGAGAGTGCCCGCTGGAAGACAGACGAACAGCAGTTGCCGGCCTTCGATGTGGATAAGGACGGGGCCTTGACCTTCGCGAAGGGTTTCCCCTACAACGCTTCGCACCGCCATTTCTCGCATGCACTGGC
>SFDG01000063.1 GCA_004558305.1 Phocaeicola plebeius
CCGTCATTCGTACATCATCGAGTTGAAATACCTGCCCGTGACGGCTACGGATGAACAGGCCCGAAAACAATGGGAGGAAGCCGTCAGTCAGATACAGGGTTATGGACAGGGCGAAGTGGTAAACCAGCTGGCCAACGGTACCGAGCTACACCTCATCGTGGCACAGATAAAAGGCTACGACCTGCTCCGGCTGGACGAGGTAAGTCCCTTGTAAAGCTGTTTCTTCACTAGCCTGTCCGAGAACTCCATTTCTATGAGTGGCAACCTCTGAGACAGCTATGTCTAACAGGTGGAAACGGGTAGAATATCGGTAGAACAAAAGGCTTCCATGGTGTTCTAAGAAGGCTGTTGGATGGGATGACTTGTCAGCCATATTCAGATTTGTTGTTTTGTAACATATTATCAATCAGTGTCATGTCAATGTGCCAAGTTCGGCGCAGACTCTGATGATTTCGTTCATCGGAATGCGTATGCAGGAAGTGAAGGCACAGTCGGTGCTGAATGTTGTGTTGAAGCCTGAATCAGAGATGATTGACGAGGTGATGGTGGTGGCTTACGGTACCGCCAAGAAGTCTTCGTTCACGGGTTCTGCCACTGCCATGAAGGCAGGGGAAATCAACACACAGAAGACTTCGCTGGTGAAATCCTTGGACGGTAAGCTGGCCGGTGTACGCGTCGGCGGTTCTACCGGTGACCCGGGTGCTGACCAGAGCATCCTGATTCGTGGTATCGGTTCTATCAGCGGGTCTACCCAGCCGCTGTATGTAGTGGACGGTGTGCCCATCGTGAACGACGACATGAGTTCGGGCTTGAAGTCACTCTCCATTCTTTCGTCCATCAACCCCGACGATATCGAGAGCCTGACGGTGCTGAAGGACGCTGCCGCCGCTTCTCTCTACGGTTCGCGTGCCGCCAACGGTGTCATCATCATCACGACCAAGAGCGGTAAGGAAGGGAAGACCCGTGTGGCTTACGACATGGAAATCGGTTGGACGAACATTGCCGTGGGCAGCCAGTGGAACATGATGAACGCTTCGCAGATGAAGGAATACTATTGGCATGCGCTCAAGAACTATTCGGAAGTGTACGGCGACCTGGAAGTAAGCAATGGCGTCTTTGCCGCCAACTCTTCTGAATTTGCGGACAAGGTCACTCCCGGTTTCTTCTACGACTACAACGGTACTACTGACACGAACTGGAAAAAGGAAGTCTATCGTAACGGATTGAGCACCAACCATCAGGTGAGCATCAACGGCGGTTCGGACAAGACCCGCTTCTTCACCAGCTTCGGTTATAATAAGGTGAAGGGTATCGTGAAGGGCAGTGAGTTCGAACGTTACAGCGGCCGCCTGAACCTCGACCACCAGGTCAACAAATGGTTGAAGGTAGGTGTGAAACAGATGATTTCGTTTTCCACAACCCAGGGCTTCCGCGACCAGAACAAACAGGCCCAGGGATTCGGCACGACTGCACCCCTGTCTATCATGGCTTCGATGGACCCCACTGCTCCGGTGAAACTGGAAGACGGGTCGTATAATCCGAATGCGGGTCTGGGCAAGATTTCCAACCCGAACCTGATGCTGGGACAGGCCACCGGCCAGTATGCCGAAACGATCAGCTCGGACCTGATGCGTAGCCTGACCAACTTTGAGGCTACGGTGACCCTGCCTTGGAACTTCTCGGCCCGTACGATTCTGGGTTACGACTACATGAACAACAAGGAAAAGGAATTCTGGGCACCGAAGAGTGTCAACGGTGAGTCGTATGGTGGCTTGGGTGCACACTACAACTATACCAACAAGGTGCTGACCTCTTCTACCACCTTGAACTACAACAACTCCTTCGGCGACCATTCGCTGAATGCGCTGGTGGGTTATGAAGTGGAAGACCGTTCACTCAGCTATATGTATGCTTCTGCCAAAAGCTATGGTACTGACAAGCTGCCGGAACTGGCCAATGGACAATCTTACAGCACCAGCAGTAGCGTGTACGAGGCGGCCATCATGTCTTATCTCGCTAACTTGAACTATGACTTCGCCGACAAGTATTATGTATCTGCCAGCTTCCGCCGCGACGGTTCTTCCCGTCTGGCCGCCGACAACCGTTGGGCTTCCTTCTGGTCGGTTTCTGGTGCTTGGCGCATCTCCGGCGAAAACTTCCTGGCCGACAACGCCCTCTTCAACAACCTGAAACTCCGCGTGTCGTACGGTACGAACGGTAACCTGCCGACCGACTACTTCGGTTACATGGGACAGTACGCTACTACCGGCGGTTACGGCGGCAACCCTGCTATCTACTGGAGTGTGCCGACCAACAACGATTTGAGCTGGGAAAAGTCGAAGAACCTGAACATCGGTATCGACTGGAACCTGTACGGTCGTGTCAGCCTGACCGCTGAATATTATAACAAGAAGACTACGGACCTGCTGTTCAGAACCCCGACTTCGTACGTGGCTGGTTTCAGCAGCCGCTGGCAGAACCTCGGAGAGCTGAAGAACTCGGGTGTTGAATTCACCATCAGCTCACAGAATATTGTGAACAGGGACTTCACTTGGTCAACAGACTTCAACTTTACGCATCAGAATATCGAAGTGGGTAAGCTGCCCGATGGTGACGATGTGCAGTACGGTGACGGAAACATGTATCTCCTGCGCGAAGGCGAATCCATGCATACCTTCTTCTTGCCGGAATGGGTGGGTGTCAATCCCGAAACCGGTCTGGGTGAGTTCTGGGTAGACCCCAGCGACCACTCGAAGGGTGTGACCAACTTCTACAGCCAGGCCGGCAAGGGCATTGTGGGCAAGGCCGTTCCCGACTGGATGGGCGGTATGACCAACCGGTTCACCTACAAGAACTTCGACCTCTCGTTCATGGTGTCGTTCCAGACGGGCGCCAGCCTGTTCGACTATCCGGGCTACTTCCTGACCTTCTCGGACGGTATGCGTGTCGGTTCGTTCAACGTGAGCGAAGAAGTGGCAGGCAACTACTGGAAACAGCCGGGCGACGTGGTGGACTTCCCGAAGCCCATCTATAGTAACCCCTACCGTTCCGACCGTTTCTCCTCGCGTACCATCCGCTCCACGGACAACATCCGTATGCGCGACATCACGCTGGGCTACAAGGTGCCCGTATCGAAGAAGCTGGTCAACAACCTGCGCGTGTTCTTCAAGGCCACCAATCCGTTCCTGATTTACTGCGCTACGGATAATATCGACCCGGATGTGGATGTCAACGGCTACCGTCAGACCGACACGCCGCCGACCAAATCGTTTGTATTTGGCCTGAATTTCGAATTATAATATCAACAAGAGAAGATTACAACATGAAGAAAATATATTTGACTTTAGGACTGATGGCAGGAATGGCCCTGACTTCCTGCAGCGATTTCCTGGACAAGACCCCGTCAACCTCACTCCCTGTGGACGGGGCCGTCACTACGGTGTTCGACCTGGAGAATGCCGTCAACGGTATTGGTTATCTGATGTCGGAAGACCGTATGACATACAGTGCCGAATATGCCATCTATGCTGATTTGCGCGGTAACGACTTTGCCATCATGGACAGTTATGGACAAAGTGCTCCGATTGCCCAATACAGCCTCGACAAAAACCATAGTCTGCTGGAAATAGCCTACGAAATTTACTACAAGGCACTGGCCAATGTCAACCAGTCGCTGGCTGCCATCGAGAACGGCAACATCACCAACGCTTCCGGCAACGAGGCTCAGGTGAACGACCTGCGTGGGCAACTGTTGGCCTGGAGAGGTCTGCTTCACTTCGACCTGGCCCGTATGTTCTGTGCCATCCCGACAACGGTGAACGACAAGAATGCCGCCAACAGCGGACTGGTGCTTTCGAACCAGGTATTGCCCATCGACTACAAGGGCAGCCGTTCCACACTGGAGGAGACCTACAAGCAGATTACAGATGACCTGACTGCCGCTTTGGACTATATCGGCAAGAAGAAGAACAACGGTTACCTGAACTACTGGTCGGCATTGGCCCTGCGTGCCCGTGCTAACCTCTACTGGGGCAAGGACGCTGCAGCCTTGAAGGATGCAGAAGATGTCATCGCCGGTGCTACCGGCTATTCCTTGTACACCAAGGACAAGTATGCTGAAGTATGGGGGCAGGCTTATACCTCTGAATCCCTGTTCGAACTGAGCATCACCTTGAACTACAACGCACAGCGTAACTCCTGCGGTTATTATACCGATGCCGCAGGTTATCCCGAATGCGGATTCAACCAGAGCGGTGAATTGTTCACCTATCTGACCGCTCATCCGGAAGATGTCCGCAGCCTGCTCATCAAGGACCAGACGGCTCCCAGCTATGGCAGTGCCGCAGGATACTATCCTGCCAAGTACCCCGGTCGTGAGGGTTCGCTCTACGTGAACAATCCGAAAATCATCCGTCTGTCTGAAGTCTATCTGATTGCTGCAGAAGCGGCCCTGAAGACAGGTGATGCTGCCAAGGCTGCCGGTTATGTCAACACATTGTGCCAGAACCGCATCGATGGCTATGCAGATGTAGCTTCAGTGACAATCGACGACATCCTGTGGCAGTACCGCGTGGAACTCTTCGCCGAGAACCAGTACACTTTCTGCTACTGGCGCAACAAGAAGAGTGTCCGTGCCGACCAGGCCAGCGGTGAGAAGGACATCAACTACGACGACTACCGCACCATCCTGCCGATTCCGCAGCGTGAAATCGACTACAACAGCGCGCTGGTACAGAACCCGGGCTATTGATGCCTGAGGAAGCGATAGCTGAGCGACCCTGATGCAGGGGCATAGAGCTTTTATAGAGTGAACTTCTATAATTCTCTATGCCCCTGTGTTTGTTTTACAAAGATTTTTCCTACCTTTGCCCCCTGACTATCATTAAGAAGCCAAACTGACAATGAAAGAATTTGTTATTTCAGAAGCACAGACCGAAAAGGCCGTGCTGGTGGGGTTGATTACCCAGACGCAAGACGAACGTAAGACCAATGAATACCTCGACGAACTGGCCTTCCTGGCAGAAACGGCCGGGGCGGAAGTGGTGAAACGCTTCACCCAGAAGCTCGACACACCCAATTCCGTGACCTACGTAGGAAAAGGCAAGTTGCAGGAAATCAGACAATATTTGGAAGTACAGAACGAGGAGAAGGACACCGAAATCGGTATGGTGATTTTCGATGACGAACTCTCGGCCAAACAGATACGGAACATCGAAAACGAACTGAAGGTGAAGATTCTGGACCGCACTTCGCTGATTCTCGATATCTTTGCCATGCGTGCACAGACGGCCAATGCCAAGACGCAGGTGGAACTGGCGCAGTATAAGTATATGCTGCCCCGCCTGCAACGCTTGTGGACGCATTTGGAGCGGCAGGGAGGCGGCTCCGGTGCCGGTGGCGGAAAGGGCTCCGTAGGACTGCGCGGACCGGGTGAAACGCAGCTGGAAATGGACCGCCGTATCATCCTGAACCGCATGGCTTTGCTCAAGCAGCGGCTGGCCGACATCGATACCCAGAAGTCTACCCAGCGGAAGAACCGCGGACGGTTGATACGTGTCGCACTGGTGGGCTATACCAATGTGGGCAAGTCTACCTTGATGAACCTGTTGGCCAAGAGCGAGGTGTTTGCCGAGAACAAGCTGTTTGCCACGCTCGATACGACCGTACGCAAGGTCATCATCGAGAACTTGCCGTTCCTGCTTTCCGATACCGTAGGGTTTATCCGCAAGTTGCCTACCGACCTGGTGGATTCCTTCAAGTCGACCTTGGACGAGGTGCGGGAAGCCGACCTGCTGCTGCATGTCGTGGATATTTCCCATCCCGATTTCGAGGAGCAGATTCAGGTGGTGGAAAAGACCGTTGCCGACCTAGGAGCGGGTGGCAAGCCGACCATGATTGTCTTCAACAAAATCGATGCCTATACCTACGTGGAAAAGGCGGCCGACGACCTTACACCCAAGACCAAGGAGAATATTACCTTGGAGGAGCTGATGAACACGTGGATGGCCAAGATGCACGACAATTGCCTGTTCATCTCGGCTGTCAACAAGACCAATATCGACCAGTTGAAGGAGCGCGTATATAATAAGGTAAGAGAACTTCATGTACAGAAGTATCCCTATAACGATTTTCTTTATCAGACCTATGACGAGGAGGAAGGATGAGGACCTATCGTAAGCTGACGGCTGCTGAAATAGCCTGTTTGCAGCAGCAGAAATGTACGGCCGATGATTGGGGCAACGTGCAGGTAGCCGAAGGCTTCGTGCCGGACCGTCTCGACCATGTCTGTTTCTCCGGGCGCATCCGCCTGGGAGTGTTTCAGGAGGAATTTACGCTGAGCGGTGGGGTGAAGCGTCCTTCCGGCATCCGCTATGCCACGCTCCACAACGTGGAGGTGGGGGACAACTGCTGCATCGAGAATGTGAGGAACTACATTGCCAACTATGTCATCGGGAATCATGTCTTTATCGATAATGTGGATATCCTGTTGGTGGACGGTCGGACCTGTTTCGGCAACGGCACGGAAGTGTCGGTACTGAACGAAACGGGAGGGCGAGAGGTCATCCTCCACGACCGTCTGTCGGCTCATCTGGCCTATATCATGGCCCTTTACCGTCATCGCCCTGCCTTGATTGAGTCGCTGAAGCGGATTATCGGCCGTTATGCCGACAGTCAGTCCTCCGAGACAGGCACCATCGGTCATCATGTCACGATAGTCAATGCCGGGTACATCAAGAATGTGCGTATCGGCGACTATTGTCAGATTGAAGGGGCCGGACGGCTGAAAAACGGCAGCATCAACAGCAACGAAGCGGCACCCGTGCATGTCGGGTATGGTGTGGTGTGCGATGACTTTATCCTGTCCAGCGGTTCCAGTATCGAGGACGGCACTTGCCTGACCCGCTGCTTCGTGGGACAGGCGTGCCACATGGGGCATGGCTACTCGGCTTCCGACTCGCTGTTTTTCAGCAACTGTCAGGAAGAGAACGGAGAGGCCTGTGCCATCTTTGCCGGTCCGTTTACGGTGACGCATCATAAATCGACCTTGCTCATTGCCGGCATGTTCTCGTTCATGAATGCCGGTTCGGGATCGAACCAGAGTAATCACATGTACAAGCTGGGCCCCATCCATCAGGGGGCACTGGAGCGTGGGGCGAAGACCACCTCCGATTCCTATATCCTGTGGCCGGCTCGTATCGGGGCTTTCTCGTTGGTGATGGGCCGCCATGTCAACCATCCGGATACGTCCGACCTGCCGTTCTCCTACCTGATTGAGGAGAAGAACACGACCTATCTGGTGCCGGGGGTGAACCTGCGCAGTGTAGGAACCATCCGCGATGCCCAGAAATGGCCGAAGCGGGACCGCCGCAGCGATCCCGACCGCTTGGACCAGATCAATTACAACCTGTTGAGTCCCTACACCATCCAGAAGATGATGAAGGGGCGCAGCATCTTGAAGGAATTGGCACGGGTGTCGGGAGAGACTTCTGAAATCTACTCGTATCAGAGTGCCAAGATCAAGAATTCCGCGCTCAACAAGGGAATCCGTTTTTATGAGACGGCGATTCACAAGTTCTTGGGCAATTCCGTCATCAAGCGGTTGGAGGCAATGCCGCTGCCGGACGACGAGACCATCCGTCGCCGCCTCCATCCCGATACGCCGGTGGGAGCGGGTGAGTGGGTGGACATCTCCGGACTCATTGCCCCCAAGACAGAAATCGAGCGGCTGATGGACGACATCGAGTGTGGCCGGCTGACCGAGGTGGAGAGGATTCATGACCGTTTTGTCGAGATGCACGCCAACTATTACACCTACGAATGGACATGGGCGTATGCCCAGATGCTGGATTTCTACGGACTGAAGGCAGAGACGGTTACGGCGGCCGATATCGCTGCCATCGTGCGCCGCTGGCAGGAGGCCGTGGTGGGACTGGACAAGCTGGTGTACGAGGATGCCAAGAAAGAATTCTCGCTCACCTCGATGACCGGATTCGGGGCTGACGGCAGCCGGAAGGAGCAAGAACAGGATTTCGAGCAGGTACGTGGCGTATTCGAGGCGAATCCGTTTGTGACGGCAGTGCTCGACCATATCCGGGTCAAGACGGCGTTGGGCAACGAACTGCTGGAACGGCTGGGAATATAACAGATGTAGACGCAAACAATGACTAACAGACTATCGGTTCTTTTCTTTTTATGGTTCTTTTTATGGAAGTGTCCGCTGTCCGCTGTCGCTGCCTATAAAAAAGAGATTGTGCACCCTTGCTTCATCACAGCCAATACTTCGCGGCTGGTGGTGCAGCGGATTATTTGTACGGCTGACCATACACAGCTGGATGTAGTGCTGTATGGGGAACCGGGAAGTGCGGTGAGCCTTTCCTGGAATACGTTTCTGCGTGCTCCCTTGCAGGTCTTCAGCTTGCGCGAAGCGGATATTCCTATCGGTACGACTGACCCGGAACGTTGTTTTCCGGCATCAGGACGCATGGAAGCAACGCTGTCTTTCGAGCCGGTGCCTCAGGAGGTTCATGCAGTCGATTGTGTGGAGGGAGATGCGGGCTGGACCATCTGGGGCGTGCAGCTGAGTGCGGCGGAGCCTTATGTCTATGTGCCGGAGTTCCTGCAAGGGGAGATGTCTGCTGCGGCTGACGATCTGCTAGGGGTAACCGCTGACGGTCCGGGACAGGGAATGGTCAATGGCTATCTGCTGGGGTACGACGCGTCGATGATGGCGGTGGAAGCTGCCTTGGTGTACGACGATGGCCGGTCGGCTAATCCTGTGCGCCAGCCTGTTGCATTGAATCCGGACGGCTCGTTTCATGCTGAAATCCTGTTGCCTTGTCCCGATACGGTTCGGCTGTACCTCAACCAGGCTTCTTTGCCGTTGCTGTTGGTCCCCGGCAAGGAGTTGACGGTATATCTGCATCTGCCTCGCCTGTCCATGGCAACCGTCCCGGAGGGTCGCCCGGAACGGAGAGAAGTGCGTTGGTGCTGGTTTGACGGAACCGCAGGGGCTGCCAATGAACGCCTTGTGAAGGGAGAAGTGCCGGCTGCATGGTTACAGCAGCGGTCGGCATTGCCGGCACAGGTATGGATGGCCTATGCCGAACAGAGACTTCGTATTGAGGAGGAGAGGCTGCGGCGGGCAGGTTCGACGGCTGAGCCGGTGGTAATGTCGTTGCCGGAGGAGGTGTACGGGGAGGAGTTGCTGCGTCAGCTGCTTGCACCGTATCGCGGTCAGAAAGTGTTGGTCGATTGTTGGGCTACTTGGTGCGGGCCTTGTCGGAAGGCCTTGCCGCTGATGCGTCCGCTCAAGCAGCGGTTGAAAGGAAAGGTCGTCTTTCTGTATGTCACAGGGGCTTCTTCGCCCGAAATGGCGTGGAGGGAGAGCCTGAAGAAGATTCCGGGCGTTCACTATCGGCTGACGGAGGCACAATGGACGGATTTCTGCCGGTCGGTACAGGTAGATCGCATTCCTTCCTATCTGATCGTTTCGCCCGAAGGGGAAATCACCCGTCGTTTCTTGGGCTTCCCAGGGGTGGATGAATTGTTGCGGGAACTGAAATAGTTCTTTTGAATGAACGGCTCTGTCAGGTTCATTCTTTGACCATCGTTTTCCCGTTGATGACATACACCCCCGGAGGTAGCATACGGTAGGCATCGATGAGTGTGGTCTGCTTGCAGACCAGACGGCCGTCGGGACGATAGATGTCGTAAGTGCTTACCTGGGGTGCTGCGCTCCATGCGTCCTTCTGGCCTGCCGGAACAAATGCACTCAGGCAGGCTGTTGCCTTCAGTACATAGTAAAAGCCGGTGTTCGTGTGCAAATTCTTCGAACTGTCATCTATGTCGAAAGCGGTATAGCCGTTGGCGAGCAGAAAATCCGCCATCTTCTCCTGATTGAGGAAGGGAACCACCTCGTCTGTTCTTGCGTGGACGAATGTGATACGGTCAGTCTTGTCCGGTGTCCATGCCTCATAGACGAGCGAGTTCTGTTTCAGATGGTAGATAATGTCTTTCATCGGCTCGTTAGTCTCGTCGAAGAAAGCCTGTTTCACCAGCTGGTCTATCGGTAGTCCCTGGTCCTTGGTGGTACCATAGTGGTCGTATATGAAACTGTTGATGTAGTCGGTGTCATGCTGTTTGGTGTCGAACAGTTCGGTCAGGTACGGCACGAGGCCGTCATCGAAGATGTCCTCGTTCTTTACTTTATATCCGCCGGCATCTATCATGCCGCTGAGGATAAGCGGCAAGGCCACGGGATATTGTGACAGGTTCTCTGCTGCCAGATACCGGTAGTGCGAATACATGTCGTACGAACCGCCGCCAATGATACAGTAGTCAATCTTAGGCAGTTCGTCGCTGCGATAGCCCTCTGCCACCAATCGGTTCACCCACATCCCGGAATGGCCTCCCTGTGAATAGCCGAGGTTGAGGGTCACGTCACCGAACTCGAAGCCTTCCTCTTTCAGCAGCTGGCGGCCTGCGAGGAACGCATCGATGTTCACACGGGCTGCAGCCCTTCCCTGCAGATACCTTTGGCTATGCGGTGCGTCGATACCGAATCCGAAACCATCCGACTCGATCATGATATAGTTGGTGTTGGCCAGTACACCCTCCAATGTCAGGCCACTGGTTACGTTAGTAGGACGCTGATGGTCGGCAGTGATGGTGTAATGGTTGAGCAGTCCGCATCCCTTTGCCTGGACATGCTTGTCGTGTACATCGGGGGTCATAAAGATGGCGGCTGACAGCGTGATCGGGGTTTTCCCGTCTGCATCTACGGTTCCATAGGTGAAGTCATACCGCCAGAAACCACTACATTCCGTACGGTTCACGATGGCTGCTGCCGGTCTTGTGATTTCTTCGGCATCTGTCTGATGGTCATTGTCGGAGCAGGACGGCAAGGAAAACGTGAGGGTGGCGGCTACGGCCAGCCATATCGTAGAAAAACTTTTTTTCATGTTGCTGATTGTATGTGGGTTATATGAAAGGACCTGTTTTGGCTGCGACAACCGGTATGCAAGGCGAATTGTCCAAAGGCAAAGGTACAAAGAATCTTTTAATTGGATGATATGGAGGAAAAGAAATTTCATACAGGCCTTCCGTGCTCTTGTCCCTTGCTGTAGACAGTGCAGTCCTGACAATTTGATGCCGGTCGTTCCGAACATTGTGGCGCGGCCAAGCGTTATTATGATGAGACTTGACACTATTCACTCATTACCCATATAGAAAAAGGAGGTTATCATGACGAAACAAACAGAAATCTACCGTTGCACCGTATGCGGCAATATGGTAGAAGTCGTACATGCCGGAGCCGGCGAACTGCATTGCTGCGGCCAGCCGATGCAACGGCTGGAAGAAAACACCGTGGATGCAGCCCGTGAGAAACACGTACCGGTAGTGGAACAGGAAGAAGGCGGCTATCGTGTCACTGTAGGTAGTGTGGAACATCCCATGCTGAAAGAACATTACATTGAATGGATTGAACTGCTGACCGAATGCGGTGTACAGCGTTGCCGGTTGAAACCTGGTGACCGTCCGGTGGCGCATTTCAAGACCACATCTCCCGTGGTAGCTGTGCGCGAGTATTGCAACCTCCACGGATTGTGGAAGGCAGCGCTGTAGCTGTCTCTCTTTCTGCTCCAAGGGTGTTCGAAAGGTGTTCAAATCCTTCTCGAACACCCTTGAATGGCTATTTGAATCTTGTTGTCGGAGGACATGGAAAATCTGTGGCTGTCATTCAGCAAGGGATGGACTGGAAGCCATAGATGCAAAGATGGCTTTTTCGTAAAGAAGAGTCTATTGCTGTTGTGAAAAGATGTTCGGTCAACCATTGGTTTTTCATTTGTTTTGTTGGAATCCCACAGAAATGTTGTAACTTTGCTTCTGATTGTATTTAACCATTTTAATCAATGAAAAGCGTATGGCAATAGCTCGATTTTTGCGTCATTTCTGGCTCTTATGCACAGTAGCACTTCTGTCTGTCTTATATGCTTGTCAATCAGAAGCATTAGACGGAGATTGGGAAAAGATGAAGTGGGAAAAGACCACGTATCGGCAGGTGGTGTATGAGGGAAGCTCTATGTCCTACTATCTGGTTCCTGTAGAAGGAGGGGAGTTTGTGTTCCATTGTAAGAACTACTCGTCGATATGGATGGCAGACCACCGATTTGAACAGAATGGCCAGGTATGGCACTCGTACGACCGTTTCGACT
>SFDG01000163.1 GCA_004558305.1 Phocaeicola plebeius
CGCCTCGCCGTCCTTGCTCCACCGGGTGAGGGTGTCGCCGTAGTGGTAGGCGATGCGGGTAGGGCAGTCCACCCCCTCCTTCTTCAGCTGTTCCTGCAGTAGTACGTTGACCTCGTCCGGCTGGAGCGGACGGATGATGCTCAGAATGTATTGTCCTGCCAGTTGGTAGGCGACGCATTCTTCGATACTGTCTTTGAAGTGGAACACTTCGGTGGTGTTTGCTAACTCTAAACTTAATTCCGTAATCTTATCATGATGGAACTGGTTGAGGTAGATGGCTTCTTTATTGATGCGTCGCTGATAATCTGTTTCTAGAACTTTTATCAATGCCTTGTCCAAGCAAGTTTGTACTTGCTGTTTCCCCGACTGCTGTGAGAAAAAGAGCGACAAGAGGGCCAATGTTATCAATATGCTTGCTGCTATCAGTTTTTTCATGGTTGTTACATTATAATCTTTAGTTGCCAAAAGTAGAGAATAAGGATGAATCCTATGTCCTGTTTATACCAATCTTACGGAAATAAAACGTATTTTAAGCATAGCGGCAGCAAATCAGGAAGAAATCAGGAAGAAATCAGGAAAAAATCAGGAAGAAATCAGCTGATTTATACCGTTGGGGAGAAAAGAATGAGGTATATTTGCACTCATCTCATCATCCGTAAACATGAAAAGTATGATAAAATCAGTTTGTATGAAGTACCGAATACTGTTAGCAGCCCTGGTGCTGGGAGGGATGGCCTGTAGCCGCCAGCCGTCTGGGGAGAACCGGGTGGAACTGGTGCCGGAGGAGGAGTGTCTGTCCTTCCGTCTGCCCGACAATGTCTCGACCTACATCAAGTCGATGCAGTGCTGGCGTCCGCTACCACAAGGAAGGGCCCGACGGGGTAGGCCCGAAGTCGGGCGGTGTCTATATGCAGGACTGGAACACCTTCTGCCTGCCCAATCTGTTCGCGATGGAAATCGCCGTCATCGACAGTGCCGGCCACAAGCGGGCCACCTACCGTTTTCCTGACGACGCTTTCCCGTTCATCCCGACCCGCTCAATCACTTCCTATCCCCTCTGCTGGACAGACAGCACCCTCTATGCCTATCAGGGGGTGAATCCCCGTCTGGGGGAGGAATGTGTGCGTAAGAGTCCGGTGGGGCTGAAGTGCGACCTGCGGACGGGAGCCGTGGAGCCGCTGGCCTTCCATTACCCTTCCTCCCTGTGTCGTTCGCCGAAGGCACCTGCGCTGGGGATAGAGTCGAAGGTGAGCCGTTGCTTCGACGGCCGGCGGTTTGTCTATTCCTTCGCTTTCGACGAGCGGTTGTATGTGCTTCCGCCCTCGCACGACGAGGTGCAGGCCGTGTCGGCTCCGAGCCGTTACCTGCCCGTTCCGGAAGTGCCCGAACCCGTGGAGGCAGACCTGTTTTCCGGTACCCGCCAGATGTGTGAGCTTCCCTTCTATGGTGCCGTCTATTACGACCCCTACCGGGAGGTCTATTACCGCATCGCCTACCCCAAGGAGGAATATGCGGAGGAGGAGAATTTCAAGGATTTGTGGCAGTCGGGCCGCAGCCGTTTCTCGGTGCTGGTGCTCGACAAGGAGCTGCGGGTCATCGGTGAGACGATGCTTCCGAAGGACACCTACCGTTCCGACCTGGTACTGGTGGGCGAGAGGGGCCTCTATTTCAGCGAGAACCATTACAAGAATCCTTCCTTCGACGAGGATGTGCTGAAGTTCCGTCTGTTCCGGCTGGAAAACTTGTAGGATGGTTTTTGTGGAGGCCTTCCTGCCGGGAAACGGGATGAACAAAAGGAAACAGTAACAATAAAAAAAACTGTATAATAGACTTCTTTATCGTTTCACGCTTTTCTGTGGAACGGTAAGGAAGTTTGATATAAAAGGAACTATGTATAGAGGAGTTGCGGTAGGGCTATTGTCAGCCTGTTCATGGATGGCTGGTTGTGGAACAACCGATAAAGGCGATAATGAAACAAACTGTGTCAATGAATTTGACGTGACCTGCCATATACGAAAAGAAATGTATATGGCAAATGGCAGGATGGTTACTGTGGGCGATTCGCTGTTGCTCGTTGTCTCACATTCTGCACCTGGCATCTGTACCCTTTTCCGGACCGATGAAAACCTCTCC
>SFDG01000164.1 GCA_004558305.1 Phocaeicola plebeius
GGGGAAGTCCACCCGGGGCAGGGCGTAGTTCAGTTTCTTCTCTTCGAAAGCCTGGATGGTCTCGTCACCCAGCTCGTCATTGCCGACAGCACTGACGGCATATGCCTCGTTGCCAAACTGGGACGTGTGATAGGCAAAGTTGGCGGGCGCGCCGCCCAGCTTCCGGCCTTCGGGGAGGCAGTCCCAAAGTGCCTCGCCCAATCCTACGATGATTCTTTTTTCCATGGTTATTTAGTGCTTTTAATGTTAGGTATATATGTGAACAGGTACAGAACACCCAGTGCCATGACAGCAACGGCTCCTACTTGTCCGAATATATCAGATGCAAAGCCCATCAGCAGCGGGAACAGTGTACCTCCGAAGAGACCCATAATCATCAGGCCGCTGATTTCGTTCTGGCGTTCCTTGTCGGAGACAAGCGCACGTGCGAACACGATTGAGAAGATATTGGAGTTGCCATAGCCCACCAGCGCGATGGAAGCGTACAGCACCATTTTTTCTGTGCCAACGGCCAGTCCTATCATTGCGAGTGCCATCATGATGACACTGATGATGAAGAACAGCTTGTTGCTCATGACCCGGAGGAAGAACGATCCCGTCAGGCAGCCGATGGTACGGAAGATGAAGTAAAGCGAAGTGGCGAAGGCGGCATCGTTCAGTGACATCTCGTGGCGTTCCATCAAGAGTTTCGGGGCGGTGGTGTTGGTGCCTACATCGATACCCACATGGCACATGATGCCGATGAATGACAACAGGACGATGGGGTTCGAAAGCAGGCGTACACAGTCAAGAATCGAAGAGCTCTTGCCTTCTTCCTTCTCCTCTTCAATCGGTGTGGCGAAGAGCAGCAGCGTGGCTATAACACCGAAGAGCATGTAGATGGGGAAGAGCACGCGCCAGCCCATCCCGAATGTGGGGATGGTGGCCAAAGCACCCCAAGAGGCGATATAAGGTGCCATGAACGAGGCGATGGCCTTGACGAACTGTCCGAAGGTCAGTGTGGAGGCCAGATTGCCTTTGATGACCAACGATACCAAGGGGTTGAGTGAGGTCTGCATCAGGGCGTTACCGATGCCGAGCAACGAGAATGAGGCGAGCATCAGGGGGAAGGTTTCTCCAAAGATGGGTAGCAGGAGTGACCATAGTTCGAGGCGATGCCCACCAGGTCCACAAATCCCATGGCGAAGAAGCAGAGCATCAATGGGAGGACGGTCAGTTTGCTATTGTTGTTCATAATCATCAGTTTTTAAGGGAGTAGATTTTTGCTTTCGCCTTTCCTTTCAGGGTAAGGCGGTTATAAGGGGTGGTGGGGAAGACCAAATTGGTCATGGCCACCTTGCCTTCTTCATCGAACAGTTCGATGCTGCAGCGATCGATGAAGATGCGCAGTTGGTGCACTGTTCCGTAAGTAGGCGTTGTGACAATGGTGGGGAAGGCGTCGCTGAAGGACACGTTTCCGCTGTGGCGTCGGTCGAAATCGATGATGCCATCTTCTTGATTGTAGCTGATAACCACTCTCTCGTTGCGGTCATTACGCAGGGTGAGTTGTGCATCGCCTTTTAGGGTGACGACCATCTCACAGGCTTCTGACGGAGTCTTGCGTTGGTTGCCACGCAGGGTATCCATCTCTTTCACCGGTTTCACGCTACAGTAGGTCTCGCCGTTGTACTCGAACAAGCCGTACTCGCGGGCGATGCTGTTGGCTGAGCGGAACTGCTGGGTCGGCACCTGGTTGGCGTACTGCCAGTTGCTCATCCAGGCGATACCGACACGGCGGCCGTCCGGGGCGTTGTCGAAGGTGACGGTGGCGTAATGATCCTTCCCGTAGTCCATCCATTTGGTCACTTCCGGCTTCGATTCACAGGTGAATGTCTTTCCGTCGAAGTCGCCAATGAAGTACTGTGCGGCAGATCCTCCCCACGGTCCACCGGGGTTGATGTTGCAGATGAGCATCCATTTCTCCTTATCGGTGCCGGCTACGGGGAGTTTCATCAGGTCGGGGCATTCCCACACGCCGCCGTGGTTGCCGTAGGTCGCTCCGAAATCGCTTTCATGTTTCCATTCCTTCAGGTTGGCCGATGAGTAGATGCTCATCTGCTGTCCGGCGGCAAGGATGAGGTTCCAGTGGCCGGCCTCTTCATTCCAGAACTGGGTCTGGCTCTGTCCGGCCGAGGTGTAGAAGGCAATGACAGCGCCTTCGCCGAAGCCGGCGGTGTTGCGGGTGTCCACCACGCACGAACCGCTGAAGATAGTGCCCAGTCCGTCCGGTTCAATGGGAGTAGGTTGGGACTGCCAGTGGACGAGGTCCGTGCTGGTGGAGTGTCCCCAGGTCATGTTTTCCCATTGTGAACCGTAGGGGTTGTATTGGTAGTAAAGGTGCCACGTGCCATCCTTGTAGAACATGCCGTTGGGGTCGTTCATCCAGCCATAAGCCGGCGTGTGGTGGTAGAGGGGACGGTGCTGCTCGCGGTTGGCGGTGTCGAAGGTATCGGCATAGGTCATCCGTTTCCAGCAGGCGAAGTCGCCGATGCTGCCGTTCGAGCGTGGAGTACCCTGAAAGGTGATGTCGAGCAGT
>SFDG01000064.1 GCA_004558305.1 Phocaeicola plebeius
TTGAAGGTAGCGAGAGATTTGTTGACAGATGATGGTGTTATCTTTATTTCTATTGATGATAAAGAAGAATGCAATATAAAGAAAATATGTGATGAAATTTTTGGTAATGCAAATTTTATAGCCATGCTTCCTACTATAATGAACCTTAAAGGTAATCAAGATGAATATGCTTTTGCAGGGACACATGAATATACTTGTGTCTACACAAAAAATAGAGAATCTAAGACATTTGGCTATTTTGATATAGATGAAACAGATGACGAATTCTTGTCTTGGGATTGTGATGATATTGGTTATTATAAGAAAGGAGCAAATCTTAAATCAACAGGTGTTAATGCTCCAAAAGAAAAAAGGCCAAATTTATTTTTCCCAATATATGTTCATGGAAATTCGCTTTTTCTTGATTATATAGAAGGAGCAACTGAAATTTTTCCTGTTACAGAAGGGAAAGATATGTCTTGGAGGTGGAGCAAAGAAAAATTTTGTAATGAGAAAAATAATGTGATTATTTCTAATGAGAATGGTAGAATTGCATTGTATAAGAAGCAACGGCCTATGTTAGGAGATTTGCCTACCAAGAAGCCTAAATCATTGTTCTACAAACCTGAATATAGTAGTGGAAATGGTACATCCCAGATTAAATCCCTGTTTGGAGATAAAATTTTTAGTAATCCTAAACCATATGACTTGATAAAAGATTTTATTAAGGTTGGAACAGATACTGATGCAGTCATCCTCGACTTCTTCTCCGGCTCCGCCACCACCGCCCACGCCGTCATGAAGCTCAATGCCGAAGACGGAGGCAACCGCAAGTTCATTATGGTGCAGCTGTGCCGGAAAGAAAATCAAAGAAGAAGCTGGGCTGCAAGCCCAGCACTTGGACATTGGCTTCCGGGTACTGAAACTCGACTCGTCGAATATGGAGGATGTCTATTATACCCCGCAGGAGTTCACTCCTAAGCTGCTGTTTCAGGAAAACGTGAAGGCGGATCGCAGCAACGAAGACCTGCTTTTCCAGGTGATGCTCAGTCTCGGCATCGAACTGTCTTCCAAGATAGAAACCCAACAGATAGCTGGGAAGACGGTCCACCTGGTGGATGAAAACTACTTGGCAGCTTGCTTCGACAGCGATGTGAACGAGACCGTCATCACCGAGATAGCCCAGCTACAGCCCGTCTATTTCGTGATGCGTGACGCTTCGGCAGCTACCGACAATGTGATAGACAATTTCGAACAATTGTTCCGTCACTATTCACCCGATACGAATTGTCGAATCATTTAACACAGTAACTCTAAAAATAAATTGAAAAACAGAACATAATATGAAATGAAATTGTTATTTTTGCATAGAATCATATAGTTTGTAGTTATGAACAGTGTGACAAAAGACACCATTATACCAGCCATTCAGCACTATTTTGCTACTCAGCCTATTAGTAAGGCGTGGTTGTTTGGGTCGTATTCCCGTGGGGAAGAAACGGCGGACAGTGATGTGGATATATTAGTTTCTTTTGACAAAGACGCTAAAGTCAGTTTATTCAAATACGCTGATATGATTTGCCAGCTGGAGGCTTTGCTTCACCAAAGAGTGGATTTGGTGGAGGAAGGAACTTTGCTGCCTTTTGCACAACAGACTGCAAACTATGATAAAGTCTTGATTTATGAGAGAGGAAGTTAAGGATAGGGGACGCCTGGAACACATGCTGACCGCTATTGGCAATGTGGAAGAATTTACACAAGGTATTACCGAAGATGAATTTTTGAAGAGTAAAATCTTGTTTTTTGCGGTTGTCAAGAATATTGAGATTGTTGGTGAAGCGACCTATATGCTGACCCATAAGTTCAAAAGAACCCATCCTTCTATTCCCTGGTTAGTGATTGAAAAGATGCGTCATGTATTAGTACATGGGTATTATACAATTTTACCTGGAAAAGTGTGGAAAACTGTTCAGGAAGATTTACCGATACTGAAACAGCAGATTGAATTATTGTTGACAGAAGAATAATCAAGACCATCTATGGATAGCGATTTCATTTCGTATATGTGCAAGACGACTTATACGAATGAAATTCAAGTTTAAAATCCAACAGTACCAGACGGATGCCGTAGAAAATACGGTAGCTGTCTTCCGAGGTCAGCCCTCGCATACGATGGCTGCCTACCGCCGTGATTTGGGAACCAAGCAGCAACTGCAATACCATTATGAGGAAGAGGAAACGGGCTACCGGAACCATTGCATCGAAGTGGACGACAAAGCCCTGCTGCAGAATATCCAGTCCATACAGCACCTGTACGACATCACCCCCTCGAAGATGTTGGTGAAAGGACTGGGAGCCGTGAACCTCGACATCGAGATGGAGACGGGGACGGGAAAGACCTACGTCTATATCAAGACCATGTTCGAACTGCACAAGCAGTACGGCTGGAGCAAGTTCATCGTCGTGGTACCCAGCATCGCCATTCGAGAAGGGGTCGCCAAGAGCTTTACCATGCTGGAAGACCACTTCATGGAACACTACGGACGGAAGGCCCGGTGGTTCATCTACAACAGCAGCAACCTGCAGCAGCTCGACAGCTTCTCTGCCGACTCCGGACTTAGTGTGATGATTATCAACACACAGGCGTTTGCTGCCTCGATGAAAGAAGGAGGGCGCAGCAAAGAGAGCCGCATCATCTACTCCCGACGCGATGAGTTCGGCAGCCGACGTCCCATCGACGTGATTGCCGCCAATCATCCCATCGTCATCATGGACGAGCCGCAGAAGATGGAGGGAACGGCTACCCAGACGGGCATCCGGCAGTTTCATCCGCTCTTTGTGCTCAACTACTCGGCCACGCACAAGACCACCCATAATACCATCTATGCACTGGACGCACTGGATGCCTACCGGCAGAAGTTAGTGAAGCGCATCCACGTGAAGGGCTTCGAAGTGAAGAACCTGCGGGGCACGAACGGCTACCTTTACTTGGACGGCATCGTGCTTTCGCCCAAGCATCCGCCGATGGCCCGCATCGAAATAGAGGTGCAGACGGCGGCAGGCAGCATCGTCCGTAAGCGCAAGACCTTCGGGGTGGGCGACAGCCTGCGTGCAGCATCCGGCCTGGCAGAATATGAAGGCTTCACGGTGTCGGAAGTGAATGTGAACGGCTATGTGACCTTCCTCAATGGAGTGACCATCCGCCGGGGCGAGGTGATTGGCGACACCAACGAGCTGACAATGCAGCGGGTGCAGATACGCGAGACCATCCTGTCGCACTTCGAAAAGGAACGTCAGCTGTTCAAGCGGGGCATCAAGTGCCTGTCGCTGTTCTTTATCGACGAGGTGGCGAAGTACAAGCGGTACGATGCGGAGGGCAACGAGGTGAAGGGAGTGTTCCAGCAGATCTTTGAGGAGGAGTATGCCCGGTTGGTGAGCGAGGAGTTGAACCTGTGGGAGGAGGCGTACAACGAATACCTCCGCCGCTTCCAGCCGCAGGAGGTGCATCGCGGCTATTTCTCCATCGACAAGAAGACCCATCGGATCATCGACGGCAAGGTGGAGAAGAAGACGGGACTGTCCGACGACATCTCTGCCTACGAACTCATCCTGAAAAACAAGGAGCGGCTGCTGAGTCTGGAGGAACCGACACGCTTCATCTTCTCACATTCGGCCCTGCGCGAGGGCTGGGACAATCCGAACGTATTCCAGATCTGTACGCTCCGCCACAGCAACTCTACCACTGCCAAGCGACAGGAGGTGGGGCGCGGACTGCGCCTGTGTGTGGATAAGTACGGTGTACGGATGGATGCGGAGCTGCTGGGCGAGGAAGTGCACGAGGTGAACAAGCTGACGGTGATTGCCAACGAGAGCTATGCCGACTTCACGCAGGCCTTGCAGCGGGAGACGCGTGAGGTATTGCGGGAGCGGAGCGTCCAGGCGACGGTGGGCTATTTCACCGGCAAGCAGTTCAAGAGGGGAGAGGAGGTCTATACGCTCAGCGAGTCGGAGGCCAGCCGCATCGTCATCTACTTGGAGGACAACGGCTATGTGGACGACCGCAGGCAGCTGACACCTGCCTATCGGGAGGCGGTAGCGGCAGGCACGGTGGATCCGCTGCCGCAGCCGCTGCAGCCGATAGCGGAAGGTGTCACCCGGCTGATACAGTCCATCTTCGATCCGAAGGCATTGGACGATATGGTGGTGGAGGAGAAGACCGTTACCCCAGACAACCGGCTGAACCAGAACTTCGACAAGGAGGAGTTTCAGGCATTGTGGAAAGAGATCAACCACCAGTATGTCTATCAGGTGAGTTACGACAGCGACGAGCTGATCGGAAAGGCGGTCCTGCACATCAACCGGGATCTGCAGGTGAAACAGCTGCGCTACGTGATGGTGGAGGGAACGCAGGATGAAAGCCGGGTGACGGAGTTCGGCGACACCCGCTCGCAGTCGCGCCGGCTGACGGACGTATGTACTTCGACGGTCCGGTATGACCTGGTCGGTGAGGTGGCGAAAGAGGCCCACCTCACGCGCCGCACGGTGGTGAGGATTTTGCAGGGCATCCAGGAGAGCCAGCTCTGCCTGTTCAAGAACAATCCGGAGGAGTTTATCCGCAAGGTGGTCTGTATCATCCGGGAACAGAAGGCCACAATGGTGGTGGAGGCCATCCGGTACAGCCTGACCGATGGCAAGTACGACAGCGACATCTTCACCGTCAGGAGCAGGGAGGACTTTGACCGGGCGTACGCAGCGAAAAAGCACATCACCGACTATGTGTTCAGCGACAGCCAGGGGGAACGCCGGTTTGCCCACGACCTGGACGAAGCTGAAGAAGTGGTGGTCTATGCGAAGCTGCCTCGCACGTTCCAGATACCGACTCCCGTGGGCAACTATGCGCCCGACTGGGCCATCGCGATGAAGAGGGACGATGTCAGGCACATCTTCTTCATCGCCGAGACCAAAGGCTCCCTGTCGTCGATGGACTTGACCCGCATCGAGCAGACGAAGATCGACTGTGCGAAGAAACTGTTCAACTCCCTTTCGACTGCGAAGGTGAGGTATCATCAGGTCACGGCCTATCAGGACCTGATAGATGCGATGAATGGGGCAGCCCTCACCCCTTGACTTCCCGCTCCTTCTTCACCTCCTTCAGCAGGTCGGAAGCGAAGATGAAGTCGCTGAGCCGCTGGTTGGTGGAGCTGAACACATCGTTCTTGGTGCCTTCCCATTCCTTGTTCCCCTGGTAGATGAACAGGATGCTGTCGCCGATGCCGAGCACGGAGTTCATGTCGTGCGTGTTGATGACCGTCGTCATGTTGTACTCGGTGGTGATGTCGTGAATCAGTTCGTCAATCACCAAGGAAGTCTTGGGGTCCAGTCCTGAGTTCGGCTCGTCGCAGAACAGGTACCTGGGCTGCAAGACAATGGCACGGGCGATGGCCACACGTTTCTGCATACCGCCACTGATCTCTCCCGGATACTTGTTCTGCGCGTCGCCCAGGTTGACACGTTCCAGGCAGAACTGTGCCCGCTCGATGCGCTCGCGGTTAGACATATTGGAAAACATGTCGAGGGGGAACATCACGTTCTCGAGTACGGTCAGCGAGTCGAACAGCGCGGCACTCTGGAAAATCATGCCCATTTCGCGCCGGAGGGCGTGCTTTTCCTTCTTTCCCATCGTCAGGAGGTTGCGGTTGTCGTAGAGCACTTCCCCTTCTTCGGGGGTCAGCAGTCCGACCAGGCACTTCATCAGTACGGTCTTTCCCGAGCCGCTCTGGCCGATAATCAGGTTGGTCTTTCCGTCCTCGAACGTATGGTTGATGTCGTTCAGTACGGTGCGTCCTTCAAAGGACTTATGGAGAGAGTGAATCTGTATCATCCCATTAATAATTGAGTGAGTATTAAGTCAGAAAACAAAATCAGTACGCTGCTGCTGACCACCGAGTCCGTACTGGCCTTGCCGACGGCGATGGAGCCGCCCTCGACCGTATAGCCGAAATAGGCCGACACGCTGGCGATGATGAAGGCAAAGAACAGCGACTTGATGAAGCCGCACCAGATGTACCATTCCACGAAGCTGTACTGCAGGCCGAATTCCAGGTCGCTGGCGGTCATGATGCCGCCGAACCAGGCCGTACAGAAGGCACCGAAGATGCCGGCCCCGATGCTGAAGGTGACCAGCAGCGGAATCATGGTCATCAGGCCCAGAATCTTGGGCAGGATGAGATAGGCCGCCGAGTTCACGCCCATGATGTCGAGGGCGTCAATCTGCTGCGTCACCCGCATGGTGCCGATTTCCGAAGCAATGTTCGACCCGACCTTGCCGGCCAGAATCAGACACATGATGGAGGAGGAGAACTCCAGCAGCAGGATTTCGCGGGTGGTATAGCCGACTACCATGCGGGGCATCCACGGGCTCTGGATATTCAGCTTGATCTGGATGCAGATAACGGCACCTATGAAGAAGGAAATCAGCAGGACGATACCGATGGAATCGTACCCCAGCTTGACCATTTCGTTGACATACTGCTTGAAGTACATGCGTATGCGTTCCGGACGGGAAAAGACTTTTCCCATCAGCAGCAGGTACTTGCCAAAGGTGGTTATAGGTGTAATCATACGTTTGCTTTTATGGTTTGGTGCTGCAAAAGTAGTGCTTTTTTAGGTAATCTATAATAAAAGGTGGAATGAAAATGACAGGAATCACCATAGAACCCAAGATTTTTACTACTTTTGCACCGCAAATCCGGCAACTTCCGGGAAAAGGGTGCGGAATTTCCGTGTCCTCCGGACGGAACGGTTGCGGGGCAGCAAGGAAAGGTCTAATCAGATTCATACTTATTAATCTATATGGCAGAACAAGAAAAGGAGCAGGGAGGCGCACCCGCCAGCACGGGAACCGCCGGAGAGAAAATGGTGTTGCGCACGGAGAACCTGGTGAAGAAGTATGGCAAGCGGACGGTGGTCAGTCATGTCTCGTTCGATGTGAAGCAGGGCGAGATTGTCGGTCTGCTGGGCCCCAACGGTGCCGGAAAGACTACCTCTTTCTATATGACGACGGGACTGATTGTGCCGAACGAGGGACATATCTACTTGAATGACCTCGATATCACCGGCTATCCTGTCTACAAACGGGCCCAGAACGGCATCGGCTATTTGGCCCAGGAGGCGTCGGTGTTCCGGAAAATGAGCGTTGAGGACAACATTGCTTCCGTACTGGAGCTGACGGACAAGAGTCCGGAATACCAGAAGGAGAAACTGGAGAGCCTGATTGCCGAGTTCCGTCTGCAGAAGGTGCGCAAGAACCTGGGCGACCAGCTTTCGGGAGGAGAGCGGCGGCGTACGGAAATTGCCCGTTGCCTGGCCATCGACCCCAAGTTCATCATGCTGGACGAGCCGTTTGCGGGTGTCGACCCGATTGCGGTGGAGGACATCCAGCACATCGTGTGGAAGCTGAAGGACAAGAATATCGGCATTCTCATCACGGACCATAACGCCTTGGAAACGCTGCGGCTGACCGACAGGGCCTACCTGCTGTTTGAAGGGAAAATCCTCTTCCAGGGCACTCCGGAGGAATTGGCCGAGAATCCCGTGGTGCGCGAGAAGTATCTTGGAACGAACTTCGTATTGCGCCGCAAGGAATTTCAATTGTAAATTTTTGCCTCTCCGTTTGGTAGTTGGCAGAAGAAACACTACTTTTGCGAACTCAATTTCATACAATGACGAATTGTGTGGATACTCGAACGGAAAGAATAATATAGTAATAATTAAAAAAATAAGCTGGAAATGAATATTTCATTGCAAAACGTAAACAATGTAAGCGCTGTGCTTACTGTTCAGATTGAAAAAGCTGATTATCAGGAAAAAGTTGACAAGGCACTCAAGACGGTCCGTCAGCGGGTGAACATGCCGGGTTTCCGCAAGGGTATGGTGCCCATGAGCTTGGTGAAGAAGCAGTTCGGTACTTCCGTGAAGGTGGAGGAAATCGACAAGCTGATGCAGGAAAAGGTGAATGCGTATATCGAAGAAAACAAGGTGGACATGCTGGGCGCACCGCTGCCGAAGGAAAACAACGCCAACTTCGAGACGGACGAAAACTTCGAATTCTCGTTCGACATCGCGATGGCTCCTCAGTTCACAGTGGACTTGTCGAACAATGATACGGTGGACTACTACGATATTGAAGTGACCGACGAAATGGTGGAACAGCAGGTCAAGATGTACACCCAGCGCAACGGTAAATATGAAAAGGTGGAAGACTACCAGGACAACGATATGATGAAGGGTCTGCTGGCTGAACTCGACGAGAACGGCAGCACGAAAGAAGACGGTCTGCAGGTGGAAGGCGCAGTCATGATGCCTTCCTTCATGAAGAACGACGACCAGAAGGCTATCTTCAACGGAGCCAAGGTGAACACCGTACTGGTATTCAACCCGGCTGTGGCTTTCGACAACAACGAAGCTGAACTGGCTTCCTTGCTGAAGGTGAAGAAGGAAGAAGTGGCTGCCCACACGGGTAACTTCAGCTTCCAGATCGAGGAAATCACACGCATGACACCGGCTGAACTCAACCAGGAGATCTTCGACCAGGTACTGGGTGAAGGAGTGGCTCACAGCGAAGAGGAATTCCGCGGCAAGGTGAAGGAAAACATTGCCCGCCAGTACGAGGCGGACAGCGACTACAAGTTCCTGGTGGACCTGCGCAACTATGTGACTGCCAAGCTGGGCAAGCTGGAGTTTGCCGACGACCTCATGAAGCGCATCATGCTGGAAAACAATAAGGAAAAAGGCGAGGAATTCGTTACTTCCAACTATGACAAGAGCATTGAGGAACTGACCTGGCACCTGATCAAGGAAAAACTCGTGAAGGCCAACGACATCAAGGTGGAACAGGCCGACATCGCCGAAATGGCCAAGGAAGCTACCCGCGCCCAGTTTGCACAGTATGGTATGATCAATGTACCTGACGAACTGCTGGACAACTACTCGAAGGAAATGCTGAAGAAGCGCGAAAGCGTGGAAGCATTGGTCAACCGCGTTGTGGAAGCCAAGCTGTCGGCAGCCTTGAAGGGTCAGATCAACCTGAACCACAAGAGCATTTCAGTAGAGGACTTCAACAAGATGTTCCAGGACTGATCCGCGACCAACGTAGCCACCCTATAGCTGAATAGTTACCGATGAGCGGCTGACTGCTGCAACAGGATAGGAAGGAAAGGCTTTTGACCAGGTTTTTTTTCGGACAGTCGGGGGAGAACGGTCAAGGGCCTTTCCTGCATGTATAATTTATATAGAAAACAGAATTTGAATGATGATGGACGATTTTAGAAAATATGCTACCAAGCATTTGGGAATGAACAGCCTGGTGCTCGATGATGTAATCAAGTCGCAGGGGTATCTCAATCCGTATATCCTGGAAGAACGCCAGCTCAATGTGACGCAGCTGGACGTGTTTTCACGGTTGATGATGGACCGTATCATTTTCCTGGGAACGGAAATCAACGACTATACGGCCAATACGCTGCAGGCGCAGCTGCTGTACCTTGATTCGGTGGATTCGGGCAAGGATATTTCCATTTATATCAATTCGCCGGGTGGATCGGTGTATGCCGGTCTGGGCATCTACGATACGATGCAGTTCATTTCCAGTGATGTGGCAACCATCTGTACGGGTATGGCCGCTTCCATGGCTGCAGTACTGCTGGTGGCCGGCCAGGAGGGCAAGCGCTCGGCACTGACTCACTCGCGCGTCATGATTCACCAGCCGATGGGAGGCGCACAGGGACAGGCTTCGGATATCGAGATTACTGCCCGCGAAATCCAGAAGCTGAAGAAGGAACTCTACACCATCATTGCCGACCATTCGCATACGGAGTTCGACAAGGTATGGGCGGACTCCGACCGAGACTACTGGATGACGGCACAGGAAGCGAAGGAATATGGCATGATTGACGAAGTGCTTGCACGGAAACCGATTGTATAACCAGCAATAAAGATTACGACCTTGGACGATAGGAGAAAAAAACGCTGCAGCTTTTGCGGGCGCGCGGAGGATGAAGTGCCCCTGCTGATTAATGGAATGAACGGCTTTATCTGCAGCGATTGTGCCGCTCAGGCGGACAGCATAGCCAAAGAAGCCTTGAAGAAGGCGCATAAAGGAACTCAGCTGAACTGGGAGGAACTGCCCAAACCTCGGGAAATGAAGGAATTTCTTGACCAGTATGTCATCGGACAGGATGATGCCAAACGGTATCTTTCGGTGGCGGTCTATAACCACTATAAACGGTTGATGCAACCGGAGGACAAGGATGATGTGGAAATCGAAAAGTCGAACATCATCATGGTGGGGAGCACCGGTACCGGCAAGACGTTGCTGGCCCGCAGCATCGCCCGCCTGCTGAAGGTGCCTTTCACCATCGTAGACGCTACGGTGCTGACGCAGGCCGGCTACGTGGGAGAGGACATCGAAAGCATTCTGTCACGCCTGTTGCAGGTGGCCGACTACGATGTGGAGGAGGCTGAACGTGGCATTGTGTTCATCGATGAAATCGACAAGATAGCCCGCAAGGGGGACAATCCTTCCATTACCCGCGACGTGAGCGGTGAAGGCGTGCAGCAAGGATTGCTGAAACTGCTGGAAGGGTCGGTGGTGAACGTGCCGCCCCAGGGAGGACGCAAGCATCCGGAACAGAAGTTCATCCAGGTGAATACCCGGAACATCCTGTTCATCTGCGGCGGTGCCTTCGATGGCATTGAGCGCAAGATTGCGCAGCGCCTCAATACGCATGTGGTGGGCTATGGTGCCGTGAAGCAGTCGGTGACTATCGACCGTTCGAACCTCATGCAGTACATCGCTCCGCAGGACCTGAAGGCCTTTGGACTGATTCCCGAAATCATCGGCCGTCTGCCGGTGCTGACCTATCTCAATCCGCTGGACCGCACGGCGCTTCGTAACATCCTGACGGAACCGAAGAACTCCATCGTCAAGCAGTACATCAAGCTGTTCGAGATGGATGGCGTGAAGCTGTCGTTTGATCCGGAGGTGTTCGAGTTCATCGTCGACAAGGCAGTGGAATACAAGTTGGGTGCGCGCGGATTGCGTTCCATCGTGGAGACCATCATGATGGATGTCATGTTCGATATTCCCTCCGGAAAGTCCAAGGAGTTCGTGGTGACTCTCGATTTCGCCCAGCGTCAAATGGCGAAAGCCAATCTTTCGCGTCTTCAGACGGCGTGAGAAGGGCAGAGTGAAGAAAAAAACGCTTTTTCGGTAAAATTATATCGAAAATAGTTGGGTAATATCAAAAGTTGTTTATAACTTTGTTATTGTAGAGAGGATAACATTTCTCATCTTGGAATTCACTAAAAATTAGAGGACAATGACGGAAAACATCAATTTGACGGAGGAACTGAAGAAATACTTCGGTTTCGACACATTTAAAGGAGATCAGGAAGCTATCATTCGTAGCCTGTTGGCAGGTAAGGACACGTTTGTGCTGATGCCTACCGGAGGCGGTAAATCGTTGTGCTATCAGTTGCCTTCCCTGCTGATGGAAGGGACGGCGATTGTGATCTCTCCGCTCATTGCGCTAATGAAGAACCAGGTGGATGCTATCCGGAACTACAGCGAAGAAGACGGTGTCGCCCATTTCATCAACTCGTCGCTTTCGAAGTCGGCCATCGACCAGGTGAAGTCCGATATCCTGAGCGGCAAGACCAAATTGTTGTATGTGGCTCCCGAATCGCTGACCAAAGAAGAAAATGTAGAGTTTCTGCAGCATGTCAAGATTTCCTTCTATGCCGTCGATGAGGCGCATTGTATTTCGGAATGGGGGCATGACTTCCGTCCTGAATACCGCCGCATCCGTCCGATCATCAACTCGATAGGCAACGCTCCCATCATTGCGTTGACGGCTACGGCTACCGGAAAGGTGATTACCGATATCCTCAAGACATTGGAGATTACTGGAGCGGCCTGCTTCAAGACTTCCTTCAACCGGCCGAACCTGTATTATGAGGTACGGGCCAAGAACGAGAATTCCATCGAAAAGGACATCGTGCGCTTTATCAAGCAGAATGACGGGAAGTCGGGCATCATCTATTGCCTCAGCCGCAAGCAGGTGGAGGAACTGGCTGCTGTCCTGCAGGCCAACGGCATCAAGGCGTTGCCGTATCATGCAGGCATGGATGCTGCTACCCGCGTGGAAAATCAGGATAAGTTCCTGAAGGAGGATGTGGATGTGATTGTCGCTACCATCGCTTTCGGTATGGGCATCGACAAGCCGGATGTGCGTTTCGTCATCCATTTCGATGTGCCCAAGAGCCTGGAAGGCTACTATCAGGAAACCGGCCGTGCCGGACGCGACGGCGGCGAAGGGCAGTGCGTGTTGTTCTATTCGAACAAGGATGTACAGAAACTCGACAAGTTCATCAAGGGCAAGCAGGGGCTGGAACGCGAAATCGGCGACCTGTTGCTGGGCGAAGTGAAGGCGTATGCCGAATCGTCCGTATGTCGCCGCAAGATGTTGCTTCACTATTTCAACGAGGAATATACCGAAGATAATTGCGGCAATTGTGATAACTGTTTAAATCCTAAAAAACAAGTGGAGGCTCAGGATTCATTGTGTGCAGTGATCGAAGCGGTCATTGCGATAAAAGAAAATTTCAAG
>SFDG01000065.1 GCA_004558305.1 Phocaeicola plebeius
GTGAAAGGAGTCAGAGATATACCTTTCTTCATGTATCGTTTAGCAACAGTTTTGGGTTAGCGTCCGTACACCCTCCCCACAGGGTTTGTCGGTTGCGCCGGAAAACACAATTACTTTCTTTATATTTGCTTCCGAAATAACAAAAAAAACTAAAACATACACTTTAACTAAAGGAGGATATTATGGACAAACATCAAATTGGCACAAATGCCGGTATCGTGTGGAACGTGTTAAAAGACAATTCACATTGGGAGTATCATGACCTGAAAAGCGCCACTGGCCTTTCCGACAGGGACTTGAACGCCGCCATCGGTTGGCTGGCACGAGAGAACAAAGTCGATTTCGAACTCGACCATCGGCAAGACCGGATGTTCCTGAGCGTGAACGTATACATCGGATAGTTGCAAAGAACAGAGAAAAAGGAGAATGAGCCGGTTCCAGCCGATTCATTCTCCTTTTTGCATTCAAGGACTTATCGCTTTATCGCTGTGCAAGGTCGATGCCCTTGTTGGTCAGCGTGGCCTGCATCAACTGGAGATAGCTTTTGTACTGCTTCTCGTCCAGTGTCCGCTTCATCAGCTTCAGATTGCCGTAGACAGCGTGGCGCATCCTATCGGCTTTCCGGCTCCCCGACCTGGTGGCATCCTGCATCTGTTCTTCGAAATAGTCACAGATAGTGCCTACTTCTTTTTCCTGTACGGTCGTGAGCTGCAAATACTTCGACAGCTTCGGCCTGTTGATGGAAGCGATACACTCCTGATTAACACTCTTACTACTTTTTACACTTGGCTCCTGAGCCATCACCGATGCGGCAAATCCGATTGCCAGCACCGCCATCATACCTACTCGTTTCATACTTTTTCCTTTCTTCATTTTGTTACCTGAAAAACATGTTGTCAAAACTCGTATATACTATCCGGATAGCTTTTTCTTTCTTTTTACCGACGCAAAGATAATCAGTGTTTCCCGTCTGGCAAAACAGATGAAGCTAAAATTCGATTTCAAGCATCATTTGTTGATACACATCAAGGTTTAGGTATCTTTTTGATTAAAATGGCAACATATACACAACATCATGGTAATACACAAGCAATGAATATGACATTCTGACTGCAGAAGAGGATGAGCCCCAACAAATCGGTCTGCATCCGCTTCCGGTTTTCCTTTTGTTAATATTTTGACGGGAACAGTTGCATTTCTCCATAAAACATCCTTACTTTGCGGCCTCAACCATCAAAAAGACGACTTATGAAAAAGAAAGCGTTAATCACCGGTATTACCGGACAAGACGGCTCATACCTGGCCGAATTTCTCATTGACAAAGGATATGAGGTCCACGGCATCCTGCGCCGTTCTTCTTCGTTCAACACCGGACGTATCGAGCACCTCTATCTCGACGAGTGGGTGCGTGACATGAAAAAGGAGCGTCTGGTCAACCTTCATTGGGGCGACATGACCGACTCCAGTTCCCTCATCCGTATCATCGGCGAGGTGAAGCCCGACGAAATCTACAACCTGGCCGCCCAAAGCCACGTGAAAGTGTCGTTCGATGTTCCCGAATATACTGCCGACGCCGACGCCATGGGTACCCTGCGCCTGCTGGAGGCCGTACGCATCTGCGGACTCGACAAGACCTGCCATATCTACCAGGCTTCCACCTCCGAACTTTTCGGCAAAGTACAGGAAGTCCCCCAGAAGGAGACCACTCCTTTCTATCCCCGTTCGCCGTACGGAGTGGCCAAGCAATACGGCTTCTGGATCACCAAGAACTACCGCGAGAGCTACGGCATGTTTGCCGTCAACGGCATTCTGTTCAACCACGAGAGTGAACGCCGCGGCGAGAACTTCGTGACCCGCAAGATCACGCTGGCCGCTGCCCGCATCGAGCAGGGCTATCAGGACAAATTATACCTGGGCAATCTGGACGCCCGCCGCGACTGGGGCTATGCGAAAGATTATGTGGAATGCATGTGGCTGATTCTGCAGCATGAAACACCGGAAGACTTTGTCATCGCCACCGGCGAAATGCACACCGTCCGCGAATTCTGTACCTTGGCATTCCATTACCTGGGCATCGAACTGCGCTGGGAGGGAGAAGGTGTCGACGAAAAAGGCATTGATACGGCTACAGGCCGCGTACTCGTGGAAGTAGACCCGAAGTATTTCCGCCCCTGCGAAGTGGAACAGTTGCTGGGCGACCCCACCAAGGCCAAGAACCTGCTGGGCTGGAATCCCTGCAAGACACCGTTCCCCGAATTGGTACGTATCATGGTGGAACACGACAAGAAGTTTGTCCGCAAAATCCATCTTAAAGCACAATTAGACAATGAATAATCCGTTGGATAAAGACACCAAAATCTATGTGACGGGCCACCGGGGGCTGGTAGGCTCCGCCATCTGGAACAACCTTCAGCAGCGGGGCTACACGCATCTCGTGGGACGCACCCACAGCGAGCTGGACCTGCTCGACCCTGTCGCCGTCCGCCGCTTTTTCGATGAGGAGCAACCGCAGGCAGTCGTGCTGGCTGCCGCCCATGTAGGAGGCATCCTGGCCAACCTGCGTTACCGTGCCGACTTCATTTACGAAAACCTGCAGATCCAGCAGAATGTCATCGGCGAAAGTTTCCGCCACGGAGTGCAGAAATTGCTGTTCCTCGGAAGCACCTGCATCTATCCGCGTGAGGCTCCCCAGCCCATGAAGGAGGAGGTCCTCCTCACCTCCCCGCTCGAATACACCAACGAGCCGTATGCCATCGCCAAGATAGCCGGCCTGAAGATGTGCGAAAGTTTCAACCTGCAGTATGGCACCAACTACATTGCTGTCATGCCGACCAATCTCTACGGACCGAACGATAATTTCCACTTGGAGAACAGCCATGTGCTGCCGGCCATGATCCGGAAAATCCACTTGGCCCATTGCCTGCGGACGGGCAACTGGGATGCGGTCCGCAAGGACCTTGACCTGCGTCCGGCTGAAGGGGTGGACGGAAAGAGCACCGATACGGAAATCCTGGAAAAACTGGCCAAGTTCGGCATCACCCCCGAAGCAGTCACGCTGTGGGGAACCGGACGGCCGATGCGCGAGTTCCTGTGGAGTGAAGAAATGGCAGATGCCAGCGTCCACGTACTGCTGAATGTCGATTTCAAGGACACCTATCGGGAGGGAGAAACCGACATCCGCAACTGCCACATCAATGTAGGAACCGGTAAAGAACTGTCCATCCGCGAAGTGGCGGAGAAGATCCAGCAGGAAATCGGCTATCAGGGCGAACTGCGCTGGGATGCTTCCAAGCCCGACGGTACGCTTCGCAAACTGACCGATGTTAGCAAGCTCCACCGGTTGGGCTGGCATCACCGGGTGGAAATCGACGAAGGCATCCACCGGCTGTATCGCTGGTACCTGGAACACGGAGAATAAGGGAGGGAGAATTGTCATGCTGAACGTAGTGAAGCATCTGTATGCATCCACTTTATGCTTACAGATTCTTCGCTTCGCTCCCTTAGACAGAATGGAATGGCAGGGCAGGATGGCAGAAGAGGATGGCTGGACAAAAAAGGAAGCGGAAGAAGATTTTCGGACAATCTGAAGGTCACCGGAAAGTGACATGCTTGTTGGCCAGGTAATTCACGGCCCCATAGACAAACAGGCCCAGAAACTGACCCAGGTACTCGTTCATGCCGAAGCCCTCGACCACCAACAACAGGAACAAGAACTGCAGGCCATACGCCAGTGCAAAAGCAACGGAAAAGAGCAGCACCTGTCGCCAGGTACTGCTCTTTCTATAAATATTCTCCAACGGGAAAATCCAGTACTTGCTCCATACGAAGTTGTGCGTCTGCGCCACGACATAGGCCGTCACGTTGGCCAGCAGGTAATCCGCACCCGCTCCTTCCATCATACCTCCGATGACCAGTGCCGTTATCAAGGCATTCATCGTACCTATGAGGCAGAAACGGACAATGCGGACAGATTCTCTCATCGGGGAGAAGAATTATTCTTTCGTCTTCAGGTCCACCACCAGGTTCAGCTCGTCCAACTGCTTCTGGTCCAGACAGCCCGGTGCATCCAACATCACATCACGGCCCGAATTGTTCTTCGGGAAGGCAATGCAGTCGCGGATGGAATCCAGACCGGCAAACAGCGATACCCAACGGTCAAGGCCGTAGGCCAGACCCCCATGGGGAGGCGCACCGAACTTGAAGGCATTCATCAGGAAGCCGAACTGTTCCTGTGCCTTTTCCGGCGTAAAGCCCAGAATCTCGAACATCTTGGCCTGCAGCTGCGAATCATGGATACGGATAGAACCGCCACCCACTTCTACGCCGTTCACCACCATGTCGTAGGCATCGGCACGCACGGCAGCCGGATCGGTATCCAGCAAAGGAATGTCTTCCTCCTTGGGATGCGTGAACGGATGGTGCATGGCCATCAGCCGGCCTTCCTCTTCGCTCCATTCGAACATCGGGAAGTCCACCACCCACAGACAGGCAAACTGGTTCTTGTCGCGCAGCCCCAGCTGGTTGCCCATTTCCAGACGCAGTTCGCAGAGCTGCTTGCGCGTCTTCATCACGTCGTCGCCGCTCAGAATCAGGATCAGGTCGCCCGGCTGAGCGCCGAAAGCCGCCTTCATCTGCTGCAGCACATCCTGGCTGTAGAACTTGTCTACGCTCGACTTCACCGTGCCGTCGGCCTCGATACGGGCATACACCATGCCCTTCGCACCGATCTGCGGACGCTTCACGAAATCCGTCAGGTGGTCCAGCTGCTTACGTGTATAGTGAGCAGCCCCCTGGGCACAGATACCGCCAATGTAGGCCGCATTGTCGAATACGGAGAATCCGTAGCCCTTCAGCACATCCATCAGTTCGACGAACTTCATGCCGAAACGCAAGTCGGGCTTGTCACTGCCATAATATTTCATGGCATCGGCCCACGGCATCCGCAGGAACGGTTCGGTCAGCTCCACGCCGCGCAGTTCCTTGAACAGGTGCTTGGCCATCCCTTCGAACATGGCAATGATGTCTTCCTGCTCCACAAAGCTCATCTCGCAGTCAATCTGCGTGAACTCCGGCTGGCGGTCGGCCCGCAGGTCTTCATCGCGGAAGCACTTCACAATCTGGAAATAGCGGTCGAATCCCGACACCATGAGCAACTGCTTCAGCGTCTGGGGCGACTGCGGAAGGGCATAGAACTGTCCCGGATTCATGCGCGAAGGCACCACAAAGTCGCGGGCTCCTTCGGGAGTAGAACCGATAAGCATCGGTGTCTCCACTTCCAGGAATCCCTTGCTGTCCAGGTAACGGCGCACCTCCATGGTCATGCGGTGACGCAGCTCCAGGTTCTTCCGTACCGCCGTGCGGCGCAAGTCCAGATAGCGGAATTTCATGCGCAGGTCGTCTCCGCCGTCGGTGTTGTCTTCGATGGTAAACGGAGGCGTCTGGGCCATATTCAGGATATTCAGTTCCGAAACGATGATTTCAATATCTCCCGTAGGCAGGTTGGCGTTCTTGCTCGAACGTTCGTTGACGGTTCCCTTCACCTGCACCACGAATTCGCGGCCCAGATGGTTGGCCTGTTCACAGAGGTCGGCATTGACCTCGGTGTTGAACACCAGCTGGGTGATGCCGTAACGGTCGCGGAGGTCCACAAAGGTCATTCCTCCCATCTTGCGCGAGCGCTGCACCCATCCGGCCAGCGTCACGCTTTTGCCTGCATCGGCAAGCCTCAGCTCGCCGCAAGTATGACTTCTGAACATATTTTTATGAGAATGTTTGTTTTAAATCACGGCAAAGGTAGCACCTATTTTTCATTTATGCAAGAAAAAAAGCGGCTCTGCGCCACATAATCGGGGTCGTCGGCATAGATGTAAAGCACGCTGCCGCCTTTCATGGCGTCGATAATCGGACGGCACACGGCCTCTGGCACGGCCGGACAACCCAGGCTCCTCCCCAGGCGGCCGCTGGCACGGGCCACCGACGGATGGGCATAGGCAGCCCCGTGAACCACGATGGCACGGCGGCGGGCGGCATCGTTGATTCCCTCCTCCAGCCCCTCCAGGACCAGCGAATAGCCGTTCTTGCCCCGGTAGGTCACATCAGTGAGATAAAAGCCCAGTGAACTCTTGTACGACCCTTCCTCGTTCGAGAACGAGGTGGCATACACATTCCCGCTGTTGCGTCCGTGCGCCACGACCGACGCATAGAGCAACCGGTGTTCCTTCATGTCCATCACATACAGGCGTTCGTCGGTCGAAGGCTTCGTGAAGTCAATCAGGGTAAGCACCTCGCGCCGGTGCTCAATCCGGCAATAGCCCTCGTAGGCTTGCCGGAATGCCCGGTAGTCCACCCTGCCCTCCAGTCCCATCCGCTGGAATGCTTCGCTGCATGCCTCCTGTTCCGTCGTTGCAGCGGCAACAGGCCTGTCCGTTTCCTCCGGCCACCCGCCCGACACAGGAGCGGCAGCCAGAAGCAGAAAAAATATCCATTTCATTCGTTGGTTGTCTGTACAAAAAAATCAGTTGTTCCTATTGGTTCTCATTCAATGACCACCACCAGCGATGCCTCCGTGGGAGCCCAGTCAAAGACAAACTTGGCATGGGACGAGGCATTGCGCACGCACATGTGCGAGCGCGGGACAGTGCCCAGTGTCCAACTGTACTCCTGCACCTGGGTGGCTGGCGCATTGGTCGGCACGCCGTGGATGTACGCTCCGTTGGTGAACCGGCTGGCATAGGGAGCAAAGCCGCCCGTTGCCGCCGACCCGTCCTTCAGGAACACCATCCGGGTCTTCTTCTCCTGCAGCAGGTACATGCCCAAGGGAGTCTCCCGCGCATACGGCGGAGCATGCCGGCCCGTGGTGGCAGGGTTCATGCTACGGATTTTCCATTCGGCCCGGTCCGCCCACTCCAAGGTGACGATGTTCTGGTCGCCACGGTCTACGAAGATCACATGGCGCATCATCACCGAGTCGGGCAATGCCTTCACATACCGCTTCGGTACCAGCCATTCCCCCTCGATGGTCACCGGCTGCACCACGAAGAAGCTCCCCCGTTCGTCCACCAGTTGCACGATGGCCCCGTCGCGTCCGTAGCGCACCGGCATCAAGGTGTCAGCCCCTGCATAGAGCGGCACCGACTGATAGCGCTCGATACCGAACGTATCCGTCGCCAACCGGTACGCATTTCTCCGGTACGGTTCCACCAGCGGCGCCTCCCCTTGCAGGTTCTTATAGTTACGGAATACGCCCCAATGGGGCTGTATGTCCTGCATGTTCTCGATAAAGGCCAGGCATTTCTTCACGGTGTCCCATTTGAAGCTGCGCACGGTGTCGCCATAGTCGTACACATCCTGCAGCGTATACCGATCATAGAGCAGCTCCTTGGTCAGCGTGATGTCCGCTCCAGTCAGCAGCGGCACCGTCTTGGGCAGTTCCAGCACGACCTTGTCTGTCGTCAGCCTCTCCCAGTCCGGCACTTCCGGAGGCAGTACCGATGTCGTCTTCCTGCAGGCCGCCAGCGGCAAGAGGAGGAGCAGGATCATATAGAAGAATCTCAGTCCTAACATAGCTGCATCAATAACAATCTTCCGGACGGTTTGGTTCACCAGACAAGGAAGGGATGTATGCAAATATACGTTTTATTCTCCAGACCGGCAAATTATCGGGGAAGAAGTTGGGCCTGATTTTCACGGTTCCGCAAAGACCAGGCTCTCCACCTTTTCCAGTCTCGCCCTCAGCTTCGGCATCATCGACCGGCGGATGCGGAGCCGCACGATGCAGTCCATGTCGTACGCCTGGAACACGATTTCCGGTTCCTCCTCCTTGACGATGCGCATCACATCGTTCATGAAAGGATATTCGAACCTCACTTCCACCTCCTCGTCCACCGTCTTTTCGACGACCTCGGCTCCGGCCAGCGCCTCGGCTGCTGCCGCCCGATACGCCACTATCAGCCCGCTCGTGCCCAACTTGATGCCGCCGAAGTAGCGGACCACCACCACCAGCACATCCGTCAGTCCGTTCGAGTTGATCTGTCCCAGAATCGGTTTCCCCGCCGTACCCGAGGGCTCCCCGTTGTCGTTGGCCCGGAATTCCGTCCGCTGCGGACCCAGCATATAGGCATAACACACGTGGCGCGCGTCGTAGTACTCTTTCTGGTACTTCTCCAGTTGCGCCTTGATTTCCTCTACCGACCTCACCGGCAGGGCGAAGGCCAGGAACTTGCTCCGTTTCTCGGTATAGACAGCCTGCGACGGAGCCGCTATGGTCTTATACGTATCTTCCACTTCTTCTTTTTCTGTAGGTTATCAGTGATTTCACTTTCCCCACCCTCCCCAGCGTCTGGAGGAGCGGACGGGCCACGATGATCAGTGTCACCGCCGTCAGTACGAGCAACACGCCCAATACGATGCGCGGTGTGAGTGCCTCTCCGAACACCGCCACGCCGAAGAACAAGGCCGTCACCGGTTCCAAGGCTCCCAAGATGGCAGTCGGCGTAGAGCCGATATAGTGAATGGCCTTCGCCATCGCCACAAGCGACACCACCGTGGGGAAAAAGGCCAGGCAGCACACGTCGGCCCACATCAGCGGATGGCGGATAAGGGGGACGGACGCTCCGAAATCAAGCCGCACCCAAAACAGCAGGAGGCCGAACAGCAACGAATAGAACGTGAGCTTCACGGCCGGCAGCTGTCCCAGGGACGAACGGTTGACCGCCACCATGTAGACGGCATACGAGAGCGACGAGCCGAAGACCATGGCCACTCCCGTGAGGCTCAGCGTCTGCCCTCCTTCTCCCCGGTAGAGCAAGGCGATGCCTGAAAAGGCCATGGCAATGGACACAGCTGTCAGCACCGACACGCGCTCTTTGAAACACACGGCCATAATGACCGCCACCAGTACGGGATAGATGAAGAGCAAGGTCGAGGCAATGCCCGCATCCATATAGTTATAGCTGTCGAACAGCAACAGCGACGAGAAGGCAAACAGCAGTCCCAGTCCTGCCAACGGCAACACTTGTCTGCGACAGATACCGAAGGGAACGCCCTTCAGCTTCATCACCACCATCAGCATCAGCAGGGCCAGGCCGTAGCGATAGAACAGCACCGCATCGGGAGTCATCCCCTCTCGGCTGTACAGCGGCAGGCCAAAAAGCGGATTCACACCATAGCTGGCCGCCGCCAATGCCCCGTAGGCATATCCTTTCCAAGCAACGTGGTTCATTCCTAATTTTTTCGTTGGTTTTTTGGGATGCAAAGGTAGTCAAAAAAGAAGGCAGACCCTCAATAATAAGTTTTTTTAAATACCTTTACTAAAGTTTCCCACTTGTAAGATACAAGCACGATACCGGGTGGTACAGGACTGCATCCTATAAGTCGTCGAAGATATTCGCTTGAACATCAGTACAAAAAACCTATTAAACTAATCCTTGACTTTTGACAAATCAATGACGGTTTGCTTGCCTGTCACGGTGGTCAGGATGGCTTTGCCGTCGGGGGTGATTTCCACTTTGTCGTGTTTGGGTTCTACCAAGACCTTGCCGAACTTGTCCATGACACCCCAGTGGAGGGGCAGGTCTTCGATGAGGAAGTAATCGTTCTGCTCCTTGATGCCTCTGTATTTGGGCGGAGCGAGTATGCGTCCGTCACTGCCACGGAGCCCCCATTTCATTCCTACCTGATAAGGCTTGATGTATTCGAGCGACTCCACATCACGTCTGTAGTTCTCCTTCTTCTCCTCATCTCTCCGCTCTAACTCTTTGATGAGGGTATGGACTGTCTGAACCAGCCGGTTCTTGTTCTCCTCCGTATCAGCACATCCGAGATACACCTTCGGCATCCCCTTATTGACATGATAGTAACATCCGTCAATGCTCATCACCACCAGTCCTCCGTCATACTTCTTAGAACTCTGCCAGTAGTATTCCAGAGGCTCATCATGCAGGAACACCACGGTGTTGGAGCCATTCTCATATCCTTTACTGTAAAAGTACAGACAGTCGGGGTTGTTGTTGTCAACACTGGAATGTATAGTATAGAAGCTGTATTTCGTGACAAGCTCCTTTTCACACAACAAGGAGATGGGAGTCCTTGTCCTGCTGATGATTTGATTGCCGTATCGAAGGAAATCAATGCCACCCATCCTTACTATTCCAGGCTTTCCGTCCTTACAGTGACGGAAGCAGTTCATATTATTCAGATCCACGTATGTCGGTCTTACGCCTCGTTTGTCTCTCAGTTCCACTAACTGCCTCCCCACGATTGTCGCCCTGCCATATACCCCATTGAGCAACTTTGTACGTTCCTTTGCCATCACGTCATCCTTCTTCTGCCGTTCGAATGTGGCATCCAACTGTTCATGGCTCACCACAAGATACATTTCGCTATCGGGGGATTGGTTCTTGATGGTTGATGATTGATGAGTGATGAGTGATAACGTACTGTTTCCGCTTATGAGTCTTTCACCTCGTACCCCAGTGATTCCTTTAATTCCTTTGAACATTCCATTCCAGTCCCAAATCTGTGAGGGAAGTCCGAAGACACGATAGAGTCCCACGTTGTCTATAATCATGCAGTTCTTCTTCCCTTTGCTCGGTCTCAGTCCTCGTCCCACCATCTGGAGGTACTTTGCTAATGATAGTGTAGGACGTGCCAACTGGATGAACTCCACATCGGGGCAGTCAAATCCCTCGGAAAATATATCGACGTTGACCAGTACCTGAAGTTCTCCCGAACGGAACGAGGAGATAAGCAGTGCCCTTTCCTTCACAGGAGTATGGCTGTCTATTACCACTGCGCTTACGCCCTGGCTTTGGTAATATTCCGCTATGCTGCGTGCATGGTCGATATTGATGGCATACACGAATCCCTTTCTGTTATGGGCATATTCCATCACACACGTATAGAGCCGTTCGATGGAGGGACGCTTGTTGAGCACGGCATCCATTTCCTTCACCTGATAGTCGCCATCAGCCCCTCGTTTCTTCAGAGAACTTATGAGTTGCTGCGTATGGCTGTCAGCCTTGATACTCACAAAGTCGTATGTCGAGAGCCACTTCTCTTTGATGAAGGTGGGGATGTCCCATGACTGCACCAATATGTTGAAAAGGTCAGTAAAGCCTTTGCCATTCAACCGGCAGGGGGTGGCGGTGAGTCCGAGGAACTTGGCATCTGGCCATGTGTCCCACATCATCTTGTAGGTCTTGGCGAGGGCGTGGTGGGCTTCGTCGATAACCACCAAGGAGAAAGCACAGCCCCCCTGCCCCCCGGTGGGGGGTGTTGCAATACCATTGGAGGTTAGGCGGCGGGATATGGTCTGAATGGACTCGACCGTGATGTTACGGTTGTCCATCTTCATTCGTTTGATGGTCGCTTTGATTTGTTCAATCAGCTCACGGCGGTGGGCAACAATCAAGACATTCTCGATTTTCAATTGACTGACAAGCGAGGCGAGAACCATCGTTTTGCCTGTGCCTGTGGGCATCTGCACCATCACGCTGCGATGCGTATCAAAAGCCTCGCTTACACGGGAGCATATATCTGTCTGATACTCTCTTAGGAGCATTAGGGCTTATTTTTGTGGGGATTTGAGGTCGATGATGGTTTGCCTGCCTGTCACGGTGGTCATGATGGCTTTGCCGTCGGGGGTGATTTCCACTTTGTCGTGTTTCGGCTCTATCAATACCTTGCCTTTCTTGTCCATGACACCCCAATGGAGGGGAAGATTCTCAAACGTGTAATAATCGTGTTGGCTCTATAACGAATCATGTCTATTATTCATGAGAAAACGCTACCTTTGCAGTATGAGAAGTGAAGATATATTTGCCATGGGCTTAGGACTTCTGGTTCTATAACAAATTGTATGGGTGATAGTTCATTATGCATTCTAATTTTTAATACATTTCGGTTTGAATAGTGAAAAATCGTTTGCTATGAGACTGGG
>SFDG01000066.1 GCA_004558305.1 Phocaeicola plebeius
GCCAATGATGATACCGACGGCCATATCCACCACGTTTCCTCTCATGGCGAATGTCTTGAACTCTTGAATCATTTTTTTCATAATCAGTGAAGTATTAAAGATTAAACATTATTCTCCCAAATTCGCCGCAAAGATAAGAAAAAAACGCTTATCCCCCACCATCTTCCCTTCAAATCAATCTTCGGGCACGAATTTTTGCCACATGGGAGTTTTTGATTACCTTTACCGCGAAAACCAGATAATGAACAAAAACAGACATGGAAGCATTCACCCCGATGATTGCGGCAGCCATGCAGCTGCCCGAACACCGCATTGACAATACCCTCAAGCTGCTCCTTTCCGGAGCGACCATCCCTTTCATCAGCCGTTACCGCAAGGAATCGACCGGCGGACTGGACGAAGTGAAGATCGGCGAAATCAACGACCGCTATAACAAGCTGACCGAACTGGCCAAGCGCAAGGAGACCGTCCGCTCGACCATCGAGGGGCAAGGGAAGATGACCGACGAACTGGGACGGCGCATCGACCGGTGTTGGGATGCCACCGAACTGGAGGACATCTACCTGCCCTATAAGCCCAAGCGCAAGACACGCGCCGAAGCGGCCCGCCAGAAGGGACTGGAACCGTTGGCGCAGACACTGCTTCTGCAGCGCACCGGATTCCCGCTGGAAAAGCTGGCTCTACCTTATATTAAAGGAGAGGTAAAGGATACAGACGAGGCCCTGAAAGGGGCACGCGACATCATTGCCGAACTGGTGAGCGAGAATGAACAGACGCGCCAGACGCTGCGCAGACAGTTCGAGCGGAAAGGAATGATCCGCTCGAAAGTGGCCAAGGGAAAGGAAACGGACGAAGCTGCCGTGAAGTACCGCGACTACTTCGACTTCTGCGAACCGCTGCGCAAATGTTCGTCGCACCGTCTGCTGGCACTCCGGCGGGGAGAAGCGGAAGGCATCCTGAAGGTGAGCATTACCCCCGATGACGAGGAACTGTGCATGGAGGGCCTGAAGCGCCATTACGTAAAAGGCCGCAGCGAGTGCTCGCAAGAAGTGGCGGCTGCCGTGGAGGATGCTTACAAGCGGTTGCTCCGCCCATCCATCGAGACCGAGTTTGCCGCCCTCAGCAAGGAGAAGGCTGACGAGGAGGCCATCCGTGTCTTTGCGGCCAACCTGCGCCAGTTGCTGCTGGCCCCGCCGCTGGGACAGAAACGGGTGCTGGGCATTGACCCTGGGTTCCGTACGGGCTGCAAGGTGGTGTGTCTGGATGCACAAGGTGCCTTGCTGCACAACGAAGCCATCTATCCGCATCCGCCCAAGTCGGAACAGTCTCTGGCCGCCCGCAAGCTGGTGAAGCTGGTGGAACAATACAAGATTGAAGCCATCGCCATCGGCAACGGGACAGCCAGCCGGGAGACCGAGCAGTTCGTGACGTCGCAACGCTACGACCGCCCCGTACAGGTATTCGTGGTCAGCGAAGAAGGAGCTTCCATCTATTCGGCCTCGAAGACGGCCCGTGAAGAGTTTCCGGATTACGACGTGACGGTGCGCGGAGCTGTTTCCATCGGGCGGCGGCTGATGGACCCGCTGGCAGAGCTGGTGAAGATTGATGCCAAGTCCATCGGCGTGGGCCAATACCAGCACGATGTGGACCAGACCCAACTGAAAGCCTCGCTCGACCAGACGGTGGAGAGCTGCGTCAACCTGGTAGGGGTCAACGTGAACACGGCCAGCAAGCACCTCCTGACCTACGTGTCGGGACTGGGCCCCACACTGGCACAGAACATCGTGGACTACCGCACCGCCAACGGCCCGTTCCGTTCGCGCCGCGAACTGCTGAAGGTTCCGCGTATGGGAGCCAAGGCCTTCGAACAGTGTGCCGGCTTCCTCCGGATTCCCCAGGCTGCAAACCCGCTGGACAATTCGGCGGTACATCCGGAGAGTTACGGCATCGTGGAGCAGATGGCGAAGGACCTGCACTGCACCGTGAACGAACTGATGCAGGACAAGCAGCTGCGATCGGCCATCCGGCCGGAGAAGTATGTGACGGAGACAGTCGGCCTGCCCACCTTGACCGACATCCTCCAGGAACTGGACAAGCCGGGGCGTGACCCCCGACAGACCATACAGGTACTGGAGTTCGACCCGAGCGTGCGGACCATCGACGACCTGCGCGAAGGGATGGAACTGCCGGGCATCGTGACCAACATCACCAACTTCGGCTGTTTCGTCGACTTCGGCATCAAGGAGAAAGGACTGGTCCACATTTCCCAGCTGGCAGACCATTTCGTGTCCGACCCGACCACGGTGGTCAGCATCCACCAGCACGTGCGGGTACGGGTGATGAGCGTCGACCGCGAGCGGAAACGAATCCAGCTGACCATGAAGCATCGTCAATAACAGGAAGCATCATCAATAAGTAGTTATGAACAAGGAAAATGTATGTGCCTGGTTCGTCTTCAACAGCGGTCAGGTACTGATTGAGAGACAGGCCGACGGTTACCACATCCCCGTCGGTCCTGAGCCACCGGTGGAAATTCCCGTGGGCAGTACCGTCCACCTCATCGGCGAACTGAACGGTTATCCGGCCAAGACCTATGCCATCCATCATCCGGTGGCCGGCGACGAGCACAGCCCCCGCATGATGAAAGACCTGCGGGCTTCGTTTGATGTACTGCCATTGGAGGAATACCAACGGGCCGGAAAGGCCTCCCAGATACTCAACTGGGACAAGAACAGCCGCTACTGCCCCATGTGCGGCGTACCCACCCAGCAGGTCGCCCCCATTGCCAAGCGGTGTCCGGAGTGCCGGCAGGAATTCTATCCCCGCATCTCGCCGGCCATCATCGTCCTCATCAAGAAAGACGACAGCATCCTGCTGGTACATGCCCGCAACTTCAGAGGCAGCTTCAAGGGACTGGTGGCCGGATTCCTCGAACCCGGCGAAACACTCGAAGAATGCGTGCACCGGGAAGTGATGGAGGAAACGGGACTCACCATCCGCAACCTGCGCTATTTCGGCAGCCAGCCCTGGCCCTACCCCAGCGGCATCATGGTAGGCTATACCGCCGACTATGCCGGCGGCACCATCAAGCTGCAGTCGGAAGAGCTGAGTGCCGGGGCATTCTACCGCCGCGACAACCTGCCCGAGATTCCGAAGAAGCTCAGCATTGCCCGCCGCCTCATCGATGCCTGGCTGGCCGGGGAAGTGTAGGCGGACTTACCCGCCTACCTGCTTCACATACGCATAGAGCTGTCGGTAGAACGTGTGGCGGGTCAGTGTGGCGGCATTGCCCAGTATAATCAGTTTCATGCGGGCGCGGGTCATGGCGACATTCATGCGCCGCAAGTCGCCCAGAAAGCCGATCTGCCCTTCCTCGTTCGCCCGTACCAGACTGATGAGAATGACATCGCGCTCCTGCCCCTGGAAGCCGTCCACCGTATTCACCGTCAGGGCATGACGGTAAGGCTTGAAGAACTCGTCGCGCCGCAGCAACTGCCGCAGATACTGCACCTGTGCCTTGTAGGGGGAAATCACCCCGACATCGATCCGCTCTTCCAGGAAACGCTCGCGGCCGATTTTTGTGATGTACACTTTCAGCTGGGCGATGGTCAGTTCCGCTTCCGGCTTGTTGATGCGTCCGTAATTCTCTCCCACGAATTCCTCCGGACTGTCCAAAGCGTCGGTCTCTATCCATTCTATCGGCGTGTCGAAATCCAGCAATCCGCGGTATTTCACTTCGGGAGCCGCCTGCAGGCGGCCATTGTAGAACCATTGGGAGGAGAAGTGCATGATTTCCTCGTTCATGCGGTACTGCAGCTGCAACAACGACACTGCCTCCGGCTTGTTCGCCACCAATGCCTGCATCAGCGTACGGCCCAGTCCGGCCCGCAATGCCTGCGGCGACTTCACCGTAGGAGGCAACTGCTGATGGTCGCCTGCCAGCACCACCCGGTCGGCCTTGCGGATAGCAATCCAGCATGCCGCTTCCAGGGCCTGTGCCGCCTCGTCGATGAACAGGGTGCCGAACTTCTGTCCGGCCAACAGGCGGTTGGCACTGCCTGCCAGGGTACAGGCTATCACCCTCGCCTCGCCGAACAGGGCTGCATGGATACGGATTTCCAGTTCCGTGGCACGGTCTTTCAAGGAATTGATTTTCTGCCGCACAGCTTCCCGCTCCGCTCCTTTCCGTCCGCGGGCATACAGCTCCCGTACCGCCTTGCGGATGATCCACAGCTGCGGATAGTCGGGGTGTGCCTCAAAGCGTCGCTCGTAGGTGAAAGAAAGCATCTTGTCATTGACGCGGGTGGGATTGCCGATTCGCAGTACACTCACTCCCCGGTCCACCAGTTTTTCGCTGATCCAGTCCACTGCCATGTTGCTCTGCGCACACACCAGCACCTGGTTCTCCCGGTGCAGCGTTTCATAGATGGCCTCTACCAGTGTGGTGGTCTTTCCCGTGCCGGGAGGGCCATGCACGATGGCCACATCCTTGGCATGCAGCACCCGGTTCACTGCCGCCTCCTGTGAAGGATTGAGCCAGGGGAAGCGGACCGGCTGGAACTGGAACCAGGAGAGCGGCTGAGGCCCGTGGAACAGGTCGCGCAGCTCCGCCAAGCGGTTGTTGCGGGCACTCATCACTTGCTGCAGGGCCTCGAACATCAGGCGGTAACTGGTTTCATCGAAGTAGAGCTGCACCCCCAGCCGCTCGCGTCCCTGCAAGGCCACCAGCGCATCGGGCCCTGGCAGGACCACGACCATGCGGTCTTCCTCCACGTAGCTCACCGTAGCGACAAAGTTCAGGTAGCTCAGTTTCCCCGCCCCGTCTTCCGAGAAGAAACACACGGGGCGGCCGTATTCGAACAAGTGTTCTATTTCCCGGTCTTCCGTACGTTCCACCTCCACCACCAGCTGGTTGAGCGCATTGTAATAGCTGCGCCCCAAACGGACGGGATGCCAGCACATGCCCCGTTTCACTTTCCGCCCTATTCCCATCGCCTCGGTCTGCCGACGGAACTGTTCTTTCTCATATTCATACTCTACCTTCAGCCATTCATACTGATGCTGCAAGGTGAGTGTCGCACTTTCAAGATTCATCATAGACAATCCTCCACCGGATGATTAGTGTTCTTTCTTCGCCAGCATTTCCGCCCGCGACTTGCTCTGCGTCACGATATACACACCGACAAAGATGCAGGCGGCAGCCACCGCCTTCACCCAGCCGAACGTAGCCATGCCCACAGCCACCGACACACTGCTGCCCACCACCGGCTGCATGTAATTGTACATGCTCACCACCGTGGGCCGGAGCACCTTCTGCCCCACCAGCATCAGAATATAGGCCACATAAGTGCCGAAGAAGATGACATAGCCCGTCTCGGCCCATACCCACAGCGGGAACGCCGTCAGGTCGGTCGCAGCAAAGTCATGATACGAAAAAGGAATGAAGCAGATGGCTGCATAGCTGAACATCCACTTCATCAGCGTGATGACATGGTAACGGGCAATGAGCCGTTTGAAGATGGTCAGGTAGCAGGCAAAGCTGACCTGTGCGGCGACACACAGTGCATCGCCCCACACACTACCTTCCTGTCCTCCTGTCCCCGCATTGCTGAGAATCAGCGTCAAGGCCCCCAGCGACCCCAGCATCACGCCCACCACTTTCTTGGGAGTCACCGGTTCCTTCAGGAAAAGGGCGGCCAGCACCATCGTCACGATAGGCATGGTGGTGGTCATGATGGACGCATCGATGGGCGAAGTAATGGACAGCCCGAACGTAAAACAACCCTGGTTGCAGACAATGCCGAGCATGGCAGCAAAGAACAGCAGGAGCAGGTCATGGGGAGGAACCTTCTCTTGCCGGGTGAAAAAGGAAGTGACCCAGAAACAGACGGCAGCTCCCAACATGCGCAGGTTGGCCATCATCAGGCCGGATATGCCTGCCTCCATGGCCGCTTTGCCTATCGGCGACATCAGTCCCCACATGCTGGCCGCCGCCAACAACGACATGTGGGCTTTCATCGTTCGCATATTCATCATTTTCTGCCTCTCCTATTCCTTGGTGAACTCTCCGGCCAGCGGGCGGCTCATCTCGTTGCGGATTTCCTGCGGAGTGAGCTTGTGTCCGATAAGGAACATCAGTTTGGTTAGCACACACTCCACCGTAGCATCATAGCCGCTGATGACACCGGCATCCAGCAGGTGAAGCCCCGTCTCGTAACGTCCCATCTCCACCATGCCGGTCTGGCATTGCGAAATGTTCACGATGACGATGCCGCGTTGCGAAGCCGCCTTGAGCAGACTGATGAACCAGGGTTTCTGCGGTGCATTGCCCGACCCGTAGGTCTTCAGGATGACTGCCCGCAGCCCGGGCGTTTCGAGCACTGCACGAATCACGTTCTCCTGTATGCCCGGAAAGAGCGTCAGGATAATCACGTTCGTGTCGTACGCATAGTGCGGATGGAGAGGCCGCGACAGGTCCGGACGGCGGATACGGTCGTATTCATACTTGATGTGAATACCGGCAGTGGCCAGCAGCGGATAGTTGTACGAACGGAAGGCATTGAAGTTTTCGGCATTGATTTTGGTGGTCCGGTTGCCCCGCATCAGATGGTTCTCGAAGAAGATACACACTTCGGGCACAATGGCCGTTCCGTCGGGATGTTTGGCGGCAGCCATCTCGATGGCCGTAATCAGGTTTTCCTTGCCGTCGGTCCGCAGCACCCCGATCGGCAGCTGGCTGCCCGTCAGGATGACCGGTTTGGACAGGTTTTCGAGCATGAAGCTCAGTGCCGAAGCCGTATAGGCCATCGTGTCCGTGCCGTGAAGAATCACAAATCCGTCGAAATTATCGTAGTTGTAATGGATAATCTTCACCAGCTTGGCCCACAGCGACGGTTCCATGTCCGACGAATCGATAGGCGGCGTAAACTGATAGGAAGAGATGCGGTAGTTGAACCGTTTCAGTTCTGGCACATTCTCCTGCAACTGGTCGAAATTAAAGGCTTCCAGTGCACCGGTTTCCGGATTTTCAATCATTCCGATAGTACCGCCCGTATAGATCAGGAGGACGGAGGGATAATCTGACTTTATCATGCGTATTCTTTGTTTTTGCAATTCTGCCACAAAGTTAACGATTTTCGGCCGAAACCCACATCCGGCGCCCTAATTATTTTACGTTTTGTTAGTTCATTCCACACAAAGGCACAAAACACGAAGAATAATATTTCCCTTTGTGCATTTGTGTCTTTGTGTTGAACTATCTATGCCTGACATTTACTCTGTCAAGTCCCAATAAACCACATACCGCTGGCGGTGGATATCGTACAGCGGACGCAGCACATCGCCCTGCGGGGTCGTGAAGCGCAGGGCCTGCCCCTCCCGTTTCACGGTCTGTTCAGGATGCCGGACATCCAGGCGGAGCGAAGTCCGCAGCCCAGCAGGAACATGGTAGTCGTACGTATAATAGTCGTTGTACAGCCGGGGATTCGAGAAAGGAGCCGGCGCTTCCATCCCTTCTGTCCCCCGTTCGCCTGCCAGCACCACCGGCCCATACAGCAATGCCGCCTTCCGGGGATTGTCGGGAGTGGCTTCCACCGTCAGCTGCATCGGGAAGTCAGCCTCTATCCGGTCCCCTTCCTGCCAGGTACGGGTAATGGCCATGTACGAACCTTTCTTGCCTACAGCCACCCGCCGTCCGTTCACCTTCACCACCGCACGGTCGCTCCACGAAGGATAGCGCAAACGGATGGTGGCCTGCACGGGTTGTGACGTATGCAGGGTCAGGCAGGTCCGTTCTTCGGCAGGGAAAGCCGTTTCCTGACGCACCGTCAGTCCTTTCTCCTTCCAGTTCACCACCGACGGGATGAACAGGTTGACGAAGAGGCTTTCCGTATCGTAGCCGTAAATCGCTTCTCCATACTTGGCATGGCTTTCGAAGCCACTGCCTACGCAACACCAGAACGACTGGTCGGGAGTGCTGTACACCTTATGGGCACCGCCCAGCAACGGCAGGAAATAGCAGACCATCCCCGACTCCGGATCCTGCTGTCCCAGGATATGGTTGTAGAGGGCCCGCTCGTAGTAATCCATCACCCGGGCATCCCCCGTCCAGGCAAACAGGTGACGGGACAACTTCAGCATATTGTAGGTGCAACAGGTCTCTCCCGTATAGCCGTTCACGAAATTCGAGAACCGGGCCGTGTCGAAGAAATGCTCCTTCTGGCTGCTGCATCCCGGGGCAAACGTGTGGTGCTCCACCATCGTATGCCAGAAGAAGTCCGTCAGCCGGCGGCTGTCCTCCTCCCGGGTCAGCTCATACCTCCGTGCCTCGGCGATGACCTTCGGGATAAAGGTGTTGGTGTGCTTCGTCCCCAGGTCGTCTCGCTGCTCTTTCAAGGGGTCAATGACATCATTGTGGTAGAAATATTCCGCCAGCCAGCGGTAGCGTTCCTCGCCGGTAATGGCATACAGGTTGTAGAACGATTCATTGATGCCGCCGAACTCGTTCCGGATCATTTTCCGCCGCGTTTCTTCTGTCTGCGGATGCAGCAGGCCGTACGCCCAATCCCCCATCTTCGTCACGACCTCCAGTGCCAGCCGGTTGTCGGCATACAGGAACTGGTCAATCAGTCCAGAAAAGAGCTTGTGCAGGGTGTACCAGGGTGCCCATACACTTTTTCCCTGCAGGTTGCGGCGGATCAGTTCCTCCGGAAAAGCACTCAAATACCCGCCTCCCAATGCCTGCTGCACTTCCGAGAGTCCCTTGACCAGGCTGTCGCCTTTCAGCTTGAAGATTTCGCTGCCCGTAGCGGCATACATCAGTCCGTAGGCCGACAGCAGGTGGCCGGTCGTATGCCCCCTCAGTTCGCAGTCCAACGATTCCCATCCTCCCAGTTTCCTGACCGTCATATAGCCGCCTTCGCGTCCGGCATACACTCCCGCATTCGTCCGGAAACTGTGCAACAGGCGGTTCACCTCGATAGAGGCCATCCAGGCGGAATCACGTTCCAGATTCTCCCGGAAGCGGCTGGGGAGCAGACGCACGTCCTTTACGTCGAAACTTTTCACCTTCACCGGCACCACCGTCTCCAGCTTCAGCTTTCCTGCATGTTGTCCGGGATAAACAGACTGGGCCGTCAGGGAAACCACGCTTCCCAGCAATGCCCATCCAATAATAGTCACTTTTCTTCTCATGGCAATTCGTTTTTTTATCCATATACGGCAGAACAGCGGTCTCTACCTAACGGAGAAGACATTTTATTGCATGACGATGTCCTGTACAGATCCCGTCAGTCACGAAATTGAATCTGGATGGGCTGCACCACCCTTTTATGCGTCGCCGTACCCGGTCGGACGGCTGCTATCCACGCATTGTGGCTGCGCTTGGGATTGTCCGTACCACAATCATAGGAGATGTACTGAAACTCCCTGCCCGATACTTTTCGTACGGGACCGCTGATATACACATACTCCCAGCCGGACTCCAACAAGAAAGTATCACCCACTTTCAGATGGCTGAAGTCCATATGCCGAATCTTCGTGTTCGTCCCTTGTTTGTCGTCCGTTTCTGCATAACGGGCTGCGGTCAGACGGGCCATCTCCTCGTCGAAATACCAGAAAGCCTCGTGCGGGTCGCCGGTATAGGCAGCCCACGGGGCAGGCGACACGGAAGGGAAGGCAGTAATGTTGGCTCCTTCGGTCTCGCCACCCTGCGGAATGCCGTAGCGCCAGCCATCTGCCGGATGGAGCCGTTTCAGCGTTCCATCGGCGTTCAAACGCCGTTCTACCGCCTTTCGAATAAAGAGAGCCATATAGTCGATGGTGGCATCGCAAAGATCGAAGTGCCCGCTGCCGGCATCACAAAGGAAAGAGATGCAAGCACCAGGGTACATCAGTTGGAAAGCCAGTGCCGGTCGCACACGCGCCTGCCACCACTCGTACTCCCCTTCTACCATCAGTCCGGGGATGCCATCGATGTTGCGTGTGCGCCCCCACTCCACATTGGCCGTCCCATATCCACAGAGGTTGGTTCGGGGCGCATCGCCGTGGAAGGAAAGAATGCATAGCGTGCGGTCGTTGTTCCACGCCGCGAAGTTCCAGGGGAAGGTGGCTTGGGCGGAATGGCCGAAGGGCACGATGGGCACCGTGGCCAGCTCAGGGTGTCCGCTCTGTCCCGCCAGTCCCACCATCATCTCCTCGAAGGTCTGCTGGCAGCCCGTCTGCGGCGACCAGTTCTGCGAGAACCAGGGAGCCACCCAAATGAGTGCCCCACCCAGTTCTTTCATCTGCTGCCTGAACCGATCGCTGCGCAGCAATGCCTCCTCCGTCATGTTCTGCTGTGCCAATACGGCAAAGCGTACACGCTCCGTACCGTCCGCTATCCAGCAATAGGCATTCGGGGCCTTACCCGTCTCGTCGCTCACATAACCCGTCAGGGCCACCGAGCAGCTCCAGTCTCCAAACTTGCCCAAGGCCTGGGCCTGCCAGCAGGCTGCCCAGAGGGCCAACACATAAAGTATAATCCGTTTCATATCGCTTATCTATTTCATTCATTTAATCGTTACATTCTCCACATATTCGTTGGTTTGCCATCCGCTCAAGTCCGTCATCCGCTTGCCGTTGACTACCACGTTGTCGAAGGTCACGTTCCTCACCGTCCGGTCCCGATCCAGCCCCTGCATCCAAGAGGGGTTCTCACCCATTCCCTGATAGACGATGTTACGGAATGTCACTCCGTCAATCAGTTGCCCGGGCTGCTTGTCGTACTTTTTGTTGAAACGGACATTCAGGTGAAACAGTCTTCCCTCCTGGATGCTTTCCACACGGACATCTTCAAACAGGACATTCTTCACATAGTTCTTGTCACCGGCATCGATGGCCATACAGCCCTGATAAGGCGGGTCGTCTTCATCATGCTCCAGAATGTCAATGTGCCTGAAGGTCAAGTTCCGGATGGTCTCTCCCGTCGGAGAATCCGGGTCGCCATGTCCGCCGATATTAATGGGATGGGCCACGTCTGCCCATAGCACCGCATCTTGCACAGTGATATTCTCCGAGCCTCCCCACCAGTTCCAGCGATGGTTGTACAGGGCGATACAGTCGTCGCTGTTTCTCATAAAGATATGCTCTATCGTCACATCACGACAACACATCATGTCGATTCCGTCGCTCCATCCTTTGCAGCTGAATGACTTCAGGTTCCTGACGGTCACACTTTCTGCTCCTCCGCCGAACAGGGTGTAATGATCGGGATTGACCACCGTAATGCCATCTACCAGCACCTTCTTCGAGTCCGTGATTTCAATACCACGGATGGGATGATCCAATATGCCCCTTCCCAAGATACGCACATCCTCTGCTTTGTCAACCAGCAGCTTGGCCTTGAGCACGGCTCCGGGAGCCAGATAGACGGTGGTATGACTCGGCACCCGTATCTGGTTGTTGGGCAGGTCCTTGGGACGGTGCACCCCGGGTCCGAAGTACATCACTCCTTCCCGCGATTCCGAATAGGTCTCCGTTTCCAACGGATTGGCGAAAAGATGAAGATTGTGCAGGCGGTCGCCATTGAACTCCACCGACAGATAGCGTGGGGTGTCCATCCGGAAAGTAATCACATTGCCGTGCTGCTCATAGCGAATCTCTTCCCGGGTGGGACGGATAGCCACATCACGGACAGTACCGTTGTTCTTCTTCACCATCACCTCCACCGGACATCCCATGTCAAACTGTACCATCGTGGCATCCTGTACGTTGTCCATATCGACCTGCACATTGTATTCAAACAAATCTTGCCACTCGCCATCCAGTGTGCGGACGCGCACCGTATAGTCATCATTGTGGGCCATCCCCGCATTCAAGCCTTGGGGATAGGTCACCAGCTGTGCCTGTGCGGCTACTG
>SFDG01000067.1 GCA_004558305.1 Phocaeicola plebeius
TCAAGTTGTTCTTAATTCAGTCTCCTGGAGCCTATCGGAGCAGTGGACGGAAAAGGGCCGTACGAGGGACGGTTTCGATAGAAAACCGACCGGTTTCTCGGTACTCAACCCCTCTCAGAAGCCTTAGAACGGGGTTTTACCCCCGATTTCGTTGGCGCGTCGATAACTGAATCGTAGAAATGAGATGACTATGTATCAATGAGATAAGTATCAATTTTTGCAGATGAGGGACCAAATGGGGACCATTCGGCGAGGTGTTTTTCAGGGATTTGCAATGAAAACAGTGATGCCGCTATTTATAATTCGTATAAATTAAAGATAGGCCACGCATAAAGTAAGGACAGAGAAATTCTAACAGAAATTACGGCAGACAGTAGGATACGCACGTAGCCCTGGGTAAGAAAAGCGATAAGGACGATGACGACGGAAGAACAGTACGGGTATAGACATAAAAAAAGGAGTACCGCTGTACTCCAACCTTTGTTAACCTTAAATCTAATACTATGAAAAACACATTGCAAATGTACGGGTTTCTGGGAAAATGGCAAGGAAAGGAGAGGAAAAACTCATGGGAAGGCCGGATTTATTGATTTATATCAAGAGCAGTGAAAAGGTGATGCAACCATGAGTCCAACAAAATAAAAGGAAACGATGAAAACTCCGCCAAACAGTTGATGGGGTGGATGAAAATCACTACTTTTGCAGAACATTTGGATTTTTACGAAACAACAACAATATGAACCAAGAATTTGAGCTGATTGCCAAAACCTTCCAAGGGCTGGAAGAGGTGTTGGCACAAGAACTCACCGAGCTGGGAGCCAGCAACATTGAAATCGGTCGCCGCATGGTATCGTTTACGGGCGACAAAGCGATGATGTATAAGGCAAATTTCTGCCTGCGTACCGCTATCCGAATCTTGAAACCGATCAAACATTTCACGGCTGCAACGGCTGATGAGGTGTACGATGCCGTGAAAAGCATTGCCTGGGAGGATTATTTGGATAACACGAGCAGTTTCGCTGTCGATGCGGTCGTCTTCTCGAACGAGTTCCGCCATTCCATGTATGTCGCCTACCGGGTGAAGGATGCCATCGTGGACTATTTCCGTGAAAAGACCGGCAACCGCCCGTCGGTACGTATCAACAAGCCGGACTTGACCATCCATATCCATATTGCAGAAGACCGATGCACTTTGGCATTGGACAGCTCGGGCGAATCATTGCACCGCCGTGGCTATCGCCAGGAACAGGTTGAGGCTCCGCTGAACGAGGTGTTGGCCGCCGGTATGATTCTCATGACAGGCTGGAGAGGGGAATGCGATCTGATTGACCCCATGTGTGGTTCGGGAACGATTCCTATTGAAGCCGCACTGATAGCCCGTAACATTGCGCCCGGCGTGTTCCGTAAGGGCTTCGGGTTCGAAAAATGGAAGGATTACGACCCGGAACTGTTTGATACCATCTACAACGACGATTCGCAGGAACGCCCGTTCGAACATAAAATCTATGGTTACGACAATAATCCGAAGGCCAATGCCATTGCCACCCGTAATGTGAAGGCCGCCGGTGTCAGTCGGGAAATCGAGCTGAGAATCCAACCTTTCCAGCAGTTTGAACAGCCTGTGGAAAAAAGTATCATCATCACCAATCCCCCTTATGGCGAACGCATCTCATCGGACGACCTGCTGGGCTTGTATCAGATGATTGGGGAACGCCTGAAACATGCTTTCCTGAACAACGATGCCTGGGTGCTGAGCTATCGGGACGAGTGTTTCGACCAGATTGGCCTGAAGGCTTCTGCCAAAATTCCGTTGTACAATGGTGCGTTGGAGTGCCAGTTCCGTAAATACCAGATTTTCGACGGCAAGTACAAGGATTTCCGGGGCGAACTGGAGGAAACGACTCTCCGCCAGGAAGGTGAGGCAGGGACGGCTTCCGAAGAAGCTCAAGACAACCGCTTGGGTGGCGAGCGCAGGGAAGGATTCCGTAAGGAACGCAGAGAAGGCTTCAGAGGCGAGCGCAAGGAGGGTTTCCGCGGCGAACGCAGAGAAGGTTTCAGAGGTGAACGTAAGGAGGGCTTCCGCGGCGAACGCAGAGAAGGCTTCCGAGGTGAACGTAAGGAGGGTTTCCGCGGCGAACGCAGAGAAGGCTTCCGAGGCGAGCGTAAGGAGGGATTCCGTAACGAGCGTCGGGACGAAGAAGGGCGCGAACGCCGTTCCGGCTTCAGATACAAAGACGATATGAATGAGCGTCCCAAACGGATTTCAACAGACGACGGACGTCCCAAGCCGGCCTCACCGATGCGTTATATGCATAGCCGCCGTCGGCCCGAAAGCGAGGAATAACCCCCTAAATATACCTATCATGAAACGTTTAGTATCCTTTTTTATTAGTTTGTGTGTAGCAGTCATGACGGTTTCTGCCCAAGAGAAAAAGGTTTTCACGCTGGAGGATGTCATTCCCGGAGGAAGCAACTATGCCAACCTGACTCCCCAAAACCTGCCTGGCCTGAAGTGGTGGGGCGATGTGTGTATGAATGCCGAAGTGGAGGCCGTAAAAAGTATTCAGCCTGTGACTGGCAAGGAACAGGTCGTTTTTACGCTGGAGGAGGTGAACGAAGTGCTGGAAGCCGCCCGGGTGGGCAAGCTTCGTCATTTGTACAATGTCACCTTCCCTTATGCAGACAAGCAGGTGCTGGCCAGCACATCGACGCATCGGGTACTGGTGGACTGGGAGAAGAAAGCGCTGGTATGGAGTCAGCCCATCGCTCCCCATGCGGCCAATCAGGACTGGAACAAGGACAGCCGTTCGCTGGCGTATACCATCGACAACAATCTGTTTGTGACCACTGCCGACGGACAGACCCATCAGGTGACTGACGAACCGAAAGGAATTGTCTGTGGTCAAAGTGTGCACCGCCAGGAGTTTGGTATCTATAAAGGTACCTTCTGGAGTCCGAAAGGTAACTTGTTGGCTTTCTACCGGATGGACGAGACCATGGTGACCGACTATCCGCAGGTCAATACCTCTGCCCGTGTGGCGGCTCTGGAAGCTGACAAGTATCCGATGGCCGGCATGACCAGCCATCAGGTGAAGGTGGGTGTATATAACCCGGCCACCCGTCAGACGGTGTACCTGGAAGCCGGTGACCCCACCGACCGCTACTTTACGAATGTCAGCTGGACACCCGATGAGGCGCATCTGTATGTCATCGAGCTGAACCGTGACCAGAACCATGCACAGTTGGTGCGCTACAATGCCACTACCGGTGCCAAGGAGGCTACGCTCTACGAGGAGAAGCATCCCAAATATGTAGAACCGCAGCATACGCTGGTTTTCTTACCGTGGGATGACTCGAAGTTCATCTACCAGAGTCAGCGCGATGGGTATAACCATCTGTATCTCTTTGATACAAAGGTGAATGTTCCTGCTGCCCGTTGGCAGCAGTCGGCTGCCTCGGAGAGTTCGTTCATCGAGCATGTACAGGTGACTCCCCTCACGTCAGGCAACTGGCTGGTACAGCAGATTGTAGGATTCTGCCCTTCGCGCAAGGAATTGCTGATGGGCAGTACGGAAGTTTCTCCCTTGCAGACCAGTATCTATCGCCTGAACTTGAATACCCTCAAGCGTACACGGATTGGGGAAGAGGACGGTACGCACCGTGTGCAGCTTTCTGCCAGCGGCAGATACCTCATCGACAACCATACTTCCTTCAGTGTGCCGCGTATCATCAGCCTCCTGCCGACCGATGGCAAGAAGGGACGTGTCATCTTTACGGCCGCCGACCCCTTGAAGGAACAGTATAACCTGCCGGAAATCACCTTGGGCACCATCAAGGCGGCCGACGGCGTGACCGACTTGTATTACCGTCTTATCAAGCCGGTGAATTTCGATCCGACCCGGAAATATCCCGCCGTCATCTATGTGTATGGCGGACCTCATGCCCAGCTGATTCACAACAGCCGCTTCTACGATGCACGGGGATGGGACCTTTATATGGCACAGTTGGGCTATGTGATGCTGACCATCGACAGCCGGGGCAGTGACAATCGTGGGCTGGCATTTGAAAACTGCACGTTCCGCCAGCTGGGAGTAGAAGAAATGAAAGACCAGGTGAAAGGAGTGGAATGGCTGAAATCCCTTCCGTATGTGGACGGAGAGCGTATCGGTGTCCACGGCTGGAGCTTCGGCGGCTTCATGACGACCAACCTGATGCTGACCTATAATCATCTGTTCAAGGTCGGAGTGGCCGGTGGACCGGTAATTGACTGGGCCTATTATGAGGTGATGTACGGCGAGCGCTATATGGATACACCGCAGAGCAACCCGCAGGGGTACGCCGGTTCGAACCTGAAACTGAAGGCCGGGCAGTTGAAAGGACGGCTGGAGATCATCATCGGCGGAGAAGACCCGACATGTGTGCCCCAACACAGCTATGCTTTCTTGCGGGCCTGCATCGATGCCGGGACGCATCCCGACTTCTTTGTCTATCCCGAAGCCGGCCACAACATGGTGGGTACCGACCGCGTGCATCTGCACGAACACATCACCCGCTATTTTGAAGACCACTTGAAATAAACCGATTATTCCAAAATCAAAAACAACAAGTATATGAAACTCTTGCTATTAGGATCGGGCGGCCGTGAACATGCACTGGCATGGAAAATCGCCCAAAGCCCGAAGATTGAAAAGTTGTTCATCGCTCCCGGCAATGCCGGTACCCGCGAGGTAGGCGAGAATGTAGCCATCAAGGTCAACGACTTTCCGGCTATCAAGCGGTTTGTCGTAGCCAACGGCATCGACATGGTCGTGGTGGGTCCGGAAGACCCGCTGGTGAACGGGGTGTATGATTTCTTCCGGGACGATGCGGAACTGAAGTCGGTTCCCGTCATCGGTCCGTCGAAAGCCGGTGCCGTACTCGAAGGCAGCAAGGAGTTTGCCAAAGGCTTCATGCAGCGCCATCACATCCCTACAGCCGGGTATAAGAGCATCACTGCCGACAACCTGGAAGAGGGACTGGCGTTTCTGGAAACACTCTCGGCTCCCTATGTGCTGAAGGCCGACGGACTGTGTGCCGGAAAAGGGGTATTGATTCTGCCTACGCTGGAGGAAGCCAAGCAGGAACTGAAGGAAATGCTGGGCGGTATGTTCGGAAATGCATCTGCCAAAGTGGTCATTGAAGAATTCCTGAGCGGCATAGAGTGCTCGGTGTTCGTGCTTACCGACGGAAAGAGCTACAAGATTCTCCCCGAGGCCAAGGACTATAAGCGCATCGGCGAAGGCGACACAGGGCTGAACACGGGGGGCATGGGGTCCGTATCGCCGGTTCCCTTTGCCGACCGGGAATGGATGCAGAAGGTGGAAGACCGCATCATCCGTCCTACGGTGGAAGGCTTGGCTGCTGAAGGCATCGACTACAAGGGCTTTATCTTCTTCGGACTGATTAACGTAGCAGGCAATCCGATGGTCATCGAATACAATGTCCGTATGGGTGACCCGGAAACGGAAAGTGTGATGCTCCGCATCAAGAGCGACTTGGTGGAACTCTTCGAAGGGGTGGCTGCCGGCAGTCTGGCGGAAAAGACCTTGGAAATCGACCCTCGCTCGGCAGTCTGTGTCATGCTGGTGTCAGGGGGGTATCCCGAAGCCTACGGAAAAGGCTATCCGATGACCGGTATCGAAGCTGCCAAGGCAGGTGGAAGTATTGTTTTCCATGCTGGTACGGCCCTGGACGGGGACACGGTGGTGACCAACGGCGGACGTGTCATAGCCGTCAGTTCCTATGGTGCCGACAAGGCCGAGGCATTGGCAAAATCTTTCGAGAATGCCGGCAAGATTCAGTTCGAGAAGAAATATTTCCGTTCTGACATCGGCTTTGACCTGTAACTCTGTCTATGCGATCTTACAGGAACAGTTTCCAATACAAGGTGGCAACGGGGAGGTGGACCCTTCCTGTTGCCATCCTGCTCTCGTTGGCGGTATGGGGAAGTACTGCTGACACGTGGAGCGATATAGGAGTCGTGTTTTCGTGTGCGTTCATCGCGTATCTGCTGATTGAGCTGAACACGCGTTTCTCGCTGATTCGCACTCGCACCACCTTGCCTTCGTCCCTGTTCCTGTTGTTCTATGCCGCACTCCCTTTCTTGAACGCCGGCGGGGAAGAAGGGATTTTTCCTCCCTTGTTCTTGCTGGCCTTGTTCTGTCTGTTCAGCAGTTATGAGTCTCCCCGTGCTCCTGTAGCGGTATTCCATGCATACTTGTGCCTGGGACTGATGTCTTTCGTGGATGCCTGTTATTGCTACCTGCTGCCGGTGATGTATTTGTCGATGTGCGTCCTCCGTTCTTTCTCCGCCCGTACGTTCTTCGCCGGTCTGGTGGGCATCTGTCTGCCCTACTGGCTGTGTTGGGGAGTCGGGATGTACCGCCACGATACCGCTTTCTTGCACGACCGCCTGCAACAGTTGGTGGCTTTTTCCCCGATGGATTACTCTGGGCTTCCGCTGAACGCCTGCCTGTCGTGGGCAGTGGCGGTTCTGGTCGCTGGGGTGACGGGTGTCCATGTTTACCGTTCTTCCTATAAGGAGAAGGTGCAGACCCGTGTCATGCTGCATGTCCTGTTGGTGATGGAAGTGGGTGTCCATCTCCTGCTCTTGCTTCAGCCGTCCCGTTTCAACAGCCTGATGGGGATCCAGCTTCTGTTGGGGTCCATTACTGCCGGCTATATGTTCTCACTCACCTTCACTCGCTATACCCGTTGGGCGTCCGCAGTCCTGGTGGCGGTCTGGTGCCTCATGTGCCTGATGAATCTATGGATGCATTTCTACAGTTTCTGACCGATTGGGGCTATTGTGGCCTGTTCCTGTCTGCTTTCCTGGCCGGAACCGTTCTGCCGTTCAGCTCGGAGGCGGTCTTGCTGGCCTGTATCGGCTGCGGACTGCATCCTGTAGGGGCCGTATTGTCTACTACTTTAGGCAATGCATTGGGGGGCATGACATGCTACTGGGTAGGGCATCTGGGGAAGAGGGAATGGATGGAGAAATACCTCGGGGTCAGCCAGCGTCACTTGGAGCGGGCGGATCGTTTCCTGAAGGGACGAGGGGCTTGGATGGCGCTTTTCTCTTTTCTGCCGGTCATCGGCGATGCCCTACTGGTGCTTCTGGGACTGATGCGGGCCAATGTCTGGGTGGTGGCCTTTTCGATGACCTTGGGCAAACTGCTCCGTTATGCGGTCCTGGCAGCTGGGGCCTTAGGCATTTACCGACTCTTTTGAGCCTTCTTTCCGCGTTTTTCCGATATTAATGTGTATCTTTGGGCACTGAAAATGAGATTTGCCATGAAAAGATATTTGTATTGGGTGGTCTGTATGGTGCTTTTGGCCGGCTGTGGCAACCGTCGGCCGGCGGATGTGCCCACCCTGACTGTTACCATCGAGCCGTTGCGCTATTTCACGGAAGCCATTGCCGGACCCCGCTACCGGGTGGTCAGCATGGTGCCCGAAGGCAGTAGCCCCGAAACGTACGACCCTACTCCCCAGCAGTTGGTCCGTCTGGCCCAGAGTGCCGCTTATCTGCAAGTAGGGTACATTGGTTTTGAGCAGAGTTGGGTGAAAAAACTGAAGGCCAACAATCCCGACCTGCCTTTCTTCGATACATCCCGGGGCATCGACCTGATTCGGGAGGAAGTGGCACACCATGGCCATACGCATACCGGAGGCGTGGAGCCGCACATCTGGAACTCACCGGAGAATGTGTTGCGCATGGCAGACAATATCTGTGCGGCCTTGTGCAGGTTGGACACGCTTCATGCCGAAGAATACCGGGCACGGACCGACAGTCTGCAGCGCATGGTGCGTCAGACAGACCGGTCTATCCGTGCCCTGCTGCCTGCCACGGGCGGTTCTTTCCTGATTTATCATCCGGCCCTTTCGTATTTTGCCCGCGACTATGGGTGGCGGCAAGTCAGTATCGAAGAAAACGGCAAGGAACCTTCGCCGTCTCAACTGCAGGCGCTGATCCGTCTGTGCCGGGAGCAAAAGATACGGGTCATCTTCGTCCAGCAGGAGTTTGACGTACGCAATGCACAGCTCATTGCCCGGGAACTGGGGCTGGCGGTCATCCCTATCAATCCGCTCAGTTACCATTGGCAGGAAGAAATGCTCAATGTGGCCCGCTCCCTCACTCTTGTCCCATAATCCTTGCTGCCTATGAATCATTCACCCATCCTGCAACTTACCGGTATTTCGGCCGGTTATGAGCACAAGCAAGTGCTGACCGATGTCCACCTGACGGTCTATGAGAAGGACTTCTTGGGGGTTATCGGTCCGAACGGCGGCGGAAAGACGACGCTGATGAAGATTATTCTCGGCCTCTTGAAACCGACGGCAGGCCGCCTGCAGTTCTTTCAAGAGGGGAAGGAAGTGCCGGAAATCAGCATGGGCTATCTGCCCCAATACAACAGCATCGACAAGAAGTTTCCCATATCCGTGTACGAGGTGGTGCTGTCGGGACTGAACCGGCAGAAGTCGCTCCTGCATCCTTTCAGTCCGGCCCAGCACGAGCAAGTGCGCCAGACCATCGCCCGTATGGGACTGGAAGGGCTGGAGCACCGGTCCATCGGTCGGCTCAGTGGCGGCCAGCTGCAACGGGCGTTGTTGGGACGGGCATTGGTATCCAATCCTCAGGTAGTCATTCTGGACGAGCCGAACACATACATCGACCAGCGGTTTCAGGCGGTCCTCTATTCCTTGCTGGAGGAGATCAACAAGGAGCGGGCGGTCATTCTGGTCAGTCACGACATCGGTTCCGTCCTGCAATGCGTCAAAAGTATTGCCTGTGTGAGCGGCACTCTCGACTATCATCCCGATACCGAGGTCCCTCCCGAGTGGCTGGAAGAGCATTTCGGCTGTCCCATCGACCTGCTGGGCCACGGCAATCTGCCGCATCGTGTCCTGAAATGCCATCATGCGCATAAGGAGGGCTGATTCATCTGTGTACATCCGTTTCCGCCTATTCAGACCGGCTTCCCCTATCGTCCTTTTGTACCCCTATATACCTTTTCCCGAAAAGAACGTGTCCTTGCAGGAGTAAGAACAAGTCCCTGCAGGGATAAGGACTCGTTCCTGTAGTCTTTTCTACCCGTCCTTTCAGATTCGTCCATTTGTTCTTTTCTATCTATCTGTCATGTTGAGCGCAGTGAAACATCTGTATTCATCCTGCTTCACCTTGCTGGTTACAAAAAAAGCGGTTCCTGATGAGAAACCGCTTTTTTTTAAAAGAGTTATTGAAGAATGTTTAGTTCTTCTTGAAATCAATCTTCAACTTGGTAACAATACCTGTGTAGTCAGTGAACGTTACTACCAACTGACCAGCATCGCCATTATTGATGCCATTCAACTTGATATCATTGGAATCCCAAGTCGGAGTCAAGCTCAGGCCTTCTACTTCCGGAATAGAGAAGAGGATTTCATCTACATTAGCAAGTGTGTTGCCAGTGTATTTCAGTTTCAATCCGTCCACAGTATTGCCTGTAATCAGGGCAGAAATTGAACCCTCACCAGTACCTCTGATAACTGCCAAACCATTGCCCTTTGCTGTAGAAGTAGGTGCTGTATAGGCAGGAATCAAGTTGTTGGCATTTACAACTGCTACATCCTGAGCCACATCGTCTACGAAGAACTTCAAAGTAACTCCTTCAAAGATTGACTTCAAGTTGGTTGTGAACTTCTCGGATTTAACAGTCAGTCCGTCCTTGCCAGCAATCTTATAGGATGCTGTAGCCTGGATGGTCTTCACTGCCAATTCTTTATTGTCATTCTGAATCTTCTGCAAGGCAACAATACCATTGCTCTCAGATAACTTAACATCATTATCATTTACCTTATCAATGGCATAAGTGATATCGCTGGTAAGAGCACTGCTCTCTCCTTTGAATGCCTGTGTGAAGTTAACGGCAGGATCAGTACCCGAATTCGTCAAAGTGGCATTGAACGCACCTTCGCCCCACTTGTTGGTCTTGGTGAACAGTTCGTCGAAGGTCGGCAGAGTGACGCTTACAGGGACGGTAATATCGCGAACCACACTGGCAATAGCGTAAGTCGGAACATTATCATACAATTTCAAAGAGAGCTTATACTCACCCGGCTTCGCATCGTCAGCAATATTGCTGGTTACAGTCAGTTTGGCATACTTGATGATGCGCAAGTCGTTATTCGTAAGGTCGGTTACCTCATGATTATCCTTGTCATAATACTTGACACCAGAAATATCTGACAGCAGGAAGTTTTCCTGGTTGGCAACTTCACTCAAAGTAATCCAACCCAGTTGATCAACTGATTCGATTTCAGCTTCAGACATATCGCTGAAGGCATTGCTCAGGTCAATCTTGATATCAGCCGTATTCGGCAGAATCTTAACATTCGTAGTAGCCAGTTCAACAGTGCCAGTAGTAGTACCTGCCAGATTCAAAGGTACATTCAAGGTAGTTTGCTGTCCGCTTACCCCCAATATATGCAAGGTCGCATTCAAATCTTGCTTTCCTTTGGCACTTTCGGGAACATTAAGGGTCATGCCATTAGCGGTCACACCATAAGCGGCAGCTTTTGCAGCCATTGTTCCATCAAAGGAAAGATAGCTATCATAGCAATCCGTCTGTGCATATGTAAAGTCCGTTGAAGCACCGGAAGCAATTCTTACTCGACTTTGGCCTGATTCGTACCCTGAAATGGTTTCTCCCTTATAATTTTTATAGGTCAGATTGTTGATATGGGCAACAATGGCTGTTGATTCATCTGTCTCGGTTTGTGCCACCTTGATAGCGATATCGTATGGGGTCTGGGCAACACCATTCACAAAGAGTGCATAGAGGTTGGCAATGTATTTGTTAGAAGCATTCCATTCACCGAACACCTTTTTTACATTGTCTTTGGTTAAGTCTGCAGTCGGAACAACGGTAAGGTTCCATTTGCCGTCTGCAGAAGCCGCACGTTCCCCAGTTGCAGCATTTGTGCTGTGGGGTGTAACTATCACCTTGACAGGAGCTACATTACCTTTTGTATCCACCAAAGTAAGTGTCTGGGCACCCAAGTCAACAGAGGCTGGAGTGACAGAAACAGCTCCTTCAACAACAACGAAAGGTCCGTACAACAATTGATTCTTTGTTACATTTCCCTTAGGACCTGCCCAAGTGATATCTTTCGAGTGGATATTCCAAGGACATCCTTTGGCTGTTGATGCACTATTGGTGGCACTTGTTGATCCGAGTGTCAGTCCTGATTCAACTGCAATGCTGGAAATGGTGGAGGCAGCGGTCGGCAGCTTGACAACCTGAGTGCCATTTTCATTGATGATGGTCAGCGTGTAGCCTGCGGCTTCGCTTCCCGTCACGGTAACGCCAGACACAGGAATACCGGTCGACTTGTAGGTACCGTCTTCCTGCAGCACAGACCACATTCCGTTCTCAATGATAATCTGGTCCTTCGGGTGTTCAGTAGGTTCAGTAGGTTCAGCCACCTTGATTTCAGTAGCCTTGCCGTCAATGCAGAGCACGCCGTTCTCAACGGTAACGATGCTACCCACCTTGTCTTCCAAAGTGATAGTTTTCGCGCCGGCATTCTTGAAAGTAATGGTCAGGCCCGTAGCGGACTTCTCGACACCCGTCACGTAGTCGCCGTTCTCTACGACCTTCTTCAATGCCTCGATGGCAGAAGCGTTGGCCGAAATCTGGCTCTGCAAGTTGTCGATGTCGTCATCGTAGTCCTTACAAGAGGTAAAAGTTCCTGCCGAAGCGAAGAGCAACGCTCCGAACAGAAGTGCACT
>SFDG01000068.1 GCA_004558305.1 Phocaeicola plebeius
GTGTTTAAACAGCCCACCCACACGAAAGGGCATAAAAAAAGGAGTACCGCTGTACTCCAACCTTTTGTTAACCTTAAATCTAATACTATGAAAAACACAATGCAAAGGTACGCATTTCTGCATTACCTGCAAACTTTCCAACGGAAATCTCATGTTTTATAACAGGATTTAAGGATAATCCATCCCGACTATAGACTTGTTAACGAGAAGTAAGCCAATCAACAAGCCATCACCGTTCAAGAAATACTTCGTAAGGAACCCGCAACGCCACTCCGTTCCGCATCAGATTCACCAGATTCGGCACCATCCGCTCTTTGAAAGAAGCCCATGAACGATGTTCCATCTGTGTCCACCCCGCTTCGGCCAATGCCAGACCACGAGGATAGGTCATATACATCGCACGGTGAATATCGCGGATTGCCTCCCCCCACAACGTTCCCATCACCCCCTCTATGTGCGGCAACTGCTCCTTTGCCCATCCGTATTCCGGATCGAACGCATACACTTTCTCCAACGAAGTAATCGGCATCCCCCAGTTGTTGAACTCCGGCAAATCCCCTTTCCACTGCGGATAATCAAAATACGTATACTCTCCGGGAGCCATAATCAGGAGGTTGCCCGATGCAGCCGTAAGTTCCATACATTTCGGAGTCAGGCCATTGCGCCAGGTGACCAGTGTGACATCCTTCGGATAGTTGAACAGGAATTCATGAGCCGGCATCCAGATATTGTCGAGCTCACACCACAGCACAGGCGTCTTCCCCTTTTCACGGACACAGGCGATGATGCGCGAGAAGAAATGTCCCATCAACTGCGATGTCTTCGTGTAACCTTTCCGCTCCATCAACGCCTGGCATCGCGGACATTTCGCCCAGTTCTTCTCGATGGCAGCCTCGTCCCCACCCAAGTGGATGCGTGACGACGGGAACAAAGCGGCGATCTCCGCCAGAATATGGTCGCATACCTCATAGGTCTTTTCACACGCAGCGCACATCATCTGATTGTCTGTCTTCCCCAATACCCACCGCACAGTGTCGGCCAACTGACACCGCAGCTCCGGAAAAGCCGTCAACAGTGCAACCGTATGTCCCGGCATATCCACTTCAGGAACAATCTCTACATGGCGACGAGCCGCATAGGTTATCAACTCCCGCAATTCTTCTTGCGTATAATAACCGTTATCCGGTCCCTGCAGACCACCTTTTTCCGCACGGAAGGCTCCTTTTGCTGTCAATTGCGGATATTTCTTGATTTCCACCCGCCAACCTTGATCATCGGTAAGGTGCAGCTGTAGTACATTATACTTGTAACGGACCATCTGGTCAATGTAGCGCTTCACATCCGCTACCGGCAAAAAATGACGAGCCGGATCGAGCATCAAAGCCCGATAAGAGAAGCGAGGCGCATCGTCAATACGCATGCCAGCCATACGCCGGTGTGAGGTATTTTCCCAGTCGCCCAACAACAACTGATCGAGTGTCTGCACTCCCCAAAAGAGAGCCGCCTCAGAGGCTCCGGACAACACGATTCCGTCCCGGTTGATCTCCAACGTGTAATGCTCCCGGCCTTCCAGGGTTGCATCCAGACGCAGCACAACGACCGACGACACGGAAGAATCCCGGTTCTCCGTCACCACAGTCACACATCCCAGACGGTCTTGCAAAACCTCCTGCAGACGTTGCAGGCAGAAAGCATCCTTATCTACAGAAGTCACTATATGCACCCGCTCACCTACCGTCCATACTCCATCCTGCTGCGCAACAGCATTGGGCAGAGGAACCAAGGCGGAACACTGTGGCTGAGCAACCAACGGCAAGGAAAAGAAAAAACAGAGTGCAACGAGCGCACTCCCTATGCTTCTTTGTTTCATGTTTTTCATCGTTTAATTAAAATAAAGGTATAACCATAAAAAAAGACACAGACTGCAGTTTCTGTCTCTATGTGCAGGACGCTTATCACGACGGGGACGGCCATTTCCTTCTTCCGACATACCTTCGGGTTTCGGCACCAGTACCTTGTGCGATAACTTGAACTTGCCGGTCTTCGGGTCGATATCCAGCAACTTCACATCAATCTCATCCCCTTCCTTGAGGCCGTCACCCACTTCAGGCACAGCCACGATTCCCTTAATCAGGCGCACAGCGTCATCGATGCTCTGCTTGTTGTTGCCGGCAATTTCGATACGGCCCACACCGTCGATTTCCTCAATGGTGATGGTAGCACCGGTCTCTTCCTGCATACCCTGGATAATCTTTCCGCCCGGGCCAATGACAGCACCGATGAACTCCTTCGGAATGGTCATGGTTTCGATGCGCGGAGCATGCGGCTTGAGGTCGGCACGCGGTTCAGCGATACAATCGGTCAGTTTGCCCAAGATGTATTCACGTCCCTGCTTGGCCTGCAGCAAGGCCTTCTCCAGAATATCGTATGTCAGTCCGTCGCACTTGATATCCATCTGAGTAGCCGTGATACCGTTGCAGGTACCTGTCACCTTGAAGTCCATGTCGCCCAAGTGGTCTTCATCGCCCAAGATGTCCGAGAGAACCGCATATTTGTCCTCGCCCGGATTCTTGATCAGTCCCATGGCAATACCCGATACCGGATGCTTGATAGGCACACCCGCATCCATCAATGCCAGTGTACCGGCACAAACCGTAGCCATGGAAGAAGAACCGTTCGATTCCAGGATATCAGACATTACACGGATGGTATAAGGATAGCCTTCAGGAATCTGTCCCTTGAGGGCACGCCAAGCCAAGTGGCCGTGACCGATTTCACGACGGCCTACACCGCGCTGTGCCTTGGCCTCGCCCGTAGAGAACGGAGGGAAGTTATAGTGGAGGAGGAAACGTTCCTTGTGCTGGTCGAGCACATCGTCCACAATCTTTTCGTCGAGCTTTGTACCCAGAGTCACTGAGCTGAGCGACTGCGTCTCGCCACGGGTAAAGATAGAAGATCCGTGAGGGCCGGGCAGCGGGCTGACTTCGCACCAGATGGGGCGGATATCCGTTGTGGCACGACCGTCCAGACGCTTGCCTTCGTCGAGGATGCAACGACGCATCGCTTCCTTCTCTACATCGTGGTAGTAACGGTCGATAAGCGGAGCCTTTTCTTCGAGTTCCTCATCGGAGAACTGAGCCTTGAATTCATCGCACACAGCCGTAAAGGCATCTTCACGTTCGTGCTTGTTGCGGTTGCCCGACTGAGCGATGGCATATGCCTTAGCGTAGCAGGCTTCGTGTACGGCCTTACGCAAGTCTTCGTCGTTCTCTTCGTGACAGTATTCGCGCTTCTGCACCTTTCCCACTTCCTCCATCAGCTCCATCTGCGCCTTGCAGTGAACCTTGATGGCTTCGTGAGCGAACTTCATGGCCTCCAGCAGGTCCTGTTCGGACACTTCCTTCATTTCTCCTTCCACCATCATGATGTTCTCATAAGTAGCAGCCACCATGATATCCATATCGGCACGTTCCAGCTGTTCGAAAGTCGGGTTGATGACAAACTGTCCGTCGATACGAGCCACGCGCACTTCAGAGATGGGGCCTCCGAACGGGATGTCGGAAACCGCCAAGGCAGCAGAGGCAGCCAATCCGGCCAATGCATCGGGCATGTCTACGCCGTCAGCAGAGAACAAGATGATGTTGACATACACTTCTGCGTGGTAGTTGTCGGGGAACAACGGACGCAACGCACGGTCTACCAGTCTGCAAGTCAGGATTTCATAATCAGAAGCCTTGCCCTCACGCTTGGTAAATCCGCCGGGGAAACGTCCGAATGCGGAATATTTTTCTTTATACTCTACCTGAAGGGGCATGAAATCAGTACCGGGAACTGCATCTTTTGCTGCACAAACAGTAGCCAGCAACATGGTGTTACCCATGCGTAGCATAACAGCACCATCTGCCTGTTTTGCCAGCTTTCCCGTTTCGAGGGTGATGGTTCTGCCATCACTGAGCTCGATCGTCTTAACAATAGGATTAATCATAAAACTTTCAATGTTTTTGGTTTTTTATTGAAATAGGCGGCTTTTTTCAAGGAATTTCGTCCCTACCGGCATAAGAACCTCCTGAAAAACTTTGCCATCTCACGAAAAGCCGTAACTTTGCACCGAATTTTTGAACAGATACCAACCATGAAAAGAAATGCTTATATGGTAGCGGCCTTGTTTGCCGTACTGACCGCCTGTAACAACGAGCCCACCTTCACCGTAGAAGGTAAAGTAGCCGGTGCTGCCGACAAGATGTTGTACATTGAACATGCCGGACTGGACGGCATCGTCCCTCTCGACTCCACCCGGCTGAAAAGCGACGGTGCTTTCCGCTTTCATCCTTCCCGACCGGAGTCGCCCGAATACTATCGTCTGCGCGTGGACAACAAAACCATCCATTTCTCGGTCGACTCTACCGAAACAGTAAGCATCGAAGCCAATTACGACAAATTCTCAACCGACTATCAAATCGGAGAGAGCGAGAGCAACCGGAAAATCAAGGAACTGGTCCTTCTGCAGGCTGAGCTGCAGGCCAAGGTCAACAAGGCCAGTGCTTCAGGCCTTCCGGCCGGAGTGGCCCAAGACAGCTTGCTCAGCCTCATCAGCCACTACAAGGACGAGGTGAAACGGAACTATATCTTTGTCGGTCCGAACAAGCCGTACGCCTATTTCGCCCTGTTCCAGCAACTGAACGGCTACATGATTTTCGACCCGCTGAACAACAAGGAGGATGTAAAGTGCTTTGCGGCCGTAGCCACCAGCATGAACAATCTCTATCCTCATGCTGACCGCTCGCGCAATCTTTACAACATGGTCATCAAGGGCATGAAGAACACCCGTACCCCGCAGGTGAAAGAAGTGTCGCTGCCCAGCGAAATCGTCAAAGAGACCTCTATCGTCGATATTCCCTTGATGGACATCAAAGGCGAGACCCGTCACCTGACCGACCTGAAAGGCAAGGTTGTTCTCATTGACTTTACCGTCTATCAGAACGGACAGTCGGCCGGCCACAACCTGGCCTTGCGCGAACTGTACGACAAGTATGCCGCCCAAGGCTTCGAAATCTATCAGATTTCCATCGATGCGGACGAGCATTACTGGAAAACAGCCAGCGACAACCTGCCCTGGATCTGCGTACGCGACCCCCAGGGTCCCTACTCTTCCTACCTTAATATATATGGAGTCACCCAACTGCCCGCTCTGTTCCTCGTGAACCGCAACAACGAATTGAGCCACCGGCTGGGCGAAAAGGACAACCTGGAGGAAGCCGTCAAGAAATTGTTATAAAAACTTCAAATGTTGCAAAGCATACAAAATAACCTTTACCAAACTTGCGCTATAAGAAAAAAAGGGTTACCTTTGCAAAGCATACACAAGAAAGGGTTCCGGCATTGAACATTATGCCGGAATTCTTTTTTCTGTTTTACCGATAGAAACAAGAAAAGCATATAATCACCAAAAAAAACAGGAGGAAAAAAGAAATGGCTTACATGTCAGAAGAAGGCTACCAGAAGCTGGTGGCAGAATTGAAACACTTGGAAGCAGTAGAACGCCCCAAGATCATTGCAGCTATCGCCGAAGCACGTGACAAGGGCGACTTGTCCGAAAACGCCGAATACGATGCAGCCAAAGAGGCGCAGAGTATGCTGGAATCCAAAATCAACCAGCTGAAGGCAACCATCGGGGATGCGAAAATCATTGATACATCCAAATTGAAATGTGACACCGTACAGATCCTCACCCGTGTGGAACTGAAGAATGTCAAGACCGGCATGAAGATGGCTTATACCATCGTGTCGGAAAGCGAAGCCAACCTGAAGCAGGGAAAGATTTCGGTCAACACTCCCATTGCACAGGGTCTGCTGGGCAAAAAGGTCGGCGACATTGCCGAAATCACTATCCCGCAGGGCAAAATCAGTCTGGAAGTATTAGGTATATCATTCTAACTAACCGGTAAGGCAAGTTCGCTTCGTGTGGACTTGCCTTCTTTAATATATTTTATATGGCAACAATATTCAGTAAAATCATTGCAGGAGACATCCCAAGCTACAAGGTAGCGGAAAACGAACACTTCTATGCATTCCTGGACATCAACCCACTGGCAAAAGGGCATACGCTGGTAGTGCCGAAGCGCGAAGTGGATTATATCTTCGACCTCGATGACGAAGAGCTGGCTGCCATGCAGGTTTTTGCCAAAGGAGTGGCCTTGGCCATCCAGCAGGCATTCCCCTGCCAGAAAGTCGGACAAGCAGTCATAGGGCTGGAAGTTCCTCATGCCCACATCCACCTCATCCCCATCCAGCGGGAGTCGGATATGATTTTCTCCAATCCCAAGCTGAAACTCACCGACGAGGAATTCAAGGCCATTGCCGCTGCCATCCAGCAAAAGTGGTCGGAACGGTAAGCAATCCGGTTCCGGAATAAAACAACGACACGGAGATACAGGGTTTTCCTCCTTTCTACAAACGCCTTGTATCTCCGTGTTGTTGCTATGTGTCCTCTGCGCATGGAGGCCCTTAGGAGAACTTGTCTCCAAACTTTATCTCCACATCGTTCACGAACTTGCGGATGGCATTCTGGTCATCCTTCTTGCAGACAAGTACGACATTGTCGCGGACCGCCACCAGATAGCCGTCCAAGTCCTGCAACACCGCCAAGCGTCCGGCTGGGAGCGAAACGATGGTATTCTTACAATTATACAACAACGTATTCCCGTTCATCACCACGTTGCGGTTGACATCCTTGGGGGCCACCTCGTAGAGCGATTCCCACGTGCCCAGGTCAGCCCAGCCGAAATCGCAGAGCTGCACGTACACGTTGTCTGCCTTCTCCATGATGCTGTAGTCGATGGAAATGTTCGGGCAGGAAGTGAAGTCGGGCACATCGCTATCAATGTAGGGACAGATTTCCGTCATATAACTGCGGAAAGCCTGATGGATTGCCTTCACGTTCCAAATGAAAATGCCCGAATTCCAGAAAAACTCCTGGCTCTGGATGAATATTTCGGCAAATTCCTTAGCCGGCTTTTCGATAAAGGTCCTGACCTTATAGATACCTTCCGTTTCCTCTTCGTCTATCTGGATGTACCCATATCCCGTTTCGGGACGGCTGGGCTGGATACCAAGCGTCAGCAAGGCATCATGGCCGGACGCAAAGTCCAGTCCCTTCAGAATGGCCTCCCTGAACAGGTCCTGCTTCAGGATGAGATGGTCGGAAGGAGCCACCACCATCGTTGCCTGCGGATTCAGCTTCTCGATGACATGAGCAGCGAAGGCAATGGACGGGGCCGTATTCCGGCGCTCATCCTCCACAATCAGCCGCGAAGCGTCCAGCTCCGGCAGCTGTTCCAGCACTTTGTTCTCGTAATCGCGATGAGTAGTGACGAAAATATTCTCTAACGGCACAATCTGCCGGTACCTGTCGAATGTCTGCTGCAGGAGCGTCTGGCCGCAACCGAAGAAGTCGATGAACTGCTTGGGAGAAGCTTGACGGCTGTAGGGCCAGAACCGTCGTCCTGCACCGCCTGCCATGATAACACAATAAAAATCTTCTGCGTGCATAATCAAAGAATTAGTTTTAGTTCACTTTGCTAAGTTAGTTCATATTTTCGTAGTATCAACAGAAAAAAGCGGCAAATCTCTCCCCGACAGCCGTATTTTTAGTTTTTTTTGAGAAAACTTGCCTGCCTGTCGGGAAAAAGGGGCATCCGACCGCCTCCTGACACAAAAAATACAGGACAGCCTTTCCATTTTAAGCAAAAAGCTCTATTTTTGCAATCTATTCTGGTCAACCAATGAAAGAAATTACTCAATGATAACGATACGGAACTCGATGATACCCCTTCAGCAGCAGTTGGCTTATCTGCTTCTGGTACTCGTGTGGTGGTTCGGACTGCCCGCCTCCGCACAGCATTTCTCATTCAACAAGATTACTCAAAACGCCGACAAGGAGTTCGCCTCGCTGCTGAACTCCATCTCGGAAGACAACCGGGGATACCTGTGGATAGGCACTCGCACCGGACTGGGACGATTCGACGGCGGTACACTGAAGAAATACCTCAACGACAAGGAAGACCCGTTTTCTCTCCCTGGCGATGATGTCTATAACGTACTGGAGGACAACGACCACGACCTGTGGGTACTCACGGTAGGCGGTGTGGCCCGCTACGAATACCAGAACGACCATTTCCACACGCTGACCAATGACGAGGGGCATAGCTTCAAGGTCTTCGCTGCCTGCAAGTGGCGCGACGGGCTACTGCTGGGCGACGGTCATGCTGTCATCTACTACAACAAGAAGGAACGCAGCTTCACCAAGATAGCGGAACTGCCCCTCTCTGCATGGATGGAGAAGTTCCTCCTGCTGGACGACCGTACCCTGTTGTGCATGGTCCGCTCGAACAAAGTGTGGCACATCCGTCTCGATACCGGCGAGGTAAATGGCGACCTGTTCGACGTAGGTTTCTACGCCACCGACATGATGCTCGACCACCAGCGCAATGTCTGGCTGACCACGCGAGGAGGAGGTCTCTTCTACCTCTCGCCCGAAGGCAAGCGGATAGCGGAGTTCAATACCGACAATTCCGGCCTACCGACCAACAAGCTGAAGTCGCTCATCGAATGCGACGGTTACCTGGTTATCGCCACCCAGCTGCAAGGTGTGTGTGTGCTGAAGCCCGAAACCCGGCAAACCTGGCTGTTCCAGCACGAACAAGGAGGTGGACAGTTCACCCTGCCGAGCAACGAAGTCAACCTGGCACGCACCGACAAGTACGGCAATATCCTGTTGGGGGTGAACGGACACGGGCTGGTGTCGTTCGACCGGGTACACATCCGTACCTATACGAACCTCTATGCCGGCTTCGGCAAAGGACCGTCGGGAGAATCCATCAGCAGCGTGCTCAGCCACGGCGACAAGGTATGGGTAGGCACCACCGACAGCGGCCTGAACCTGTTCCGTCCAGCCGACAACACCTTCACCCCCATCCCTTCGACTGCCGGCGTACATATCTTCTCGATGTGTGACCTGGCACCGGGCAAACTGTTGCTCTCCGTGCTCAACGAGGGACTGAGGATCTTCGACATTGCTACAGGACGGACAACCCCTCTACTGATGAAAGACCCCACCACCCATTACCGCACATTCCTCCAGGGGAACGGCGTGTATGTCTGTCGGAATACGCAAGAAACCATCCTGATACTTGCCTCGCACCTCTATGTCTATCACATTCCCACCGGTACCTTCACCTATGTGGAAGAGAAGGAGGACCACATGATCTACAACGGGACACTGAAAATGGTCTGCACCACCGACAACGTCAGCTACCTCTCCGACCGCCGCCGGCTGTACCGCTTCGTCCACAGCACGAACGACCTGTCCATCATCTACCAGCTGCCTTCCGACCAGAGCAACGGGCTATACAAGTTTGATACCGACACAGGCACCGCCACCCCCATTGACAACCAGAAGGTAAAGAACATCATGTCGCTGCAGGCAGGTCCCTTCGGACAAATCTGGATAGGCACCTACTACGCCCTGTTCACCTACGAGAGCAATACCCAACACTTCATCTCCTACAACGAGATGGAAGGTGCCCTGCCCAACGAGTACATCCGTACCGCGACCTCGATGGACAACCAATACATCTATATGGGCGGTGCGAAGGGACTGATACAGATAGCCTACAAGAACACTCGTCCAGCCAACTCCACTCCCGTATTCTCCATCTCCGACTGCACGCTGAACGGGCAACCGGAAGGCAACCCCTTCCTTAGCCACGAAACTGGCGTGGAACTGCCCTTCAACAGCAACTTCTCGCTCCGCGTGATGACGGAGGAGAAAGACCGCTTCCGTCGCCGTGCCTACCGCTTCCATGTCCCGAAATACAGTAACGAAATCATCGAGACCTCTTCTCCCGAACTGAAGCTCTATGGTCTGCATCCCGGCACATACGATGTCGAAGTGGCTTGTACACTGGCAGACGGATCGTGGACAGACTTCCAGACCATTGGTCAGTTTCAGGTACTTCCCCCCTGGTACCGCAGCAATCTGTTCCTCGGTTCTGTCGGACTCTTCCTGCTGTTCACAGGAGGCACCGGCCTGTGGGTACTGCTGAGTCGCAAACAGTTGCTGATGGAGCGTACCCTCGAACAGAACCGTCGCGAGCTAAACGAAGAGAAGGTGGACTTCCTGGTCAACGTCAGCCACGAACTGCGTACACCGCTGACACTCATCTATGCCCCGCTCAACCGGATGCTCCGCGAATCCTCTCCCAATGACAAGAACTACAATCAGTTGCAGACCGCCTGCCGACAAGCCAGCCGCATGACCAACATCATCAACATGGTACTCGACCTGGAAAAAATGGAACGCAGCTCCGTCCAGCTGCAACTGCGCCCCCATCCGTTCAACGACTGGGTGAAAGAGGGGATGCGAGACTTTGTCAGCGAAGGCGAAGAACGAGGCATACGGGTAGAATTCGATCCTGACCCACTCATCGATTCCATCCAGTTCGACATCCGCAAGTGCGACATTGTGCTGAACAACCTTCTTATCAACGCTCTGAAACACAGTCCAAAGGGATCGACCATCACCGTACGTACCCGACTGGATGCCGCCACCCAGCAGGCACGTGTCACCATTAGCGACGAGGGGCCGGGACTACAGCCTGGCGATGTGAAGGAACTGTTTACCCGCTTCCACCAAGGTGCCAAAGAAAGCACCGGTACGGGGCTGGGATTGGCTTACTCGAAAGTACTGCTCGAACAGCACAAAGGCAGCATAGGCGCCTACAACAACGAGGACAAAGGAGCTACCTTCTATTTCACCCTGCCTCTGCACCAGGCAGCAGGAAGCATTGCAGCCAGCGTCAGCGACTCGCTGCTGGTCAAGAAAACCTCCAGCCAGCCCGTCCCTGCTCCAGCCACACATTCTGCCCAACCGCTACAATCTGTGGAAGTAAAGGAAGTACCCTTGCCGCCTGCACCTGCCGCCAAGGGTTCAGCCCCATCGTCGGGAGTGTACACCCTTCTGGTGGTCGACGACCAAGAAGACATCACCCAGTTCCTCTCCGAATCGCTGAAGCATGATTTCAAAGAAATACTGATTGCCAAGAACGGTGTGGAAGCCCTGAAGGTCATCCGCAGCAACCGGCCCGACGCTGTGATCAGCGATGTGATGATGCCACGCATGGACGGCTACGAACTTTGCCGCACAATCAAGAACGACATTGCCATCAGCCATATTCCTGTCGTACTGCTGACCGCCAAGACCGACGAGCAGAGCATCCTGACCGGCTACAAGACTGGGGCCGATGCCTACTTGCCTAAACCATTCGACCTGGAAGTAGTGAAACAGATTGTCTTCAACCTACTGACTACGCGCCAGCACGTTCAGGAGAAGTATGCGTCACCGGGCAGTATACCCTTGCCGCAAGAGGTGACCATCAGCTATGCCGACGAATCTTTCCTGACCAAGTTGAACAAGTTCATCGAACAGCACATCGACAATCCCGGGCTGGACATTTCGCTCATCGAGAAGGAAATGTGCATGAGCCGTGCCTCACTGTTCAATAAGATGAAAGCACTGACCGGCATGGGCTGCAACGAGTACATCACAAAGCTACGCATGGAAAAGGCCATCCTGCTGGTAAAGGAAACGACCCTTTCCTTCACGGAAATCTCTGAACGGGTGGGCTACAGCACCTCGTCCTATTTCAGCTCGGCCTTCAAGATGTACACCGGTATGACTCCTACCCAATACCGCAAGTCAAAATAATGCTGTATAAAGAAAGGCATCCCTTCATTTTTATGACACTTATTTAGAACGGAAGATTTTCAGAAATCAATAGTAGCGATTTCTGAAAATCTTCCCCTCCGATAGAACATACTGAGAACAAGGCGCTTATAAATCATTCTTAAAAAAAATCGATATTTTTTTATCAAAATTCGCTATTATTGTCTACTTTTGTACCGAAATCAAACAATCAAAACAAAGAACAAAATCAAAAGATCTGTTACTATGTATAGAAAGGGGTTTGTCTTCTTTTTTCGTTGGTTGCTGACAGCTCTCTGCCTGTGCAGTCTGCCGGCAACAGCCCAGCACTATTCCTTCAGCACCCTTTCGCAAGATGCCGACGAGGAATTCCCATCGCGGATCAGCTGTATTATGGGCGACAGCCACGGCTATCTGTGGATAGGCACACGGTCAGGTCTGGGACGACATGACGGCAACCACCTGAAGAAGTACATGCTGAACGAGGTGGACACCCTACACTTGCCCGGTGAGGAAATCTATAGCATCATGGAGGATGCCGACCACGACCTGTGGGTGATGACCAACGGCGGCACCGCCCGCTATGACTACCTGACCGACCGTTTTTACCCGTTGACAGACGGGGAAGGGAACATCGTACACGCCCACGCCGGCTGTTCCTGGAAGAAAGGCTTCCTGTTAGACAACGGCAGCCGTATCCTTTATTATGACAAGACCGAAAAGAAACTCTCGCCCCTCTGCGAACTGCCGGACTTCCGGTGGGCAAACAAGCTATGCCTGATAGACGAACAGACCTTGCTGGTACAGAACCGTTCGAATTCCGTCATCCGCATCGCATTAGACAAGGGAGAGGTGGACATCACTACTTTCCATACCTCCTTCCCCTCAACCGACCTGTTGGTAGATAGCCTCCACCAAATCTGGATTTCCACGGCAGGCGACGGACTACACTGCTTCTCGCCCGACGGAACACCGTTGCACCACTATACCACCGCCAATTCCGGACTGAACGATAACCACCAACAGTCGCTGACCCAATGCAAAGGACACCTCCTGATCGGCACCCGCAACGGTGGACTGAATATCCTGAAGCTGGCAACCGGAAATATATGGCAGATGAAGCACGTCCCCGGCGACGGACAGTTCACCGTGCCGGGCAACAACATCAACCGGCTGTACACCGACCGCTACGACAATGTGCTGATGGGCATCGTTGACCATGGACTGGTCTCACTCCGTGCCGTCTTCCTGCGCTCCTATACCAGCCTGTATGCCGGTTTCGGCAAAGGGCCATTGGGAAATTCCATCACCTGCTTCTTCCCACAGGGCGACTATGTGTGGATAGGCACCGCTGACGGAGGCCTGAACCGGATGCGCCCCTCCGACAACACCTTCGTCTCCTACCCCTCGACCAAGGATATGTTCATCTTCTCCATCACCGACTTTGCACCGGGCAAGCTGCTGATTTCGGTGGTGAACCAGGGGATGTTCGTCTTCGATACCGCCACAGGACAGACCACCCCCTTCCTGCTCAGAAATGTGCAGCTGAACACCTACACCTTCCATTACGGCAACGGAGTCTATCTCTGGCGGAACACACCGGAAAGCCTGCTCATCCTGGGCCGGCACGTACACATCTACCACCAGTCTACCGGCACCTTCAGCCAAGCAACGGAGGAGAAAGAAGGAATGATCGGCATCGGCACCCTGAAGATGATCGGCACCGACAAAACCGTCAGCTACCTGTGCGACCGCCGTCACCTCTATCTGCTGGACCATCACACAGAAACCCTCTCCATCCTCTACGAACACCCCAACGAAAGGGAAGGCATCAACACCGCCACGCGCACCCCCGACGGCATCTTCTGGATGGGCACGAACTACGGGCTCCTGCGCTACGATGCCAAGAGCCACGAGCTGTCCCGCATCCCTACCAAGCAGTTCAGGGATGTCATGTCCGTACAGGCCGACCCGTTGGGACGACTGTGGATAGGTACCTACTATGCCCTGTTTTCCTACAATCCCTCTGCCAACCGCCTGATAGCGTACAACCACCTGGACGGCGTGCTGAGCAACGAGTACGTGAGAGGTGCCTACGGCTTCCACGACGACTGCCTCTACATGGGCGGCATAAAAGGGTTCGTGAAGATCTCCTACCCCCATGCCGTGCCGAACACCAGTACCCCGGTCTTCAGTGTGTCCGACTGTACCCTCAACGGAGTGAACGAAGGTAATCCCTTCCTCGACACTACCCGCACGGTGGAACTTCCCTACAAGAGCAATTTCACCCTTCGCGTCTCAACGAAGGAGAAGAACCTGTTCCGATCGCGCGGCTACCGGTTCCTCATCCCCGCCTACAGTTCGGAGGTAATCGAGACCGACCGCCCGGAGATACAGCTGCACAACCTGCAGCCGGGCACCTACCAGGTACAGGTGTCCTGCACGCTCAGCAACGGGTCGTGGTCGCCCTACCAGCAGATTGCCGAATTTACCGTCCTGCCTCCCTGGTACCTGAGCTTCTGGTTCATCGGCAGCACCTCGCTGCTGGTACTGACACTGGGCGGCATCGGCCTCTGGATCTTGCTGGAACGCAAACGGCACATGATGGCCCACGAGATAGAACAGAACCGCCTTCGGCTGAACGAAGAGAAAGTGAACTTCCTGGTGAACGTGAGCCATGAGCTGCGTACACCGCTGACACTCATCTACTCCCCACTCAACCGCCTGCTCCGCCAAACCAGTCCTGACCACCAGAACTATCCCCTCATACAGACTGCCCGCCGACAGACCCTCCGCATGACCCATGTCATCAACATGATACTCGACCTGGAAAAGATGGAGCACCACTCCGTCCAGTTGCAGATAGCCCCTCATGCATTCAACCGCTGGGTGGAAGAAGGAATCGAAGACTTTGTCAGCGAAGGCAAGGAACGGGGTGTCAAGGTGGTATTCGAACCGGACACACGTATCACGCCGGTAGAGTTCGACAGCCGCAAGTGCGACATCGTGCTGAACAATCTCATCATGAATGCGCTAAAACACAGTCCCGAAAACTCCACCATCACCATCCGTACCCGCATGGATGAGGAAAAACAGCAGGTCCAGTTGAGCGTCAGTGACGAAGGCACCGGTCTGCATCCTGACGACATGAAGCACCTCTTTACCCGCTTCTACCAGGGAACCAAGGAAAACAGCGGCACCGGATTGGGACTGGCCTACTCGAAGGTGCTACTGGAACAGCACAACGGGTGCATCGGCGTCTACAACAACGAGAAAAAAGGGGCTACCTTCTATTTTATCTTGCCGCTGCAGCAGACGGCAGACGGCGTTGCCCCCCATGTCACTCCTCCGACAACTGCAACACCGCTGATGCCTGCCGGTACCGATATGCCTGCCGCAGCCGGGATACCGGATCCACTGCCCGATATGTCGACAAAAGAAGCAGCGTCCGACACCCGAACCGTCAGCAACGACACCGCCAACAGCAGCTACACCCTGCTGGTGGTAGATGACCAGGAAGACATCACGCGCTTCCTTGCCGAATCGCTGAAGGATTCCTTCCGGACCATCCTTACTGCCAAAGACGGCGTAGAGGCACTGAATATCCTCTTGAGCAACCGTCCCGATGCCGTCATCAGCGATGTCATGATGCCGCGCATGAACGGCTACGAACTGTGCCAGCAAATCAAGAAGAATCTCGACATCAGCCATATACCTGTCGTTCTGCTGACTGCCAAGACCGACGAACAGAGCGTGATGATGGGCTACAAGACGGGAGCAGATGCCTATATGCCTAAGCCTTTCGACGTGGAAATGGTGAAACAGGTAGTTTTCAATCTGCTGAACACCCGTCTGCATATCCAGGAAAAGTATTCGGCACCGGGAGCCGTACCACCGCCGAAGGAAGCGACCATCAGCTATGCCGACGAAGCCTTTCTGACCAAGCTGAACCAGCTGGTGGAACAGCACATCGACAATACCGACCTGGACATTGCCCTGATAGAAAGTGAAATGTGCATGAGCCGTGCCTCCCTTTTCAATAAAATGAAAGTGCTCACCGGTATGGGGTGCAACGAATACATCACGAAGATGAGAATGGAACGTGCCACCGAGTTGGTGAGGGACAGCTCGCTCTCGTTCACCGAAATTTCGGAACGTGTGGGCTACAATACGGCTTCCTATTTCAGTTCGGCCTTCAAGCAGTATACAGGGATGACTCCCACGCAATACCGCAAAAAGCAGGCCGGGAACCCGCCCACCGAATGATGAATGCGTACACCAAGTACAAGACACGCCGGGCCATTGGCCCTCAAACGGGGAATCTCAGCAACAAATCCCCTTGTTTGTTCGGAAATTCCACCGACTTTCCGTAACTTTGTCCGCACAGTAGCCCTAAGGCTGCTGTGCGGAACGAAAGAATACTTGAATAACTATGAACGATTTTCTCTCACTTCTGCGGAAGAACCGTCAGCCGGGATGGAGCCAGCGGCGGGAGGCTCCCACAGACTTCTATTTTCAGTTGGTAGCTGACGAGAATGGCTGTTACGTACAGACTGTCAATGCAAAGGGGATGCCTGTATGTCCCGACTATCATGCCTATACGGGCGACACCGCCCAAGCCTTGCGTACGATGGAACGTCTGCGCGAGGAAGGATTGCTACAGTTCCGATGGGAAGGGGCGGAAGCGAGCGACAAGCTCTATGTGGCCGAATCCCCTTACTGGGTCGGACAGCTGGTACGCTGTCCCCATCTGATGAATGCGCAAATGCAACCGGTGCGGGTGTCCGACCATACGGCCACACTCCGGCTGCACCTGAAGGGGGAAGAAGCACGGTTGGTGCCGACACTGACGGTGGACGGGACAGAAGTACCCAAGGGATGGGCCGTGTTGACAGACAGTCTGCTGCTGGCGGGTGACACCATCTTCCCCATTGCTTCGTTGGGCGACAACTACCGCCACTTCCCTACGTTTATGGCTCCTTTCGACAAGGTGCTGGTCGAGGAATATCTTTCGTTGTTCTATTCGTACATCGATCAGGTGGATGTAGTCTACGAGGACTATACCGTCTGCCGTTCAGACACGCCGTTAAAGGCGATACCCACTCTTGTATTCGAGAAGGTGGATGCCGACCATGCCCTTCACCTGCGGATGACCTATTCTGTGCCCGGCTGCGAAATAGGGTTTCTGGAAAATTTCGACGTAGAATGGAAAGCCACGTTAATGCCCGACCGGCAGTTGTCGTTGAAGCGGGTGGAGCATGAGCCTATCGAGGAGTGCATCGCCTCACTCTCCAAACAGCTGGACCGGTATGCCCCTTCGCGTTCCGCACAGAAGGAGATTTACCAGGAGGGAGGATTCTTCATCGTGCCCGAGGAGACGGCGGCTCCTTTCCTGCTCAAGGAACTGCCCTCTTTGCTGCACACCTACCGCCTGATGGGGGCAGACAAGCTCAAGGCCTACCGGGTGAAGCCGGTACAGCCCAAGCTGAACCTCTCCCTTTCGTCGGGCATTGATTTCCTGGAGGGGGACCTGACCTTGGACCTGGAGGGAGAAACCTTTACGCTGAACCATCTCCTGAACCAGTACCGCAAGCAACGCTACATCACCTTGTCCGACGGCGACCGGGCGGTGCTCGACGAGGGGTATATCCGGCGGTTGGAACGGGTGTTCCAGCACAAGCGGGGAGACAAGGTGCGTGTCTCCTTCTTCGACCTGCCTGAAGTGGAGGTACTGATGCGGCAGCGGTTAGAGGGTGAAGCCTTCGTCCGCCATCGGGAGGTGTTCGACGGGTTCAATCACCTGAAAGAGCAGCCGCTGAAACTGCCTCCCCTGAATGCCGAGCTGCGTCCGTATCAGGTGGAGGGCGTAAAGTGGATGCGCTACCTCTACGACGTGAATCTGGGTGGTTGCTTAGCCGATGACATGGGTCTCGGAAAGACCCTGCAGACCATCGCCGTACTGGCTTCCTGCTACCCCAAGACGAAGAAGCCTTCACTCATCGTCATGCCTCGCAGCCTGCTGTTCAACTGGCAGGCGGAGCTGAAGCGTTTCGCCCCTCAGCTGTCGGTCTATACCTATTACGGCACGACCCGCGACCTGAAGGAGGCCAAGAAAAGCCAGCTGATACTGACTACCTACGCCATCGTGCGCAACGATGTGGAACAGTTCTCCAAGCAGAAGTTCCATTATGTGGTGCTGGACGAGAGCCAGAACATCAAGAATACGGGGGCACAAGTCACACAGGCGGTGCTGCTGCTCGATGCCGCCCATCGCCTGGCGTTGAGCGGCACTCCCGTCGAGAACAACCTGACGGAACTCTATTCGCTGTTCCGTTTTCTCAATCCTGCCATGTTCGGCAGTCTGGAGGACTTCAACAGCCGCTATACCTACCCCATCCAAAAAGACAACGACAAGGAAGCGATGGAGAGCCTTCGCCGGAAGATCTACCCCTTCCTGCTCCGTCGCCTGAAGAAAGAGGTCTTGACGGAGTTGCCCGACCGCATCGACAACCGCTTCTATGTAGAGATGCCGCCGGAACAGGCGCGGTTCTACGAGCAGCGGCGGGCCTACTACTACCAGCAGGTAAAGCAGACCATAGCCACCGACGGCATCCAGAAATCGCAGTTCGTCATGTTCCAGGCCTTGAACGAGCTGCGCCGCATCGCCTCGGTGCCCGAAAGCCTGAGCGACGGACGCATTACATCGCCCAAACTGGAGGTGCTGATGGACTCGGTGACAGAAGCTGTATCGAACGGCCACAAGGTCGTGATTTTCTTCAACTACATAGCGGGCATCGAACTGGTGGGAGACAAGCTGAACGAGAACGGCATCGACTTCACCAGCATGACTGGCTCCACCCACGATCGCAAGGGGGTAGTGGAGCGTTTCCAGAACGACCCGCAGTGCCGGGTGCTGCTCATGACCTTGAAGACAGGCGGTGTGGGACTGAACCTGACCGCCGCCGACACCGTCTATATCTTCGAACCGTGGTGGAACAAGGCGGCCGAGGAACAGGCGGTGAACCGTCTGCACCGTTTCGGACAGACGGCCAAGGTGCTCTGCTACTCCATCCTCGTGCAGGGCAGTATCGAGGAAAAGATTTGCCAGCTGCAACAGCAGAAGGCGGAACTGTTCGAGGAACTGATCGGCAGCGACAGCGGTTCCATCAAGCAGTTGAGCGAGGAGGACATTCAGTATATATTAGGATAAGGAAAGGAAGGAGGCAACGGAATGAAACAACAGTCATTATGGAAAACGGAAGTACAGGAGGAACGGACCATCTATATACCCGACGAGACAGTATTCTCCCAGTGCCAGCAGTTGATGGGAACGTATCGGGCCACGGAACTGCGTCAGATGCTCCTCCAGCTGTCTATGGTCTGGAATCCCAGCCAGCTGGAGGAAGGCAAGGACAAGAAGGAGCAGGCACTGGCAGACAAGATGAAGAAGCTGATGAAGGAGCGGACTTCACTGTACAAGTCGGATTTGCAGTATGCGGTCGCTTTTTTCGTGGCAGACGAACGGAACGTGGCACTCTTTCTCAACGCTCTGCCCGCCGACGAGCGGGAACTGTGGCGGTGTGTAGTGACCAACTATTATGCGGGGAAGCCTTTGCTAAAGCGTTTAACGGGCAAGGAATGGCTGACGAAAAGCTACTATTATGTGTCCGACATACTGCCGGTTCCCCTGCACTGGTTCTACGTTTGTCGGGGCAGTGACTATCAGTATTATCTGACCATGAGGCATGCGTTACGCACGATTTTCTACCCGTATTTCCTCGGTGCGAGGAGGACAGCTGGCAGGGTGGATGACTTGCCTGAAGGAACAACATGGCATACCTTCAACGCAGAGAACGAGATGCCCGGACTGCTGAAAATGCTGGAGGTGTTCCACCAGAAGGACGAAATGACCTACAACATCTACGATAAGATGAAATGGACCACGGCACGCAAGATCAGCAAGTCGCTCAAGCTGCGGGAGTTCTTCCCCGACTCGGTCGAAAAGAACGCCTCTTCGCTCCGGGCATTACTGCTAATGGACTCGTTCGCCTACTGCCGGTGGAAGGTGAAGAAAGAGCTGCCGGTAGAGCAGATGGCCAAGTGTCTTCTTCTTGAGTTCGTTACTTCCTCTCTGCATCTGGTGCATACTTTGTTGCCCCATGTTTCGGGCATCCGTCAGACGGTAATGGATGAGACGCGTTTTGACTGGCAGGCCATTCATATTGTGCTGGCATTGAAAAACATTTGTGCCGATGAGGGATGGACAGACACCGATCGGTTGCTGGCAGAACTGTATTTCATGGAGGCGGATAGCCCGGACAATCTACTGTTCAAGTCCGCTGCCGTCGGGAATATGCGGTTGCATTATGCCAAGCTGACGAAGGCGGAGATACCTGCCGACAAAATCTATCAGGAGATCAGTGTCCCCTTCGTCAAGGGGTTCCTGTTCCTGCTGGCGGCTTGGGGCATCCTGGAGATTGCCTATCAGGACATGGATCTCCGCTCCCCTTCCTATTATGATTCCCTCCGCTACTTCCGCTTCACGGAACTGGGACGTTACTTGATGGGCCGAGTTCCTCAATATGTGCCTGCCGCCGCACCTGAGGTGGGTTTCGAACTGGATGAGGGACGACTGCTGTTCCGCTCACTGACCGATGAGAATCCCTACGAGGCGTTGGTGGCCGAGATTGCCGAACCTATCGGCGGCCATCGCTTCCGCCTGACGGAGGCCAGCTTCTTGAGAAACTGCTCGACAGCCAACGATTTAGAGAAGAACATCAGTTTCTTCCGTCAGTACGTATGCCAGCATCCGTCGCCCGTGTGGGAGGACTTTTTCAGTCATCTGAGAGCGAAGGCACTTCCCTGGACAAAGGTGTCTCCCAAGAAGTTCGAGACCTATCAGCTGCCGACCGGCAATGCGGAGCTGCTACGCCTGATATCGGCCGACGAGGTGTTGCGGAAGTATGTGCGCCGTGCGGAAGGCTATATGGTATTGGTGGAAACTACGCACATGCCCGAGGTCAGGCAACGGCTGAAATCCTTCGGCTTTTTGCTCTGAGGGCAAGGAGGGACTTTATTATGAAGGCAACGATGCGGTGGCCAATCGGAGAATATCTCATAAAAGAAAGAATGCTAACTACCCATCATCAGGCAATTAGCATTCATTCTGTGGTGTCACCAGGAATCGAACCGGGGACACAAGGATTTTCAGTCCTTTGCTCTACCAACTGAGCTATGACACCATCGTTGCTTCTCGATTGCGGGTGCAAACTTTTGAGCAGAAAAAGAGGAAAAATATTTTTCTTTTAAATTTCTCATCGAAATACTTGCAGGAATGGGAAAAACTATCTACCTTTGCATCCGCAATCGAGAAACAACGATGCAATCGGAATGTAGCGCAGTTGGTAGCGCACTACGTTCGGGACGTAGGGGTCGGGCGTTCGAGTCGCCTCATTCCGACAGAAAGCGGCAAATGATGTAAGTCATTTGCCGCTTTTCCGTTCTCACCAGAGTCCGCCCGAAAACAATCTAACTTCATTCATTTTGCGCTGCCATTCCGAATCCTACCACCGCTGTGTGATGGCGACTACCAATGACAGGTTGATATGCATCGTTAGGTTTTGACACACTCTCCAACAGTTTTCGTCATTGGTAGCAATGCGAAGAAGCAACGTTCGACGAAGTCAAGCTGTAGACATAAAGTGATGCATTCAGATGCTTTACTCTGCTCGGCATAGCAAAATGAACTTAACCGATTCCCAAAGGTTCGAAGGCCCCCGCCACTAGAAAAAACAGACTCTGGCAATTTTTGGAAGACTGATTAGCGATTTTTGATAGTACGATTAGCGATTTTTGATAGAAAACCTCCTCTTTTTGAAGGATTGAATTGTTTTTTCTGCAAAGAAGACCAACGATTTCTATAAATGGAAGAAGGAGAGCAACCTTTTCAAAAGCGATTTTTAATAGAAGAAACGATGCCTTTTGAAAATCATCAACCCCAGCGACGGACTTCTAAAAATCCATGGCCTGTCTGCGAAAATTCTCCAAATATTTCTCCTTATCGGATTCTGAAAACAGAATAGCGTATTCTGACAGCCACTTTCACGACACTGCCCTACCTTTGCAAGCGTAAACGATGAGGGTCCCACACGGGAAACACATCCACGGCGGAGAAATCCGGTATATATAATAAATAAGAATAATAACAAATAGCAAAAATAAAGAAAGGGTAAACGTATGACAACAATGAAATTAAGAAACAGCATGAGAGGCGCAATGGTAGGTGGTGCAATCGGTGACGCACTGGGCTATCCCGTAAGATCCATCAAGTCCTTCGAAGGCATCCAGGCCAAATACGGTGTAAGAGGTATCACACGCATGGATACGACCCGCTGGTGGCTGGACAATGAAGAACTGGACAGCGAAGCGCTGGTAACGGACAAGACGCAGATGACCCTCTACACGGCATGGGGACTCCTGAACGCAGGCTCTCCGGAAATGGCCGTGGCCAGCGTCCGCGAAGCCTGTATCGAATGGTACCTCTCGCAAATCGGCTGGGCCAACACCCAGTTCGAACAGAGCTGGCTCCGCAAGGTAGAAGGCCTGAACGAACGCAGAGAAGCCGACTACACCAGCATGATGGCCTTGAGAGCCGCATTCGAAGGCGAGCTTTTCTTCAGCCGCAGTAACGGAAGCGCCGGCATGGCCCGCATCGCTCCTGCCGCCCTCTACGCAGCCAGCAGCGAAACCGACATCGAAGCTGCCGACCTCCAGGCCGCAGAAATTGCAAAAATCACACACCTGCACCCCCTGGGCTACATCCCTGCCGCCCTCGAAGCACACCTCCTGTATCGCCTGGCAGCCGATGAAGCTCCTTCCCGCAACCGCTTCATCCACTACATCCAGGAAGGTATGGCTACCGTCCGCAACCTCTTCGCCGAAGAAAGCGAAGCACTCGACCGCCTGCAGGAACTGGTAGACAAGGCCATCGCACTGACCGCCACTTGCCTGTCTGACGTAAAGGCCATCGAATCGATCGGAGAAGGGAAAATGGCTGAAGAAGCACTGGCCATTGCCATCTACTGCTCGTTGAAGCACTTCGGCAACTTCGAAGCAGCCGTCGTTGCAGCCGTCAACCACATGGGTGCCAGCGACACCACCGGTGCCCTTACAGGCAGCCTCATGGGAGCCGCCCTGGGCTACAACGCCATCCCGGCCCGCCTCAAGGACAACGTAGAACTGCAGGATCTCCTGCTCTCTATGGCAGACGACCTCTGGAACGGCTCTATGCTCCAGCAGGAAATGCACGAAAAGGCAGATACGACTTCCGCAGAGGAAAGACATTTACTGGCTTGTTAACCGCTCTATAATGGCCGTGAGGTCATACTTTTTACCATTTGCTTATACGATTTACCCACCGAAAGGTGTGCCAAAAAGGTTCAAATCCCTTCTGGCACACCTTTCTTCTTGACAGGGCTTTCAGATAGCCTCCCCCTTTATAGAACCTACAAAAAAACGCAAAGACACAATGTCCGACCGGTTGTACCAGTCTTTGTACACTGTGTCTTTGCGTTCTGCGTCCCGGTCGGGCAACGACAGGAACCGCTTATGCCTTCACGCGACCTACGTAAGAACCGTCGCGAGTGTCCACTTCAATCACTTCATCCTGGTTGATGAACAGAGGAACACGTACGGTAGCACCGGTTTCAACGGTAGCCGGCTTCGTAGCGTTGGTAGCCGTATCACCCTTCAGACCCGGTTCAGTGTAAGTCACCTTCAGCTGTACCTTCACCGGCAGTTCAGCGAACAGGATGGTTTCGGTAGAAGCATCGGAAACTACATCGATCACCATTTCTTCCTTCAGGAAGTCAACGCCTTCAATCAAGTCGTGAGCGATGGGCACCTGCTCGAACGTTTCCTGGTTCATGAAGATATAGTCTTCTCCTTCCTTATACAGATACTGGTAGGGACGGCGTTCTACACGTACATCTTCCAGTTTTTCACCGATGTTGAAACGGCGTTCCAGTACATAACCGTCTACCACGTCCTTCAGCTTGGTACGCATGAACGTGTTACCCTTTCCCGGCTTTACATGCAGGAAGTCGATGCAGAAATACAGTTTGCCGTCCATGCGGATGGCAGTTCCGATTTTAATGTCTTGAGCATTAATCATAACTTGAATTCTTTATTATTTATGTGATTATTGAATAGTCATTTCCTCATTTCGGGTGCAAAATTAATCGAAATCGCGAAAAAACACAAAAAGTTTTGTCCAAAAATGACTTAGCACTTGGTTTATTTGAAAAAAGTCACTACTTTTGCACCCCGAATCGAAAGAATAATAACATAAAAGTATATACGAATATGAAAAGAACATTCCAACCCTCTAACA
>SFDG01000005.1 GCA_004558305.1 Phocaeicola plebeius
AGAACGAATTGATGGAGCAAATTATACGGGACAACCGCAGACTCAAGGCCATGCAACTAATCGCTCAGACTGCCTGAAACCTAAATCCGAAACTTGAGTTATATATAAAGCCATTAATGCAAAATCATTCATCCGATGGTCAACGCAATGGCCGCACAGGCTTCCGCATCTGCCAATGCATGGTGATGGCGAGTCAAGTCATATCCGCATCGGGCAGCGGCGGTGGCGAGATCATTGGGTTCTCCCGGCCATCTCTTGCGCGACGCGATGCAGGTGCAATGGAACTCATAGTCAGGGTAATCCATCTGATAGACACGAAAAACGGCTTTCAGGCAGCTTTCGTCGAAGGCTTTGTTGTGAGCCACTAAGGGGAGTCCTTCGATGAGCGGCTCAATCTGCTTCCATACTGTGGGGAAGATAGGGGCATTTTCTGTGTCGGCGGCACAAAGGCCATGCACCCGGCTGCACCAAAAATGGTAGTATTCCGGTTCGGGCTTGATGAGGGAATAGAACCTATCTACTATTTTTCCACCTCGTACTATGACGATGCCCACTGAGCAAACCGATGAACGCTCATTGTTGGCTGTCTCGAAATCGATGGCTGCAAAGTCTTGCATAACTGCTATGTTTTTGGGGGTGTCGCAAGAAAAGAGAACACTAAATATTTTTTGTCATTGGTAGTGGCCTTCACACCCCGTGTGATGGCCACTACCAATGACAAGTTGACAAATTGTCATTATCGAATCGTTTCACACCCCTATGTGATGGCGACTCAGAATGACAATTGGATGGGGAATTATTTCCTGTGTGCCTCCACCCACTTGCGAGCATTCACGAAGGCTTCCATCCACGGAGTGATCTGGTCACTGTTGCGGCGGTCAGTGGGGTAGTAGCCACACTGCCACGGGAAGATGGTGCGTTCGGGATGCGGCATGATGGCCAGATGGCGGCCGTCCTTGCTGGCGACGGCAGCCACACTGTAGGAGGAGCCGTTCGGATTGCCGGGATATTCGTCGTACGAGAACTTGGCGACTACGTTGTATTCGTCTTCCGGCAGCGGCAGGTTGAACTTACCTTCGCCGTGAGCCACCCACGTACCGATCTTGAATCCGCTCAACGAACCGAACATCACGCTGCGGTTGGTAGGGATGGTCAGCGATACGAAGCTGCTTTCGAACTTGTGCGAGTCGTTGTGCTCCATGCGGGCTTTCTTGTCTGCCGGATGTTCGGGGTTGATCAGTCCCAGTTCAATCATCAGCTGGCAGCCGTTGCAGACACCGAGCGAGAGGGTATCCGGGCGGGCATAGAAGTTGTCGAGGGCAGCCTTGGCCTTGGGGTTGAACAGGAAGGCGCCGGCCCAGCCTTTGGCGGAACCCAGTACGTCGGAGTTGGAGAAACCGCCGCAGAACGCGATGACATTGACATCCTCCAGGGTCTCACGGCCGCTGATAAGGTCGGTCATCGTGACATCCTTCACATCGAAGCCGGCCAACCAGAAGGCATAGGCCATTTCGCGTTCGGAGTTGGTACCCTTTTCGCGGATGACGGCAGCACGCAGTCCGCTGGCTTCGCGACGGTCGGGGTTCAGGCCGTACTGCGACAGCTTGCCGGTGAATTCCGGTCCGAAGGCCAGTTCCAACGGTTGCTGCTTGTAGTTCTCGAAACGCTTGCGGGCACAGCCGTTGAAGCTCTGCTTGCGGTCGAGCAGGTAGGAGGAAGAATACCATACATCGCGGAGGTAGTCGATGCCGAACTGATAGGTGGCACCGTCCTTGCTGATCAGGATGTGGCGTTCTTCAGTCGGTACGCCCAGCTTGATGTAGCCCACACCGGCATCGTCCAGGATCTTCTTGACGGCAGGAGCATTCTTGTCCGATACCTGGATGACGACACCCGGATTCTCGGCAAAGAGGGTCTTCACGATGTCGTGTTCCTGCAGCTTGTCGAGATTGATTTCCATACCGCCTTCCGTGTTGGCAAAGCACATTTCGAGCAAGGTCGTAATGAGACCACCGGCCGAGATGTCATGACCAGCCAGGAGGAGACCCTTGCTGACCAGTTCCTGAACGGCCAGGAAAGCGTCGCGGAAATATTCCGGATTCTGAACGGTAGGAACATCGCTGCCTACCTTATTCAAGGATTGTGCGAAGGCCGAACCGCCCAGTTTCAGGGTGTCGAACGAGAAGTCGATGTGGTAGAAGCGGCTCTTCAGGTTGTTCTGCATGACGGGCGATACGATCTTCTTGATGTCGGACACTTCTCCGCCAGCGGATACGATGACCGTACCCGGGCTGATGATCTTTTCTCCGTTCGGGTATTTCTGGGTCATGGACAAGGAGTCCTTGCCGGTAGGAACGTTGATCTGCAGTTCGCAGCAGAAATCGGAGAGGGCTTTCACGGCGGTGTACAGACGGGCGTCTTCGCCTTCCTGCGAGCGGCAGGGCCACATCCAGTTGGCAGAGAGCGACACGCTGTCCAGTCCTTCGGCCAAGGGAGCCCATACTAAGTTGGTCAGGGCCTCACTGACAGAAAGCACGGAACCCTTTCCGGGGTCGGCCAGTGCAGCCTGGGGAGCATGACCGATGGCCGTGGCAATACCTTTTTCGCCACGGTAGTCGAGGGTGACGGCACCGCAGTCGCTCAACGGCAGCTGCAATTCGCCCTGACATTGCTGGCGGGCTACACGGCCCGTCACGCAGCGGTCTACCTTGTTGGTCAGCCAATCCTTGCAGGCAACGGCTTCCAACTGCAATACCTGTTCCACGTATTCGTCCAGCTTGGAGAGTTCGTAGGTCACTACATCGTAATGGCGTTCCACCGTCTTGTCTACCATGTAGGTCTTCGGGGAGGAACCGAACATCTGGTCTACAGCCAGGTCGAACGGACGGACACCGTCAGCCTGTTCGAAGGCAAAGCGATGGTCGCCGGTGGTTTCGCCGACCACATACATCGGAGCGCGTTCGCGTTCGGCAATCTTCTTCACGTGTTCCAATGCTTCATCGTCGATGAGCAGACCCATGCGCTCCTGCGATTCGTTGGCGATGATTTCCTTGGCCGAGAGCGTCTCGTCGCCGATGGGGAGCTGGTCCATGTGGATCAGACCGCCGCAGTCTTCCACCAGCTCGGACAGACAGTTCACGTGACCGGCCGAGCCGTGGTCGTGGATGGAGACAATGGGGTTGCTGTCTTCTTCGCAGAGGGCGCGGACCACGTTGTAGGCACGTTTCTGCATTTCTGCATTGGCACGCTGCACGGCGTTCAGCTCGATGCCCGATGAGTAGCGTCCCGTCTCGACAGAAGATACGGAGCCGCCGCCCAGACCGATGCGGTAGTTGTCGCCGCCCAGTACCACGATTTCGTCGCCGGCCTCGGGAGTGCCCTTCAGGCAGTCGCGCTGCGTACCGTAGCCAACACCGCCGGCCAGCATGATGACCTTGTCATAGGCGTATTTCTCGTTGTTCTCCTGGTGCTCGAAGGTCAGTACCGAACCGCAGATGAGCGGCTGTCCGAACTTGTTACCGAAGTCGGAAGCACCGTTGGAGGCCTTGATCAGGATTTGTTCCGGCGTCTGGTAGAGCCATTCGCGAACGGGCAGGATGTTCTCCCATTCGCGTCCTTCTTCCGTCCGCGGGTAGGAGGTCATATAGACGGCAGTTCCGGCAATCGGCCACGAACCCTTTCCGCCGCCCATACGGTCGCGGATTTCACCTCCTGTACCCGTGGAGGCACCGTTGAACGGTTCCACGGTGGTGGGGAAGTTGTGGGTTTCGGCCTTCAACGAGATGACTGTCTTGATATTCTTGATGATGAAGTAGTCGGAAGTGGTGTGGTCCTGCGGGGCGAACTGCTCCACGACAGGACCTTCCGCAAAGGCTACATTATCCTTATAGGCTGAAATGATCTTGTTGGGATTCTCCTGGGTGGTTTTCTTGATCATCTGGAACAAGGACGATTCCATCTCCTGTCCGTCAATGATGAAGGTGCCGCCGAAAATCTTGTGGCGGCAGTGCTCGGAGTTGATCTGGGCGAATCCGAACACTTCGGAGTCGGTGAGCTTGCGGCCAAGGTCCTTTTCCACCTTCATCAGGTAATCCATTTCCTCACGGGAGAGGGCGAGCCCTTCCTTTTCGTTATATTCTTCCAGGTTTTCGATGTACACAATGGGCTGCGGCTGGATGTCGATGTGGAAAATGTTCTGGTTCAGTCCGTGGTACATGCGCTGCAACATCGGATCGTGTTCGGCCGATTCGTCCTTCACAGGGAAGTATTCCTCGATGCGGTGGATGCCGCTGAGTCCCATGTTCTGGGTGATTTCCACGGCATTGGTGCTCCAAGGGGTAATCATTTCCCGGCGGGGACCGATGAACCAGCCGTTCAGGCTGCTTTCGTCCTCTACGGAAGCTTCGCCGTAGAGCCAACACAATTTCTGAATGTCATCGGAATCCAGCTGCTTGCTGCATTCCGTAGCGATGACGCTGTGAGTGGGTGTTCTGAAAAATAGAATCATAGCACTTTGTTATTTATTGTATAATTTGTTTTCTTCGTTGAAACAACAGCGCAAAGTTAAGCAAAAGGCGGTTTGTACGAAAGAAAAAAGGAACGAAATATAGGTACTTTCGCAAAAAAGTACCATCTTTGCAGTATGAATTGGATAGAACAAGTAACCATACTGGATTTGTTGGTCAAGGGCATTATAGTAGGAGTGGTGGTTTCCGCTCCCTTAGGCCCTGTGGGCGTGCTTTGTATTCAGCGTACGTTGAACAAAGGGCGCTGGTATGGGTTTGTTACAGGGGTGGGCGCAGCCTTGAGCGATATCTGCTATGCGTTGCTGACCGGCTATGGCATGAGTTTCATGGATGAGATTATCCTGAAGCACCAGGTGTTCCTGCAGGTGGTGGGCAGTGTCATGCTGATGGCTTTCGGCCTTTACACCTACCGGAGCAATTCGGTGAAATCCTTGCGCCCTACTTCCACCAAGCGGGGGACCTACTACCACAATTTCTTTACAGCTTTCCTCGTCACTTTCTCCAATCCGCTCATCATTTTCCTCTTTATCGGACTCTTTGCCCGTTTCTCGTTCGTGATGCCGGGCAGTGCCATCGGCTTCCAGCTGGTGGGCTATCTGGCCATCATCATCGGTGCGCTCATTTGGTGGTTCTGCCTGACTTTTTTCGTTAATAAGGTTCGTACACACTTCAATGTGAGGGGAATATGGATTCTCAACCGGATTATCGGAGTGGTGGTCATGGTGGCGGCTGTAGTGGGACTGGTGCTCATCATTACTGGTAACTCATTCTCGTAATAAGTAAATATGTATATTTCTCGACAGCTGAAACAGCAGAACATTGCTGAGTATTTGTTGTACATGTGGCAGGTGGAAGACCTGATTCGCGCCTACGGCTTCGACCGGGAGCGCATTCGCAGGCACTTTGTCGAACCGTATTCGTCGCTGACCGACGAACAGCGGAAGGAACTGATGCAGTGGTACGATGACCTGATGGAGATGATGCGGAGAGAGGGAGTGGCCGAACAGGGCCATGTCCAGCTGAACCGGAACGTCATTGTGTGGCTGACCGACCTGCACCTGCGTCTGTTGCGTTCGCCCAAGTTTCCGTATTATAGTGCAGCCTATTACAAGGCATTGCCTTTCATCGTGGAACTGAGGGCCAAGGGAGCGGACATGGAGACGCCCGAACTGGAAACGTGCTTCAATGCCCTCTACGGGGTGTTGCTGCTGAAACTCCAGAAAAAGGAGATTAGTGAAGAAACACAGAAGGCCATAAAGGTGATCAGTGATTTTCTGGCCATTCTGTCCGAATATTATCAAAAAGACAAAAAAGGCGAATTGGAGCTGGAAGACGCATGAAAAGAATTTTAATAACCGGGGCCAACGGACAGTTGGGCCACGAAATGCAGGCACTGGCCTGCAAACATCAAGGATTCGACTACCGCTTTACCGATGTGGCCGAGCTGGATATCTGCGACGAGGCGGCGGTGAAGCGCTATGTGGACGAACAGGAGATTGATGTGATAGTGAATTGTGCAGCCTATACGGCAGTGGACAAGGCGGAAGATAACCAGGAACTGTGCGACCGGCTGAACCGGCTGGCACCGGGTTACCTGGCCAAGGCGGTCGGGGCAAGGGGCGGCGAACTGGTGCAGATTTCCACCGACTATGTCTTCGACGGAACTGCCCATATCCCTTACCGTGAAGATCAGCCTACCTGTCCCAACTCGGTCTATGGCCGTACCAAGCTGGCCGGCGAACTGGAGGCACAGCGGTATTGTCCGCGTACCTTGATTATACGTACGGCCTGGTTGTATTCCCCCCACGGCAACAATTTCGTAAAGACCATGCTGCGACTGGGACGGGAGAAGGAATCGCTGGGTGTCATCTTCGACCAGGTGGGCACACCCACCTATGCCCGCGACCTGGCGGCGGTCATCTTTACAGCCATCGAGAAGGGGATTGTCCCCGGAGTCTACCATTTCAGTAACGAAGGTGTCTGCTCTTGGTACGACTTCACGAAGGCCATCCATCGCTTGGCGAACATCACCACGTGCAACGTTCGTCCGCTGCACACGGCCGAATATCCTACTCCGGCTGCCCGTCCGCACTATTCGGTGCTGGACAAGACGAAGATAAAACAGACCTACGGCGTGGACATCCCCTACTGGATGGACAGCCTGCAGGAATGTATGGAATTATTGTTGAACACTAACCAGACAGAATCATGAATCAGGAAATAGCCAGAAGACGTACCTTTGCCATTATTGCCCATCCGGATGCCGGTAAGACCTCATTGACCGAAAAGCTGTTGCTCTTCGGAGGACAGATACAGGTGGCCGGAGCAGTGAAATCGAACAAAATCAAGAAGACAGCCACCTCCGACTGGATGGACATCGAGAAGCAGCGTGGTATTTCGGTGACGACTTCCGTCATGGAATTCGACTATCACGACTACAAGGTGAACATCCTTGACACACCGGGTCACCAGGACTTTGCCGAAGACACGTACCGGACGCTGACAGCAGTGGACAGTGTCATCATTGTGGTGGACGGTGCGAAGGGTGTGGAAACGCAGACACGCAAGCTGATGGAAGTCTGCCGGATGCGCAGCACACCGGTCATCATCTTCGTCAACAAGATGGACCGGGAAGCCAAGGACCCGTTCGACCTGCTCGATGAACTGGAGGAGGAACTGGTCATCAACGTGCGTCCGCTGACATGGCCCATCGAGAGCGGTCCCCGTTTCAAGGGTGTCTATAACATTTATGAAAACAAGCTGAACCTGTTCCAGCCTTCCAAGCAGGTGGTGACGGAAAAGGTGGAAGTGGACATCCACACGGAGGAACTGGACAGCCATATCGGTACGCCGCTGGCAGACAAGTTGCGCAGCGAGCTGGAACTGATTGAAGGGGTCTATCCGGAATTCGATGTGAATGACTACCTGAAGGGGGATACGGCTCCTGTCTTTTTCGGTTCGGCACTGAATAACTTCGGCGTGCAGGAGCTGTTGGATTGTTTTGTGGAAATCGCTCCCAGTCCGCGCCCTGTGACTGCATTGGAGCGTACTGTCGACCCGGAAGAGTCCAAGTTCACCGGTTTCGTGTTCAAGATTACGGCCAACATCGACCCCAACCATCGTTCGTGTGTGGCATTCTGCAAGGTATGTTCGGGCAAGTTTACCCGCAATACCCCTTATTTGCACGTGCGTCATAACAAGACGATGCGTTTCTCCTCGCCCACGCAGTTCATGGCCCAACGCAAGACGACGGTCGATGAAGCCTGGGCAGGCGATATCATCGGTTTGCCGGACAACGGAACCTTCAAGATCGGCGATACGCTGACCGAAGGTGAACAGCTGCATTTCAAGGGCTTGCCCAGCTTCTCGCCCGAGATGTTCAAGTACATCGAGAATGCAGATCCCATGAAGACCAAGCAGCTGAACAAGGGTATCGACCAGCTGATGGACGAGGGAGTGGCCCAGCTGTTTGTCAACCAGTTCAACGGGCGCAAGATTATCGGTACGGTGGGTCAGCTGCAGTTCGAGGTCATCCAGTACCGCCTGGAGAATGAATACAATGCCAAATGTCGGTGGGAGCCGGTCAGCCTGTATAAGGCATGTTGGATAGAGAGTGATGATGCGGCAGAACTGGAGGCGTTCAAGAAGCGCAAGTACCAGTATATGGCGAAAGACCGGGAAGGACGCGATGTGTTCCTGGCAGACAGCGGCTATGTACTGCAGATGGCCCAGAACGACTTCAAGCATATCAGGTTCCACTTCTCCAGCGAGTTCTGATGCGATGCTTCGCGAGTGTGATTAGCATGACATTTTAGAGTGATTGTAATAAAATAAGTCGGAATTTTACAGCAAAGTTCCGACTTTATTTATATATTTGCGGATATATACTTGCAGATATGTATAGTTGCGGACAATGCTTTTGCTGATTTTTAAACTAAATGTTATATGAGAAAGACACTATTGATTATTACTGTGATGCTGGGATGTGTGCTGACAGCTTGTACGGAAGCCTCACGTCCCGTAGCGATTACCCCGACTCCGTTGTCGTATGAACAGGGAGCAGGTACTTTCAAATGGAATTCCCCCACGACCGTGTTGCTGACGGATGCTGGCATCGATGCCACGATTGTCCAGACGGCATTCGATGAAGCCGGATTGCCTGTCCAGTTGGAGCTGAATGCGGACGGCGACAAGAATGGGGTCCGTCTCGAACGGGTACAGGAGTTGCCGGGAGTGGCCACTGTTGGCGAAGCCTACCGGCTGGAGGTCAATTCCCGTCAGGTAACCATCCAGGCATGCACGGATGCCGGCTTCTTTTATGCCATTCAGACGCTGGCCCAGCTGGCGGATATGGAAAAAGGTTGCGTTCAGGCGGCTGTAGTGACCGATGCACCTCGTTTCGGCTATCGGGGCATGATGCTGGATGTATCCCGCCATTTCCGTTCGAAAGAGTTCGTGATGAAGCAGATGGACCTGATGGCGGCGTACAAGATGAACCGTCTGCACCTGCACCTGACGGATGCTGCCGGCTGGCGTCTGCAAATCAACCGCTATCCCCGTCTGACACAGTTTGCTGCCTGGCGTCCGCAGGAAACATGGAAAGAGTGGTGGGAAAAGGCAGGCCGCCAGTATTGTGAACAGGATGCTCCGCAAGCACGGGGCGGCTTCTATTCGAAAGAGGACGTACGGGAGATGCTGGAATATGCCCGCCGGCGCTGTATCACTATCATTCCTGAAATTGAGATGCCTGCCCATTCGGAGGAAGTGCTGGCGGCATATCCCGAATTGTCGTGTACGCACGAGCCTTACAAGCAGTCGGATTTCTGTGTCGGGAATGAAAAGACTTTCGAGTTCCTGGAGAATGTGCTGACCGAAGTGATGGAACTGTTCCCTTCCAAATACATTCACATCGGTGGCGATGAAGCAGGAAAAGCTTCGTGGAAAACGTGTCCACTCTGTCGCCAGCGCATGAAGAAGGAGGGACTGAAGGATGTGGAAGAGCTGCAGAGCTACCTGATCCGCCGTATAGAGAAGTTCCTGAACGCCAACGGACGTGACCTGCTGGGATGGGATGAAATCCTTGAAGGCGGACTGGCTCCGAATGCGACCGTGATGTCGTGGCGCGGTGTGGAAGGCGGGCTGAAGGCTATCCGCAGCGGCCATCGTGCCATCATGAGTCCGGGCGGTTACTGCTATTTGGATAGCTATCAGGATGCACCTTTCTCGCAGCCGGAAGCCATCGGCGGCTATCTGCCGTTGGAGAGAGTGTACAGTTATGAGCCGGTTCCCGACTCGATGACTGTCAGTGAGGCGCAGTTGCTGCTGGGTGTGCAGGCCAATTTGTGGACCGAATACGTACCTACTGCCGAGCATGCCGAATACATGCTGTATCCACGTGCCATTGCGGTGGCAGAAGTGGGATGGACACAGCCTGAAAACAAGTCCTGGTCGTCCTTCCGTCAGCGCGTGCTGACCAGTGTGCTGCCCAAAATGCAGGCGAAAGGCTACCATCCGTTCGACTACAGCCAGGAAATCGGCAACCGTCCGGAAGCACAGCAGCCGGTTGAACATCTGGCGGTTGGAAAGAAAGTGAAATTCCTGGCACCGAACTGGAAGAATTATCCTGCCAACGGAGAAGAAACGCTGACTGACGGACTGCGCGGCGGATGGACTTACAGTGATGGCCGATGGATGGCATTTATTACCGACAAGCGGGTGGATGTCATCGTGGATCTGGAAGAGGAAACGGCGGTGCATTCCATTGGTGCGGACTTCATGCAAATCTGCGGCCCGGGCGTGTTCTTCCCGAAGAAGGTCATCATTTCGGTGTCTACCGATGGTGAACACTATACCCAGCTGGCTGAAATCGATCATGACGTAGTGAAGGACGATGTCGTTTCCTTCAAGAATTACGGTTGGACAGGTGAGGCAAAGGCCCGTTACATTCACTACCAGAGTTTCCCCGAAGAAAAGTACGGGGGCGTACATTTCGTGGATGAAATCGTCGTAGAATAGCGGTTGTTTTTATATTATTTCCCTGTCATTCCGAGTCCCCATCACACGAGGTGTGAAACGATTCGATGATGACGCTGTAGGGGCGGACCTGCGTGTCCGCCCGGAATGCCGAGGTGGATGTTTCCGGGCAGACACATAGGTCTGCCCCTCAGGTGGGACAGTCCTTCTTTCTTGTTGCCCTGCTGCACCTGGCAATATCCCAGCATACGATAGGCTACCGCATTCTGTGCGTCCAATGACAGGGAGTGCTGGAGTGCCTGTATCGCTTCGTCCAGTTGGTTGACGCGCAGATGGACACTGCCTTTCTCCATCCACATCTCGGCATTTTCAGGTTCCAGTTCCGTGGCCCGGTTGACATCGTTGATGGCCTGCTGGTACATACGGCACTGCACTTCTACCTGTTCGCGGGTAACGAAAAAGTCGGCTGTGACCTGTCCCAGCATGGCATCGTAGAAATCATTGTAGTCGATGACGGCTTCACGGAATTTCTTCAGTTCCGTCTTCACGCGCGCGCGCTCATATAAATAAGGTGCAGCCTCCTTGCCGTAAGGCTTGGCATATTGGGCCACCGCGCTGTCCATCAGTGTCGCCACTTCTTCCAGCTGGCTTCCTTCTGTCAGTTCCTTCGCCTTGGCTGCAGCATAGAAGCTGGCGGCAGTGGCCAGTTCCGAACGGTTGACTACCTCATAGGCTTCGTAGGCTTTGGGGTATTTCTGCATGGCAAAATAGATGTCGCCGGCCGTCTGCCGGTAGAGCGGTTGGTCGCTCTGGGCCATGGCCTGGGAGATTTCATCGGCCGCGCGTTCCCATCCCCAGTTGGTATAGGCAGGGGTCTCCCCTCGGTTCAGGTTGTATGTATAAAACAGCTTGGCCAGACTGTAGTGGGCTTCATCCTTCTTGTCGGCCACTTCGAGTGACTTCTTCAGGTCATTGTCGGCCAGACTGTTGTGTGAGTCGTCGCCGAATGTCATGTAGCAGCTGGCACGTCGCTGGTAGCCTTCCGAGCTGTTGGGGAATTGGGCCAGGAAGTCGTTGAGCAAGTTCAGATAGCTGTTGTTGTCCATGGTAGCAGACTGCATATAGACATACACCAGTGCCTGAGCTTCGTCGTCGGGCAGTCCTTTGCGGATGCCGATGCCCTTCAGGGCCATATCGTTACCCGAAAGCGCGTTGATGGTGAGGGAGGTGGCAAACTCAATGCCGATGACATAGCTTTCCTTGCTTTCCGGATCGGCGCTTTTCTGCACGAGGCCGATGACCTGGCCGGCTGCGTTCATGACGGGACAGCTGACATTCTTGTCGGCGGTCTGCAGGTTTACGGTATAGTAGAACGAACCGTTGGCGATGGTGTCGCATCGGGCGATGCTGCCGCTCTGCACCGTGGTAGCCTTTTGGGTGGAATAGGGGAGGAGGTAGACCGTTTCGCCGGTTCCTGCTGCCTGGCCGACCGGCTGCAGGCTGGCCGCTGTCTTTTTGTCCACGGGTGTCCGGAATTTTACGACATCGTACATGTCGTTCGCACCCAGGATGCAGTCCACCGGCAGTTCCTTTCCGTCGGCGGTGACAATCACTGCCCGTTCCGCACCCCGGAAGAGGGTGTAGTCCGAAACTGCCGTACCGTTGTTGTCGATGTAGAACCCGTTGCCGGTATTCAGAATCTGGTTGTCCTTGTTGTAGGTAACGACCGAGAACACTGCTTTCCGTGCTTTTTCGGTCCATTTAGGGAGGACTTGCGCCAGCAGGGCATGTCCGCTACAGAGGGCGCAGGTCAATAAGAGAACTATTTTTTTCATAAAGCTTCTGTTGAAAGAAAATTATTGTTCAAAGCCACGCTGGCGCATCGCTTCGTAAATCAGGATACCGGCAGCCACAGACACGTTCAGCGATTCGATGGTTCCCTTCATAGGAATCTTGATCCATTCGTCGCAGAGAGCCAGGTGTTCGTAGGGCACTCCCGTGTCCTCGGCTCCCATAATGATGCAGGTAGGGTCGGTGTAGTTGCCACGGGTGTAGTCGTAGTCGCCGTCTTCTGTGGCCGCTACCATCTTGAACCCGCTGTCTTTCAGGAATTGGATGGTCTTGGTGATATTGGCTTCGCGGCAGACGGGAATCTTGTGGAGGGCACCGGCAGAGGTCTTGATGGCATCGGCATTCACGCTCACACTGTTCTTCGACGGAATCAGGATGGCATCCACGCCGGCACATTCACAGGTGCGGGCGATGGCTCCGAAGTTGCGCACATCAGTCAGTCCGTCCAGCAGGACCAGCAGCGGGTTCTTCCCTTCTTCGAACAGGAAGGGGACAATGTCTTCCGTGCGCTGGTAGGCGATGGGCGAGATGAAGGCGACCACTCCCTGGTGGTTTTTCTTGGTGATGCGGTTGATGCGTTCCACCGGAACACGCTGCACCGGAATGAAGGTATCCTTCAGGACGGCAAACAGCTCTTTCGAAAGGTCGCTCTGGATGTCTTTCTTCACCAGTACCTTGTCGATTTCCTTTCCGGCCTGGATGGCTTCGATAACGGCTCTCACGCCGAAAATCATTTCGTTCTTTTCTGTCATATCGTTCTTGGTTCTTGATGTTTCTGGTTAGTGGTTCGTGCCCAGCAAGGCACGGGCATTGTTCAGGGCCGCTTCTGTCAGGGTGGCTCCGCTCAGCATGTGCGCGATTTCTTCTACCCGTTCGTCGGTGGTCAGCCGCCGGATGTGGCTGTCGGTTCCCGTTTCGGTGTCTTCCTTGTACACTTTGTAGTGGGTCGTTCCTCTGGCGGCAATCTGTGGCAGGTGGGTGATGCTGATGACCTGGCGGTTGTGCTGTCCCATGTCCTGCATGATGAGGGCCATCTTTTCCGCAATTGACCCGGACACGCCGGTGTCTATTTCATCGAAGATGATGGTCGGCAGTTTCACGGCTCCGGCAATCATAGCTTTCAGGGACAGCATGACGCGGGCAATTTCGCCGCCTGATGCAATGGAAGCCACGTTCTGCAGGGTGCCGTTCTTATTGGCCGAGAACAGGAAGTTCACACTGTCCATGCCGTTGGCATCGGGTTCCTTGCGGGAGGTCAGCTCGACGGCAAACCGTACGTTGGGCATTCCTAACGGTACGAGCAGGGTCTTCATCTGCTCCTCGATGTGGCGGGCAGAGCGGGAACGGGTCTGTGTCAGTCCGGCGGCCTGTCGCAGGACTTCCTGCAGCAGTGCCTCCTTCTGTCGTTCCAGCCGGGTGATGTGCTCGTCGGACGAAGTGATGGCTTCCAGTTGGTGGCGGTAGTCATCAGCCAGGGACAGCAGCTCCTCGACGGTCTGTACGCGGTGCTTCTGCTGGAGATTATAGATTAGGTTCAGCCGTTCGTTGACAAAGTCCAGGCGGGCCGGGTTGAACTCGATGGCTTCTTGCGCGTTGGTGATGTCATGGGCGATGTCTTTCAGTTCGATGTAGCAACTGTTGAGCCGTTCCATCCAGTCCTGTGCAGGGGCGAAGACCGCCGCAATGGACTGCAGGGCCTGCAGGCACTCCTTGCTCTGGGCCAGGGTGCCTCCTTCGTCGTTATAGATGATCTGCTCCGCCTTGTACAGGCTGGCCTTGATGTCCTCTGCATGGCTCAGCGTGTCGGCTTCCTGTTCCAGAGCCGCCTGTTCGCCTTCGGCCAGGTGCGCTTCGTCCAGTTGTTCCAGCTGGAAGCGCAGGTAGTCTTCGTCCTGCCGGCTCTTTTCTGCCCGGGTGATGAAGTCGGCCAGTTCGTGGCTCACTCTCCGGTATTCGCGGTACACTTGCTGGTAGTCGGCCAGTTGCCGCTCATCCTGTGCCAGCAGGTCGAGGATGTTCAGCTGGAACCCCTCTTTGTTCAGCAGCAGGTTCTGGTGCTGGCTGTGCACATCGATAAGCTTTTCGCCCACCAGCTTCATCTGGCTCAGTGGGGCAGGGGTGTCATTGATAAAGGCACGGCTTTTTCCGTTGGCCGACACTTCGCGGCGCAACAGGCATTCTTCAGGGTCGAATTCGATGTCGTTCTCCTCGAAAAACTCCTGCATGTGGTAGTTGGCGATGTGGAACCGGGCCTCTACGATGCACTTGCTGGCTCCTTTCCGGATGGCCTTCACATCGGCCCGCTGTCCGAGCAGCAGTCCGATGGCACCAAGGATGATGGACTTTCCGGCACCTGTCTCGCCGGTAATGACCGAAAAGCCGGACGTGAACTGGATGTCCAGCCGGTCGATGAGGGCGTAATTCTGTATGTAAAGCGACTGTAACATATAGAGGGCTATTCAAGGATGGCTGCCAGTTTGTCTACGATGTCTTCTGCCACTTCGGCCTTGGACTTCAAGGGACAGGACATCGCCTGCTGGCGGTCGATGAGGGTAATCTTGTTGGTGTCGCAGCGGAAACCGGCTCCCGGATCGTTCAGGGAATTCAGGACGATGAAGTCGAGATTCTTCCGCTGCAGTTTGTCCTGTGCGTGGAGGACTTCATCGTTCGTTTCCAGCGCAAAGCCTACCAGCCGTTGGTGAGGCTGCTTCAGACGGCCCAGGGCAGCGGCAATGTCGTGCGTCGGTTTCAGCCGGAGGACAAGGTCGTCTTTCTCCCGCTTGATTTTCCGGTCGGCTACGGTTTCGGGGGTAAAGTCGGCCACGGCGGCACAGAGAATGCCGGCATCGGCCTGCCCGAAAGCTGCCTTCGCCGCCTGGTACATCTGTTCGGCACTCTCCACATTGATACGGCGGATACGTGGATGCACCGTCTGCAGGGTCACAGGGCCGCTGACCAGTGTCACTTCCGCTCCCCGGCGGGCACACGCTTCTGCCAGGGCATATCCCATCTTTCCCGAGGAGTAGTTGCCGATGAAGCGGACAGGGTCTATCTTTTCATACGTAGGTCCGGCAGTAATCAGGATGTGCCGTCCGTCCAAGTCCTGCTGGCGGCTGAAAAAACGCTCCAAGACCTCGATGATGCGTTCCGGTTCTTCCATGCGGCCTTTTCCGACCAGGTGACTGGCCAGTTCCCCTTCCGCAGGTTCGATGATGTGGTTGCCGTAGGAACGGAGCAGGTCCAGGTTGCGTCGGGTGGAGGGATGGGCAAACATATCGAGGTCCATGGCCGGCGCCACGAACACGGGGGCCTTTATGGACAAATAAGTCGTGATGAGCATATTGTCGGCAATCCCGTTTGCCATCTTGCCGATGGTGGAGGCGGTGGCGGGAGCGATGACCATGGCATCGGCCCACAGGCCCAGGTCCACATGGCTGTGCCAGCTGCCGTCGCGCTGGGCGAAGAATTCGCTGATGACCGGTTTACTGGTCAAGGCTGACAAGGTGACAGGCGTGATGAACTCCTTGCCTGCCGGGGTGATGACAATCTGTACCTCTGCTCCTTTCTTCACCAGTCCGCGGGCCAGCACCGCTGCCTTGTAGGCAGCGATACTTCCCGTAATGCCGAGTACGATTTTCTTTCCTTCTATCATAGCGGTCATTTCAGCAGCGTGCTGCCACGCAGACGGATTTTGGTCAATACGTTCTTGGTGTTCAGGGTGAAGTCTCCGTTCAGCATCCAGCCGTAGTAGCCCGGATCGCGTTGCAGGATTTCGGCCACCGGCTGTCCCTTGTACTTGCCGAAGTTGAACACTTCCACGTTCTGCTCGTCATAGACGATGCGTCCGGCGAAATCCACGTTCCGGCTGAAGCTGGAATACTCCGACAGGAAGTTGATATCGTTGGTCAGCACATCGGGGTACCTGTCCAGCTGGGCTTTCAGCACCTCGTAGGTGGCACGGGTATCGGCCTCGGCAGTATGTGCATCCTCCAGGTTCTTGCCGCAATAGAACTTATAGGCAGCCGAGAGGGTGCGCTGTTCCATTTTGTGGAAGATGACCTGGACATCAATGAACTTGCGGCGCGTCAGGTCGATGTCAATGCCTGCCCGGAGAAATTCTTCCACGAGCACCGGCACGTCGAAGCGGTTCGAGTTGAAGCCGGCGATGTCGGCCCCTTCCAGGTCTTTGGCAATGTCCTTCGCCACTTCCTTGAAGGTGGGGCAGTCGGCCACATCTTCGTCGTGGATGCCATGGATGGCGGTAGAGGCTTCGGGAATGTGCATCCCCGGATTGATACGCAGCGTCTTGGCCTCTTCGTTGCCGTTGGGATAGACCTTCAGATAGCAGATCTCGACAATGCGGTCCGAGCTGATGTTGGTGCCGGTCGTCTCCAGATCGAAGAAGACCAGCGGATTTCTCAAATTCAGTTTCATGTCTGTTTTCAGCGTCTGGGTTTAGTCATTGAGCATCATGGGCATCAGCAGCATCAGCTGGTCTTCGTTCTCGGCCTGTTCTTCGGGTACGATGACACCGGCACGCGACGGGTCGGCCAGTTCGATGATGATGTTCGTGGCCACGATATTGTTCAGGATGTCAATGAGGAAGTTTGAGTTGAACCCGATGCTCATCGGGTTGCCGTCGTACTGGCAGATGATTTTTTCCTCGGCCGATGTGGAGAAGTCGATGTCCTGGGCGGAAATGGTCATCAGGTCTTGGCTCAGGCTGAGCTTGATGAGGCTGCTGGCCTGTGAAGAGAACACGGACACACGACGCAGGGCACTGATGAAGCTGGCACGGTCGATGGTGGCACGGTGCGGGTTGTTCTGCGGGATGACCGAGTTGTAGTTCGGGAAGCGGCCTTCGATGAGGCGGCACACCATGTGGTAGTTGTCGGTCGTGAAGTTGGCATTGCGGTCGTCAAATCCGATGCGTACATCGCCTTCTTCCTTCGGCAGCAGGTTTTTCAGCATATTGGCCGGTTTCTTCGGCAGGATGAAGGCGGAGCGACCTTCGCCATGGGCACTGAAGTTCTTGCAGCGCACCAGCTTGTGTCCGTCGGAGGCTACGAAGGTCAGGTCCTCGGCCGTGATGTCGAAATAGATGCCGTTCATCACCGGATGCAGCTCGTCGTCGGCGGTGGCAAAAAGGCTCCGTGTGATGCCGCTCAGCAGGGTGGCCGTGTCGATGCTCATCTCCACGGCATTGCTGCCCAGGCTCTGGGCGACGGGATAGTCGTCAGCGTTCTGCCCCATCAGGCTGTACTTGCCGTTCATATACTGTACGGTGATTTCCAGGTTGCTGGGATTGATAGAAAAGTTCAGCGGCTGTTCGGAGATTTCCTTCAAGGCTTCCAGCAGCGTCTTCGAGTTGACGGCAAAGCGTCCGTCCTCCACCGATTCGTTCACCTCGACGGAGGTGGAAAGGGTGGTTTCGTTGTCGGATGCTGTCATGAACAGGGTGCCGTCGCGCAGCTCCATCAGGAAACAGTCAAGAATAGGTAAGGAATTTTTAGAGTTGATGACCCGGCTGATTGCCTGCAGGCGGCTGAACAGGGCCGAGCTTGAAACTGTAAATTTCATGGTTCTATCTTTTTTATGTAGTGTATTAATTAGAATCGCTTCGTTGGCTCAAATTTCATACCTCTGAAACTTGAATTATTTGCCAAAGTTACGAAAAGATTGCGGATGACCCATAAAAAAGCAGGTAAAAATTAGTCGGATTCTGAAGAAAAACGTAATTTCGTAACCGAATTTAAAATAACTGATATGGAATTACAAGGTAAAGTGATAGCCGTGCTCGAACCCAGAGGCGGCGTTTCGAGAAATGGAAACGAGTGGAAGGTACAGGAATACGTGATTGAAACCCACGACCAGTATCCCCGCAAGATGTGTTTCGATGTATTCGGTGCTGACAAGATTCAGCAGTTCAATATCCAGATAGGGGAAGAACTGAATGTCTCGTTCGACATTGACGCCCGCGAATGGCAAGGCCGTTGGTTCAATTCCATCCGTGCCTGGAAGGTGGAGCGGGTAGCGGCTCCGGGTATGCAGCCGGCTGCTCAGCCGATTCCTCAGCCTGGATTCCCGCCCATGAATGCGGCTCCTCAGCAGCCTGCTGACTTCGGTGGCGGCAACAGTGCAGACGACCTTCCGTTCTGATTCGGACAGGCAGGCGTGAGAAAACCGACGGAGGAAAGTGTGTAAGAATGGTCTATACACATTTTCCTCCGTCGGTTTTTGGATGCTTATCGCATTGTCATGCTGCTTGAAAATGACACGATCAGGCGACAGCAAGCAGGAGGGAGTCGGACAGACTCCCTCAGCTATCATGAATTCATGCTCATCAGGAACTCTTCGTTGTCCTTGCACTTCTCCAGCCGCTCTTTCGTAAAGTCCATGGCCTCGATGGGGTTCATGTCGCTCAGGTACTTGCGCAGAATCCACATCCGGTCGAGCGTAGTTCTGTCCAGCAGCAGGTCGTCGCGACGGGTGCTCGAAGCGATGATGTTCACTGCCGGGAAAATGCGCTTGTTGCTCAGGTTGCGGTCCAGCTGCAGTTCCATGTTGCCGGTTCCCTTGAACTCTTCGAAAATGACTTCGTCCATCTTCGAACCCGTGTCAATCAAGGCCGTAGCGATGATGGTCAGCGAGCCTCCGCCTTCGATGTTGCGGGCCGCGCCGAAGAACCGCTTGGGCTTGTGCAGGGCATTGGCGTCCACACCTCCCGAAAGCACCTTGCCCGATGCCGGCGATACGGTGTTGTAGGCGCGAGCCAGGCGGGTAATCGAGTCGAGGAAAATCACCACATCGTGTCCGCATTCTACCATGCGCTTGGCTTTTTCCAAAACAATGCCGGCAATCTTCACGTGGCGTTCGGCCGGTTCGTCGAAGGTCGAGGCAATGACTTCGGCCTTTACGCTGCGGGCCATGTCGGTCACTTCTTCCGGACGCTCGTCGATGAGCAGCATAATCATGTAGACTTCAGGATGGTTGGCGGCAATGGCATTGGCGATGTCCTTCATCAGGATGGTCTTACCCGTCTTGGGCTGTGCCACGATCAAGGCACGCTGGCCCTTGCCGATAGGGGCGAACAGGTCGACTACGCGGGCAGACAGGTTGTCGTCGTAACCCTTGCACAACCGGAATTTCTCGTCGGGGAAAAGAGGAGTCAGATGGTCGAACGGCACGCGGTCTCTTACCAGGGTGGGGTCCAGTCCGTTGATCTTCGATACCTTCACCAGCGGGAAGTACTTTTCGCCTTCCTTCGGCGGACGGATGGTACCGTCTACGACATCGCCTGTCTTCAGGCCAAACAGCTTGACCTGTGTCTGCGATACGTAGATGTCGTCGGGTGAAGAAAGATAGTTGTAGTCGGACGAGCGGAGGAATCCGTAACCGTCGGGCATGATTTCCAGTACACCGGTACCTTGCAGGATATCATCGAATTCGTAGGGCTTTTCCACCGGTTGCTTGGGTTCCTGCTCCACGTTTTCAGAGGCCGTGGCAGCATTTTCGTCGGCCGTTTCCTTCTGTGCGGCATAGTTGGCCTGTTGCTTGTTGTTGCGGTTGTTCTGGAAACGTTGTTGGCGGTTATTCTGATTGTTCTGGAAGCGTTGCTGCCGATTGTTTTCCTTGTTGTTTTCGGCCGGTTGCTGCACCGGTGCTTCTACCTTGGTAGCTTCGAATTTGCCCAGCAGTTCCGAGGGGATTTCCATTTTTTCCGAGGGGAGGTCCTCGATGGGGATAAAGTCATCGCCCGTGTTCAAGGGTGGAAGAGGTTCTTGGTCTTCCTGCGGTGCCGGTACTTCTACTGGCGTTTCAGGGGCATTCTCTGCCGCAGGCTCTTGCGGGGCGGCCGCCTTTTCCTGATGTGCCTTGTTTTTCGACCCCGGTTTGCGGCCCCGCTTGGCTTTAGGCTTTTCAGCCGGAGTGGTCTCAGCTGCCGGTTGGGCAGTTCCTTCGGCCGTTTCGCCTTCTTCGGCATTGGCGGCTGCGGCCTGCGGCTGATTGTTATCCAGTTTTTGGGCCTTGTCCTTTGTGGCCGTGTACACCTTGTCGCCTTCTTTCTTTACGCTGATGCGCGAACGCTTGCGACCTGGGTTGTCGTTCTGTTTTCCCGAAGCTGATTTTTTGGCGGCTTCGGCAATGGCCTGTTCGTCCAGAATGCGGTAAACCAGGGCCTCCTTGGTCAGCTCGCTGGTTTGGTTGAGACCCAACTCTTTGGCAATCTCCTGCAATTCAGGCAAATCCTTGTCGTTTAATTGAATAATGTTATACATATAGTATAGGGTGTAATTGAATTAGGGCAACCAAGAAAGAAAGGAAGGCAGGTCATGCCACACGTAAAGACGGAGACCGCTTGTTGTGGTTTCCTTGATTGCTGTTATAAAATGATAGTTTTATTATATTTTCTGTCTCTAATCTACTAAAAAACATGTTTGGGATAAAGATGAATGCTGCTCTTTATTTCCCAAGTGCAATGCAAAGATAGAAACTTTTCTTGAAATATCCTATTCTTTGGAATATTTTTTCTATTTTTGCCCCACTAAACCATCTTAATTAATTTGACAAAGACATGAAGAAAGTGATTTTTACAGAGAAGGCTCCTGCAGCCATCGGCCCTTACAGTCAGGCCATTGAAGTGAACGGTATGGTGTTCTTGTCCGGCCAGATTCCGGTGAATCCCGCTACCGGTGAGTTTGTGGAAGGCGGTATTGCCGAGCAGACGGCGCGTGTTTTCGAGAATATCCGCAATGTGCTGGCCGAAGCCGGACTGACCATGGACCATGTTGTCAAGACCACGGTGTTCCTGGCCGACATGTCGCTTTTCGCTGAAATGAACGGTGTCTATGCCCAGTATTTCCAGGGTGCTTTCCCTGCCCGCTCGGCTGTGGCTGTCAAGGCATTGCCGAAGGGTGCATTGGTGGAAATCGAGTGTATTGCTGTCCGATAAACAGGAGATGCCGACTATGGAAATAAAAGGAAGATTCGACCATTTCAACGTGAATGTGACCGACCTGGACCGCAGCCTGCGCTTTTATGAAAAGGCGCTGGGATTGCGGGAGGTGGGCCGCAAGGAAGCTGCCGACGGCTCTTTCATCCTGGCCTATCTGGGCGACCAGACCACCGGTTTCCGTCTGGAACTGACCTGGCTGCGCGACCATCCCCAGCCGTATGAACTGGGCGAGAACGAGAGTCACCTTTGCGTGCGGGTGGAGGGCGACTACGAGGAAGCCCGCCGTTTCCACAAGGAAATGGGATGTGTCTGCTTCGAGAACGAACAGATGGGGTTATACTTTATCAATGATCCCGATGATTATTGGATTGAAGTCCTGCCTGTCAAGTAAACTACAAACGCATAGCTTATGAGGAAATACATTTCTCCAGGTGCTTGGTTCTCGGTGGAGTACCCGGATGCCTGGCGCGAATTTGAAGATACGGAAGACTGCTTCCTCTTTTACAATCCCGACAAGTGGACGGGCAACTTCCGCATTTCGGCTTATCGGGGAGGTATGAAGGATTATGCCTACCGCTGTCTGGAGGGGGAACTCCAGACGACGCCCGGTGCACGGCGGGTCAAGGTGGGGACATGGGACTGTGTCTATTCGAAAGAGAATTTCCAGGAAAACAATGTCTGGTACACGAGCCATTTCTGGCTGACCGGTCAGGCGGAGGTGTCCGTGGAATGTTCGTTTACGACGATGAAAGGCGAGAGTCCGCGTCCCGGAGAGGAAATCGTACGTTCCCTGCGTGTCCGTGCCCAGGGGGAGCGGTGGCCCAAGGAGGTCATCCCGGTCCGTGTCTTGGAAATCAATGCCATCAACGAGGCGTACGATTGGGCGGTGTCGACCATCAAGAAGCAGCTCACGAAAGACTTCACCGCTGTGGAGGCAGATATCGACAGCATCCAGCGGGTGATGGACAGCGGCAAGTTTTCCTCGTCACAGCGCAGTGCATGGGAAAGCTTCGGCTTTGCTTTCGGTGCCATTCTGGTCAATGAGATGGATGGCATGGAGTGGGTGACGGTGATTGATGGCGACCGCGAGTATGCGGCCCTTCGTTTCGCGGATACACCCGTGATGGTCTGTCCGGCCGCACTGGTCTGGGACAAGGTGGGGAAAGGCAAGTCGTGTAGTCTGCGGGCCGAGTACGAACACATCCGTCAGGAAGTAGAGTCCACTCTCTAATGCAATTGCGGTTATGGTAGTCTATTTACAAGTGGAAGAACTCACCAAGTCGTTCGGCGACTTGGTGCTGTTCGACAAGATTTCTTTCGGAATCGCACAGGGTCAACGGGTGGGACTCATCGCCAAGAATGGCACGGGTAAGACCACCTTGCTGAATATCCTGGCCGGACGAGAGGGGTACGATGCCGGACGCATCACCTTCCGCCGCGATTTGCGGGTAGGGTATCTGGAACAGGCTCCGCATTACCCGGAGCAGCTGACGGTGCTGGAGGCTTGTTTTTACCACGGCAATTCGGTGGTGGACCTGATCCGCGAGTACGAGCAGTGCATGGAGACCGAGGGGAACCCGGGACTGGACGACCTGCTGGAGCGGATGGAACATGCCAAGGCATGGGACTATGAGCGACGGGCCAAGCAGGTTCTTTCCCAACTGAAGATTCGTGATTTTGACCAGCCGGTGGGGCAACTCTCCGGCGGCCAGCTGAAACGGGTGGCCTTGGCCAACGTGCTCATCAACGAACCGGACTTGCTTATCCTGGACGAGCCGACCAACCACCTTGATCTCGACATGACCGAATGGCTGGAGGGATATTTGGGCAGGGGCAACCTGAGTCTGCTCATGGTGACGCACGACCGTTATTTTCTCGACCGGGTGTGTTCCGAAATCTTGGAATTGGACCGCCAAGGGGTTTATTCCTATAAAGGAAACTATGCCTATTACTTGCAGAAGCGTCAGGAACGCATCGAGGCCACGAATGCCGAGATTGCCCGTGCCAACAATTTGTACCGTACCGAACTGGAGTGGATGCGCCGGATGCCTCAGGCCCGCGGCCACAAGGCCCGCTATCGCGAGGAGGCCTTCTACGAACTGGAGAAGGTGGCGAAGCAACGGCTGTATGACAAGAGTGTGAAGCTCGATGTGAAGGCAGCGTATATTGGCTCGAAGATTTTCGAGGCCGACCATCTCTGCAAGCGTTTCGGTGACCGGGTTCTCCTCGATGACTTTTCCTATATCTTCTCCCGCTACGAGAAGATGGGCATTGTGGGAGACAATGGTACCGGGAAGTCCACCTTCCTGAAACTGCTGATGGGGCTGGAGCAGCCGGACAGCGGTACGCTGGACATCGGCGAGACGGTCCGTTTCGGTTACTATTCGCAGGAAGGACTGCAGTTTGACGAACAGATGAAGGTCATCGATGTGGTGGCCGACATTGCCGAAGTCATCGAGCTGGGCGATGGCCGCCGCCTCACTGCCAGCCAGTTCCTGCAGCATTTCCTGTTCTCGCCGGAAACGCAGCACAGCTATGTCTACAAGCTCAGTGGGGGCGAACGCCGCCGATTGTACCTCTGCTCTGTGCTGATGCGCAACCCCAACTTCCTGGTGCTGGACGAGCCGACCAACGACTTGGACATCGTCACGTTGCAGGTGCTGGAGGAATACCTGCAGGCGTTTAAGGGCTGTGTCATTGTGGTCAGCCACGACCGCTATTTCATGGACAAGGTGGTCGATCATCTCTTGGTGTTCAAGGGACAGGGCGACATCCGTGACTTCCCCGGCAACTATTCCGACTATCGGGATTGGAAGCAGGAGAAGGAGGAGCACGAGCGACAGGAGTCGAAACCTCGCGAGGAGAAGAAGCCGCTCCGTACCCGTACGAACGAGAAGCGTCGTCTGACGTTCAAGGAACGGCGAGAGATGGAGCAGCTGGAGCAGGATATTGCCGCTCTGGAAACGGAAAAGAAGCAGATAGAGGAAGCCTTGTGTAGCGGCGCGCTCAGTGTGGACGAGCTGACGGAGAAATCCAAGCGGCTGCCGCTGCTGAACGACGAGCTGGACGAAAAATCCATGCGCTGGCTGGAACTGAGCGAAGTGGAAGGATAGGTGTCCTTTCCCTCTGTCACCGCTTGTCCGTATCTCTGTCAATAGGCGGACTTGATTCCCTGTGATTAGTCATCTGTATAAGTATCAACGTAGGTTATGCGATGTTGTGACCTACGTTGATATATATCGTGACCTTTGTTGCGATATCGCTCGACCTACGTTGCGCGATATGCCGAAAGGCCTTCGGCAGGGCTGACGCATTACTTATCATTCTCTCCCTCAGCTTGTTCTTTGTCTGTATCTGGTCCTTTCCACTCCGCATCCAATAACTCTTTAAGGAAACCAATATTCCATCCGGCTTTCTAGCGTTTGAGCTTCAGGCTTGCCTTGTAAGGGTTGTTCTTCAGCTGTGCCAGGGCAATCTTTCTGATGAGCGAAAAGTTTCGGGCAGCATTCTTCTTCTTCCGCTGGCTGTCCTCGTTGAAGGTGACGTCCAGCTGCCAGTGCAGGTTGTTCTCGATGCTCCAGTGCGTGTGGGTGTGTCAAAATTCAAGGTGCCTATTATATTGTCGTTTTTCACTACCAATGACGAAAACCGTAGGGGCAGACCTATGTGTCTGCCCTGACACATTCACCTCGGTATTCCGGGCGGATAAAACGAATAAGGTGGGTGATGATGCAATGGTGGGGGGGTAGCCGAAAGTTCTATGGGAATGGGGGAAACTGGCAGAGGACTTTAGGATTCCTATCCAAGAAGGTGTGTCAAACTTTCGTGTTCCTGTTCAACACACCCTCTTGGATGCTATCGCTATAGCAGTGGTTACCGTTTGATGGTACGGTGTCCGTAGATGCTCACTACGATGAAGCAGATGAGCGGCAGCACGAACGAGATGTTGACGGCAGGGAAGCCGCTGATGGTACCCATGTCGATGATGGAAGCCTGCATAGGCGGCAGTATCGAACCGCCCAGGATGGCCATTATCAGACCGGCAGCACCGAATTTCGTGTCATCGCCCAAGCCCTTCAGCGCAATACCATAGATGGTGGGGAACATCAGCGACATGCAGGCCGATACGCCGACCAGACAGTAGATGCCACAATAGTTCTTGAAGCCGATGACACCCAGCGTGAAGCAGCAGGCTGCGATGGCCAAGGTCTTCAGCAAGGCTCCCGGATTGAAATATTTCAGCAGGAAGGTGCAGACAAAGCGGCTGGCGCAGAAGATGGTCATGGCGATGATGTTGTACTTTTGAGAGAGCACTTCCGCTTCCTGTTCTCCCATGCCGTAGGAGGTAAACAAGCGCGTGCCGTACTGGATGATGAAAGTCCAGCACATAATCTGTGCGCCTACATAGAAGAACTGCGAGATGACACCTTCCCGATAGTTGGCCTTCCGGAAGATACGGCGCAGGGTGGGGAGGAAATCAATCCGTTTGTTTTGGTCGGTGTAGCTCGGCATCTTCTTCAGACGGATGACGATGAGCATGACGAGGATGACTGCACCGATAATGAGGTAGGGAGTGACCAAAGTATTCAGGTCGGCATCCCGGATGATTTCAAATTCCTCCTGCGAGAGGGTGGCACGTTCGGCAGTGTCCATGGGGTGCAGGCGGTTCTGGATGAAATTCATGGCCACATACATGCCCAGCAGCGACCCCATCGGGTTGAAGGCTTGTGCCATGTTGAGGCGACGGGTAGCCGTTTCCTCCGACCCCATGGAGAGGATGTAGGGATTACAGCTGGTTTCCAGGAACGACAGTCCGCAGGTGAGGATGAAATAGGCCAGCAGGAAGGGGTAATAGTTGCCCATCTTCATGGCCGGATAGAACAGGAAGGCACCGAAGGCATACATGCCCAGACCGAGCAGGACACCGGCCTTGTAAGTGTAGCGGCGGATGAACATGGCTGCCGGGAAGGCCATGGCGAAATAGCCTCCGTAGAAGGCGACCTGTACCAGGGTGCCTTCGGTGACACTCATACGGAAGATTTTCGAGAAGGCCTTCACCATGGGGTTCGTGATATCGTTCGCAAATCCCCACAGGGCAAAGCAGGAGGTGATAAGAATGAAAGGTACGACGTAACTGATATTGCCGTCGTGCAGGATACGTTGATTCTTGTTGGTGTTCATGGGGTTATCAAATGGTTTGGAAAAACGTACGGGAATGTATCAAAAGTCAATATGCCTACCAATGATGAAACTGTAGGGGCAGACCTATGTGTCTGCCCGGAAACATCTACCTCGGCATTCCGGGCGGACACGCAGGTCCGCCCCTACAATGTCATCATCAAATCATTTCACACAAAGAATAATGGGGATTCAGAATGACAAACAAAATGACAAGCAATTCTTGTTTTGACACACCCACGGCGATGGATGGTTTACAACACTTTCTTGTACAGTTCGAGGATAATGTCCTTGTCCACTTCGCGCGGGTTGCCCGGTGTGCAGACATCGGCAAAGGCGGCCTCTGCCAGCCGCGGCAGGTCTTCGGCATGGATACCCAGGTCGGTGAGATGCTGCGGAATGCCTACCCGTACGGACAGTTCCTTGACTGCCTTGACTGCAGCTTCGGCAGCTGCTTCGCGGCTCATGTCCCGTTCATAGACTCCCATGGCCTTGGCAATCTCAACGTACTTGTCGAGGGCGGCAGGCGCATTGAATTCCATGATAGTGGGCAACAGCAGGGCATTGGCCACACCGTGAGGAATGTCGAAGATGGCTCCCAGCGGGTGAGCCATGCCGTGTACGACACCCAGACCTACATTCGAGAAGGCCATGCCGGCAATGTACTGGGCGACTGCCATGCCATTTCGGGCTTCGGGGTTCTTCGGTTCGTTGACAGCCGTTTCCAGGTAACGGGCAATCATCTCGATGGCCTTGATTTCGAACATGTCGCTCATCTCCCAGGCCCCTTTGGTGATAAGGCCTTCGATGGCGTGCGTCAGTGCATCCAGTCCGGTAGCAGCCGTGAGGCTCTTGGGAAGGGTGTACATCAGTTCGGCATCGACGATGGCGATGGCAGGAATGTCGTTCGGGTCAACGCACACCATCTTCTTCTGGTTTTCCTCGTCGGTAATGACATAGTTGATGGTCACTTCGGCTGCAGTACCGGCTGTAGTAGGCAGGGCGATGATGGGTACGGACTTCTTCTTGGTGTCGGCTACGCCTTCGAGCGATACGACGTCACTGAAGTCGGGATTGTTCGTGATGATGCCGATGGCCTTCGAAGTATCGATGGAGGAACCTCCGCCGATGGCGAGGATGAAGTCGGCACCTGATTCAGCGAATGCCTTCACGCCTGCCTTCACGTTGGAAACGGTGGGATTGGGCTTGATTTCAGTGAAGAGTTCATAAGGAATCGATGCATTGCGCAACACTTCGAGTACCTTGTCGGCAACGCCGAACTTTACCAAGTCTTTATCGGTGGCTACAAAAGCCTTGTGGAGGCCCAAGCGGCTGATTTCTTTGGGCAGCACTTCGCGTGCGCCGGGACCGAAGTAGGATACTTCGTTTAATACAAAACGGTTGATCATAGTCTTTTAGGGGTTAATGTTGCTGTTATAATGATAATTAATGAGGTTTTCGTAGAGAAGACCGGTCAAGTAATGAACAGAAGGTGTGCCAAAACAGAATCGGTCCATCATGCTGTCTGCCATTCTTCGCATACGTTCTGAATGACAATTCGATATGTATCGTTGAGTTTTGACACACTTTCCTCTTTATTTACTTGTAAATCGGTCCGTAGTTCTGGCAGGCACGGTAGTCAGCACCTTCCTTGTCCATGCCGAAAGCATTCCAGGCGGCCGGACGGAACAGTCGGTCTTCGTCGATGTTGTGCATGCAGACCGGGATGCGGAGCATGGAAGCCAGGGTGATGAGGTCTTCACCGATATGGCCGTAGCTGATGGCACCGTGGTTGGCACCCCAGTTGTTCATGACGGAGTAGACATCGCGGAAAGCAGGCTTGTCGCACAAACGGGGAACGAACCAGGTGGTCGGCCACGTGGGGTCTGTACGCATGTTCAGCTTGTCGTTGATTTCCGGGTCGATGTTGACCGTCCATCCTTCTGCAATCTGCAGCACGGGGCCAAGACCCTTCACGAGGTTCAGGCGCATCATGGTGACGGGCATTCCGCCCTTGGAGAGGAAGTTGCTGGAGAAACCTCCGCCACGGAAATAGTCGCGGTCGGCCGGATACCAAGTGGTGGCCTTCAGGCAGGCTTCCACATCGGCTTCCGTCATTTCCCAGTTCGGCTTCATGCAGGGTTCGCCGGCAGCGTTCCGGCTTTCGCCCGTTGCATCGAGGGTAGTGGCACCCGAGTTGATGAGGTGGATGAATCCGTTCTTGGCCATTCCGGTCACTTCCTTGCCGGTGACACGCTTCACTGCTTCGGGGCTCCAGTAAGTGCGGACATCCGAGAACATCTGTCCGCGGCCGGTCAGCAGGTGTCCGAACAGCATGGCAACACCGTTGCAGGCGTCGTTTTCCGTAGCCAGCACATACGCTTCACGGATGCCGTTCCAGTCGAACGTAGTGTTCATCAGCGATTCGGTAAAGTCGCCGTTCGGTTTCCAGTCGGTCCACTGGCGCTGTCCCTGGAAGCCGGCTGCGATGGCGTTATGACCGATGGCTTCTTCCTTGTAGCCCAGTTCTTTCAGTCTCGGGTTACCCACCATCATATCACGGATGATGAGGGTCATCTTGACGATGAATTCCCAGTCGGCATCTTTCTCTTCACGGGTCTTGCGCTTCTCGGGACGGTTCTTGAAGTCTTCTCCTTCATTGGGCTTGCAGTACTTTTCAGTCCATGCCATGGCCTTGGCATATTCTTCGTGGTCGTAGATGCCTTCTTCGATGCGGCGCAGGATTTCCGTCTCGTCTACGCTTTCATTGCGCATACCGAGGTATTCCTGGAAGAAGTTCGGGTCGACGATGGAGCCGGCAATACCCATGCAGACACTGCCGAAAGACAGGTAGCTCTTGCCGCGCATATTGGCTACAGCCATGGCGGCACGGGCAAAGCGGAGCAGCTTCTCAGCTACATCGGCGGGAATGGTGTTGTCATCAAGGTCCTGTACATCGTGGCCGTAGATGCCAAAGGCCGGCAATCCTTTCTGGGCATGGGCTGCCAGAACAGCTGCCAAATAGACAGCTCCCGGCCGTTCGGTGCCGTTGAATCCCCAGACGGCTTTCGGCCAGTGCGGATGCATGTCCATGGTTTCCGAACCATAGCACCAACAGCTGGTGACGGTGATGGTCGCTCCCACACCTTCGCGTTCAAATTTTTCGGCGCAGGCGGCGCTTTCGCCGACACGACCGATGGTAGAGTCGGCAATGACACATTCCACGGGACTGCCGTCGCCGTTCTTCAGGTTCGAGGAGATGAGTTCAGCCACAGCCTTGGCCAGGTTCATGGTTTTTTCTTCGAGGCTTTCACGTACGCCTCCCTGACGTCCGTCAATGGTAGGACGGATACCGATTTTCGGGTACTTTTTCATTTTATTTGATTTATAGGGTTCTAAAATATTGTGTATTGGATAAAATGTCCTTTTGTATGGGTCAATAATACCCTCCGGGGTAACGGGTGCCTTCGAAACCGATGCCGATGGAAGCACTTTCGCCTACCTTGAAGTTGACCATGCCGCCAATGCGGTCGGCATTGAACTGGGGTAGGGGAGCGTAGAGCGGAGAAGTGGGTTGCTGGGTCAGTGATTTATTGCCGTAGGCATACAGGCTGATGCGGTCATTGAGCCGGTAGGCGGCAATGGCGGCAAGGCCCACGTTGCGGTAGTTGAGCCGTCCCCAGTTGAGATTGCTGGCATAGACACCTCCTGCCACGCTGAGCCGTGAGGTGAGGGGAGTGGCATAGAGCAAGGCGACATCCTGTCCGAAACCCACTCCTGAAGGCATCCACGAACTGGGGCTGAAGGTGAGGCTCATCCCAATATTGGCGTTCATGCCGGGATGGAGCTCCCAGGCTGCATAGCTATAGCTGAGCGGCGTGATGCCGTATAGGTCGAAGGGAGCGGGAACAGGGGCGGTCAACAGGTCGCCGCGGAAGGTAGCACACAGGGTGTCGGCTGTGGTTGTCTTGTCGGGAACAGGAATATCTGCCGTCTGTGCCCAAAGCAGGGACGGCAGATATCCGATCAGTATGCATAAAATATATCTCATAATGTGTGGTCCTATATTCTCTTTTCAAAGATAGAAAAATAGTCGGAAACCACCGAAGAAATGCGTTGAAATTTGAGAATAATTATCATTTGTCGCCATACATCCGGGCACGCATCTCCTTGATATGGTCGGAGGTGATGTATTCGTCGTACTCCATCATCTTGTCGATGATGCCGTTAGGCGTCAACTCGATGATGCGGTTGGCTACGGTCTCGATGAATTCATGGTCGTGCGAAGCGAACAGCACATTGCCTTTGTAAATCTTCAGGTTGTTGTTGAAAGCCTGGATAGACTCCAGGTCCAGGTGGTTGGTCGGCGTGTCCAGAATCAGACAGTTGGCGTTGCGCAGCTGCATGCGGGCAATCATACAGCGCATTTTCTCGCCGCCCGACAATACGTTGACCTTTTTCAGCACCTCTTCGCCCGAGAACAGCATACGGCCCAGGAACCCTTTCATGACCACCTCATTTCCTTCCCCGTATTGGCTCAGCCAGTCGACGAGGTTCAGGTCGCTGTTGAAATAGTCGGTATTGTCCAGCGGCAGGTAAGCCGTCGTGATGGTGACACCCCAGTTGAAATGTCCGGCCTGCGCCTTGCGGTGGCCGTTGATAATCTCGAACAGGGCGGTCATGGCACGCGGGTCGCGGCTCAGGAAGACAATCTTGTCCCCCTTCTCCACGTTGAAGTTCACATCGTCGAACAAGGTAACTCCGTCGTCGGTGACGGCTTTCAGACCCGACACTTCCAGAATCTGGTTGCCCGGTTCGCGGTCCATGCTGAAGATAATGCCCGGGTATTTGCGCGAGGAAGGCTTGATCTCGTCCACATTCAGTTTCTCCAGCATCTTCTTGCGGCTGGTGGTCTGCTTGGACTTGGCTACGTTTGCCGAGAAGCGGCGGATGAATTCCTCCAGTTCCTTCTTCTTTTCTTCCGCCTTGGCCTTCTGGTTCTGCTGCTGGCGCAGGGCCAGCTGGCTGGATTCGTACCAGAAGCTATAGTTGCCGGCAAAGAGGTTCACTTTTCCGAAGTCAATGTCGACCGTATGGGTGCACACCGAGTCGAGGAAGTGACGGTCGTGGCTGACCACCAGTACGGTATGTTCGAAGTTGGAGAGGTATTCTTCCAGCCAAGTGACGGTGTCCATGTCCAGGTCGTTGGTCGGCTCGTCAAGCAGCAGGTTGTCCGGATTGCCGAACAGGGCCTGTGCCAGCATTACGCGCACCTTCTCCTTACCGCTCAGGTCGCCCATCATCAGGTAGTGCTTGTCTTCCTTGATACCCAATCCGCTCAGCAGGATGGCCGCATCGCTTTCGGCGTTCCATCCTTCCAGTTCGGCGAACTTTTCTTCCAGTTCGGCGGCACGGATGCCGTCCTCGTCGGTAAAGTTTTCCTTGGCATAGAGCACTTCACGCTCTTTCATGATGTCCCACAGCACGGTATGTCCCATCAGTACGGTATCGAGCACCGTATGGCTGTCGAACTTGAAGTGGTCCTGACTCAATACCGAAAGGCGTTCGCCCGGCCCTAAGGTTACACTGCCCTTGGTGGGGTCCAGTTCGCCCGAAATCACTTTCAGAAAGGTGGATTTTCCGGCACCGTTGGCACCGATAATGCCATAGATATTACCATTGGTGAACTTCAGGTTCACATCATTGTATAAAACTCTTTTACCAAATTGAACGGCTACGTTCGAAACTGTAATCATGTCTCTTTACCTTATTTTATATTACTATTTGATCTCTTTGTCGACAAAGATACGCATTTTAAACGGAACAGCTATGACAGTGTGACATATTTTTAGTAATTTTGCAGCCTGAATGGGGCAAAAAGAGAGTTAGGCACACTTTTTGCTGGTCGTGTAGCGACTTACCAGTCAGAAACGAATTCATAAACTATTGCACACATAAAAATCATCACAATATGAGTACACAAGAAAATCATCCCTCACAAGAGGAAGAAGTAGTAAAGAACCAAGAAGGTACCCCTGCCGAAGAAACCCAGGAAACAGCAGCCGACCAGAAGGAAGAAACTGCTTGCTGCGACGAACAGGCAAAGGAATTGGCTGAAACCAAGCGGGCTCTTGAAGAAATGAAAGACAAATACTTGCGTTCGGTGGCCGAGTTCGACAATTACCGCAAGCGGACGCTGAAGGAGAAAGCCGAACTGATCAAGAACGGTGGCGAGAAGGCCATCACAGCCATCCTGCCCATTCTGGACGACTTGGAACGTGCTCTGGCCACGATGCAGAAAAGCGATGACATTGCGGCCATCGTGCAGGGGGTAGACCTGATCTACCAGAAGTTCCTGAAAGGACTCGGTCAGGAAGGCCTGGAGAAGATGGAGCCTGTAGGTCAGCCGTTCGATACGGATTTCCACGAAGCCGTGGCATTGGTGCCGGCACCCGATGAAGAACAGAAGGGCAAGGTGCTCGACTGCGTACAGACGGGCTACAAACTGAATGATAAAGTGATTCGCCACGCGAAAGTGGTGGTGGCACAGTAAGAAAAAGATTGTTTCCTTCGATAGACGGATATAAACATCATGGCAAGAAGAGATTATTACGAGGTGCTGGGGGTTGCCAAGACAGCCACAGCAGATGAAATCAAGAAGGCTTACCGCAAGAAAGCCATCCAGTATCATCCCGACCGCAATCCGGGTGACAAGGAAGCGGAAGAGAAGTTCAAGGAAGCGGCTGAAGCCTATGAAGTGTTGAGTAATCCGGACAAGCGCTCGCGTTACGACCAGTTCGGGTTTGCCGGTGTGGACGGAGCAGCCGGTGGCGGAGGTGCTGGTGGCTTCGGCGGCTTTGGTGGACAGGGAATGTCGATGGACGATATCTTCTCGATGTTCGGCGACATTTTCGGTGGTCATTCCGGCGGTTTCGGAGGCTTCGGCGGTGGCTTCGGAGGAGGCGGCGGACAGTCGCACCAGCGCAAGTTCCGCGGGTCGGATTTGCGCGTGAAGGTGAAGCTCTCGCTGAAGGAAATCTCTACCGGCGTAGAGAAAAAGTTCAAGTTGAAGAAATATGTGCCCTGCAGCCATTGTCACGGTACGGGTGCCGAGGGGAGTGACGGGGTGGAAACCTGTCCGACCTGCCACGGTACCGGAAGTGTGACCCGTACTCAGCAGAGTATCTTCGGTATGATGCAGACGCAGACGGTATGTCCGCAGTGTGGCGGTGAGGGCAAGATTGTCAAGAACAAGTGTAAGGTCTGCGGTGGCGAAGGCATCGTCTACGGCGAAGAAGTCGTTACGGTGAAGATACCTGCCGGTGTGGCCGAAGGAATGCAGGTGACGCTGAACGGCAAAGGCAATGCCGGCAAGCACAACGGGGTGCCGGGCGATTTGCTGGTCATGATTGAGGAAGAAAAGCATCCTGACCTGATTCGCGACGAGAGTGACCTGATTTATAACCTGCTGCTGAGTGTTCCCCAGGCCGCCTTGGGAGCCTCGGTGGAGATTCCTACTGTGGACGGACGAGCCAAGATTAAGATTGAGCCGGGCACGCAGCCGGGCAAGGTGCTCCGCTTGCGGGGCAAGGGATTGCCGAATATCAATAGCTACGGCTACAATACCGGTACGGGCGATCTGCTGGTGAACGTCAGTGTCTACATTCCGGAGACGCTGACCAAGGAAGAACGTCAGGCACTGGAGAAATGGCAGGAGTCGGAAAGTTTCCAGCCGAATCCTACGCTGAAAGAGAAAATCTTCAAGAAGTTCAAAAGCCTGTTCGAGTAACAGGCCTTTTGAGGAAACAGACAGAATCATATAGACGCGGGAGTGTCAACAGGAAGCCTACTTCCAAAAGCTGACACACCCGCGTCTTTTTCATGCAACTTCCGTCCTGCCTATAAAAAATTGTCATGCTGAACATCGGGAAAATCTGAAGGCATCTACGGATTGCTTTACAGATGCTTCGCTATGCTCAGCATGACAATGAAAGGAATCAGTCGGTAGGACTGGCTATTTTAGAAGTAGAGGTAACGTTCGTCGACGACTTTCGCTTTCTCGCGCAATTCGTAAATCGTCTGGCTGGCGAAACGCATGGCCATGCTCGACAGCGTGGTTTCTTCTTTCTTGGCATCCAATTCCTCGGCACTCTTGTTCTTGGCCAATACCTGAATCATATAGACACCGGCATTTCCCTTGACAGGAGCGGAAACCTGACCTTCTGCCGTCTTGGCAGCTACGGCACTGACAGCCGGTTCGCTGGCACGGGCCACTGAGATGTAAGCCGGTGCGGAGAAAGTCACGTGCTTCACTGTATCGCTGACAGCATCCTTCATGGCAGTTACCTGCGACAGGGTATTGAATCCCTGCATCTGGCTCATAATCTGGGCAGCCTTCTTGTCGCGGCGGATTTCTGCACGCAGCATGTCAGCTACCTGGTTGATGTTGACATATCCTTTCTTGTTGACACGTTCCAGTGCCACTACCATCAGGTGGTCGTTCTCGCCGCATTCATAGAGCGGAGATACCTGGCCCGGTTTGGCATCGAACACCCATTTCAAGGCTTCGCGAGTGGATTTCACGCCACCTACATAGTGTTCGGCGCTGCTGAAACCCTGGCGGGGGATAACGGTGTAGCCGCTTTCTTCAGCATTCTTTTCCATGTCGGCCAGTGTTGTGTTGGCTGCTACGAACTGGCTGAACGCATTGTAGGCCTTGTTGTAGGTGTCCTTGCTGAATTCCACAGGACGCTTCACGATAGCTACTTTATATTTGTCCTTCATCACCTTCTTGGCAGTAACCTGCAGGATGATGTTGGCCTGGCCCACTTTCAGGTTGGCCAGTTCGTTCACCGGCTGGCTGATGAGGGTGTTGATGAACTGGGCGTTGTCGGCATCCAGTGTGGCACTTTCCCAAGCCGATGCGCTGATCCAGTTCGCTGTTCCTTCCTGGCCATATACCTTGGCGACTTCTGCAAAGTTGGCACCTCCCTTCAGAGCGGTGAAGATACTGTCTGCCAATGCGGTTGTCTTGGCTTCCGTATCGGTATAGACCTGAATCTGACGGAACTCAATCGAGTCGGGAGCTGTCGTCTTGGCGACAATCTTGAAGACATTGTAGGAATCCTCGGTCTGGTTGTAGTAAGGACCGTAGACTTCACCGATGGAAGTGGAATCCAGACGGGCAGCCACATCCGATGGCAATACGCTCTTATTCACCGGAATGTCGGCGTAGATGACGGTGGAACCCGTAGAGCGGACAAAGGCACCGAAATCGCTGGTGATGTCTGCCAGCTGGTTGCTGTACTCAGTGACTTCCTGCAATACATCCTGACGGTCTGTTTCGGAAGGAGTGACCCGGAAGTCGATGTACTTGATGTCGCGGGTTTCTACCGGCTGCTTGAAGGTCTCTTTACGTTCTTCGTACAGCTTCTTGATGTCGGCATCGCTCACGGTCACGGTAGAGTCGCTGATGGAGGAGTAGGGAATACCTGCCAGCAGGATGTCCGATTCCTGGGTGCGGCCGTTGAAAGCATCTTCGGCAGCGACGGGGTTCGAGATGAAGGACTTGGCAATCAGATCCTGGTATTTCTGTGCCAGTGTGGTCTGCTTCAGGGTCTTTTCGATGAAATTCCAGAAGTTGCCCATTTTCTGATAGTACTCAACGAACTGTGCGCTCATGTTGGAACTGCCGAGATTGGCATAGGTCACGAGGAACTGCTTCAGCATATCTTTGTCGAAGGCACCGGTCTGCGGGTTGCGGAACGGAGTCTGCATCAGCAGCGGGTGTGTGCCTTCCTCGATGATGTTCTGGATTTCCGCATTCGTCACGGTCAGTCCCAGCTTCTCGGCTTCGGCTGCAATCAACTCGTTGTTGACATACGTCTGCCATACCTGGTCCTTGATTTGCGTCAGCTGTTCTTCGGAGAGGGCACTGAGGCCGTTTGTCAGTTTGATGACTTCGCTCATTTCGTCCACCAGCTTCTGGTAGTCCTGTGCTGAAAGAGCGGTTCCGTTTACTTCTCCTACGTTCTGCTTGCCCGTATGCGGCTGGAGCACTTTCCAGGCATCGCCTGCGATAAAGGCGAAAAGGGCAAGACCAATCACAATGACCAACAGGGGTCCTTTGCTTCTGATTTTTTGTAATGTTGCCATTTAAAGTTGTTATTTTATTATTGTTTTTTCGTATATCCGAATTTAGGGCACGAAGATACAAAAAATGCCGTTTCGTTGCTATATTTTCCGATGAAAAAATGCGTCAATTATTCACTTTCAGCTTCACCAGCTCGATTTTCGTGGCTGTAGCCTTGATGATACGGAACTGGAACTGCTGGATATGGATGATTTCGTGCGGCTTGGGGATGCTCTGGTATTCGTGCAGAATCAGCCCGCCGATGGTTTGGTATTCGTCGCTTTCGGGAAGGTCCAGTCCGAACTCTTCATTCGCCCGTTCGATTTCCAGTCGTCCGGAGAAGATGTATTCCCCGTTGTCGAGTGCCTTGGCAACCGTGGAGTCGATGTCGTGTTCGTCCTCGATGTCGCCCAGGATTTCTTCCACGAGGTCTTCGAGGGCCACGATGCCGGAGGTGCCACCAAACTCGTCCACCACTACGGCCAGCGACCGCTTCTGCTGCATGAACAGCTTCATCAGCTTGTGTGCGCTCATCGTTTCGGGGACGATGGGAATCGAACGGATGTTTTTCCGCCAGTCGGTTTCAGCTTTGAACATTTCGGACGAGTGGATGTAGCCCACAATGTTGTCGATGTTCTCCTTGTAGACAATCACCTTGCTGATTCCGTTCTCGATGAAGATGTCCTTCAGCTCTTCAATCGGTTCGTTGACTTCGATGGCGATGATCTCCGTACGCGGCACCATGCAGTCGCGGATGCGGATGCTGGAGAAGTCCAGTGCGTTCTGGAAAATCTTGATTTCGGTATCAATCGCGTTCTGGTCCTGTATGTCGTCGATGCTGCTCTGGATGAAATAGTCGAGATCCACCTTTGTAAAGGCCTTCTCCTGGGCTTCTTTGTTGATGCGGATTCCGGTCAGGCGCAGCAGCATCCTGGAGATGAAGGTCGAGAAAAGGCTGATGGGGTAGAGCACCACGTAGCCGATGAAGGCCGGCAGGGCAAAGATGCGCAAGGTGGCGTTCGGATCGATTTTGAAGAGGGTCTTCGGCAGGAATTCGCCCGTCACCAGGATGATGAGGGTGGAAACAATGGTCTCGAAAGCCACCAAGGCCGCTTCGTTGACTGTGTATCCGTCAGGGATGAACCCCTCGATGATGCGGGCTATCCAGATACCGTAGATGACCAGTGCGATGTTGTTTCCCACCAGCATGGTGGAAATGAAGTTGTTCGGGTAACGGTAGAAGATGGAAAGGATACGGGTTGTCAGGTCATTGCCTTTGCCCAGTTCGAAGCGGAGCTTGTTGGAGGAGACAAAGGCAATTTCCATTCCCGAGAAGAAGGCGGAAAACGCCATGACGATAAGCAGTTCTATGTATAGTCCCATGTCGGTACGGAATTTCTAATGTTGTTGCGTGCTGTCCACCGGTGCCGTGTCCTCCACGGTGAAGATGCCGGTGTTGTTGAAAATCTGGTATTCAGTCATCTGTTGGTTCGATTCGAAGCCATAGCCAGTGAGTACCTTGTCGACCTGTTCGATGCGGATGTAGCGGTCGGAGTAAATTCGTTCCTTCCCCTGGTCCCAATACAGCAGTTGGGTGTCGAACTTGTCGCCTTTCTGGCTGCGGATGTGTACGTTGCTGCGCAGTTCCCACAGCTTTTTCCGGTCGTAATAGTAAGCGGTGTCAGCCTTGATGCTGGCGTCCACGCGGAACAGGGTGTCGAACTTTTCCAGGTAGATACCCTTTTTGAAGGCCCAATAGGGCGAATCGATACGGCTGTAGACCAGCCATTCGGAGGTGATGATTTTGTAGCGTATCAGTCCGGAGTCGGAGATGAAGGTCTGCACCCCGGTGGTGCGCATGTCAGGAATGGAGTCCTGGTCCCTGACCGCATCGGCGAGGTTTTTCTTCTGGCCGTTGCATGCAGGCAAAAAAAGCAACATAACAGTTGCCAGGAGGGCAACTGTTATGTTGAATAACATCCTATGATTCTTTTCGTTGTGTCTTGCTGACATGACGTTGGAAATTATCGGATGGTGGTTGTTTCGCCAATCCATCCACCGATGGTGACGGAGTTGCCCTTCTTCAGTCCGAGGAAGAACAGGTCTTCGTCCTTCGGAGTGTAGGCAGCATACGTGCGGATCAGCTTGTCAGCTTCTTCGGCTACGCTGGGGTCTACACTCTTGGCACGCTGCAGCTTGTCGATAGCTGCGAAGTAGGTACACTTGTTCAGCGCACTTTCGTCGCTCCAGTTGGGGCTTGCACCATACATCTGTGCAATCAGGATATACGCCTTTCCGCAGTTGGCATTGGTGGCGATGGCCTTGTTGGCATAGGTCTTGGCGCGGCCATACATCTTCTTGCTCATCAGCACTACAGCAGCGTTGTAGCAGTTGTCTGCCTTCTTCAAGGGGTCGCTTTCCAGTTCGATGGCCTGGTCGAAGTAACTGATGGCCTTTTCCAGGTCACCTTTCTTATAATACATGTAACCGCAACCGGCAGCCGTAGCAGAAGTCGGCTCGATGGCGTGAGCGAATTCAGAAGCCTGGAAGTAAGCTTCCTCTTCCGTACATCTCAGCAGCTGCATCACACTGATCACCTGCTTCAGGTAGTCCAGGTTCGTCTTGTTCTGGGCCACTTTCGGGCCGTAGATGTTCTGCAGGTTTTCGCACGATGCGGCACCTGAATTGATGAAGTAGGCATCTACATTGTCCTTGGCTGTCTTCAGGTTCTTCTTGGTTGTTTCCTTTGTGGCGGCATTGTAGGCTTCGTCTGCATAAGCAGCTGCAGCCAGGTAGTCCTGGATGAACTGTTCCTTGTGGGCATCATCGATTTTCAGCTTCTTCGATGACATGTCCATGTAGTCCTGCAGCATGAAGTAGTCGCTGCCGGCCTTTTCCAGTTCGACAGCTTCCTTTACGATGGCATAAGCGGCGTTTACGTCCAGATTGGCTCCCGAGAAGGCAATCATGTCGTGTGCTTTCATACCGAGAATGGCTCCCTTGGTTTCGGGCTTCTTCACAAGCTTGTTCAGTTCGTCCAGGTATTTGATACGCTGGTCGTGAACCCCCATCAGCTCGTTCAGATAGTTCTTCTGTTGGGCGGCATCCTTGGTGCTGGCGATGAGTCCGCGCAGGATTTTTGCACCGTTCGTATAGGTGCTCACCTGTGCGACAGGAGCGTCAGTGAAAACTGCTTTCCAAGGCGTATAGGCATCCTTGAAATTGTTGGTCTTCACATATTCGGTGTAGATACTGATGTTTTTCAGACAGTTCAAGCTGTCTTCACCATGACCGAATCTTGTTCCGGATGCTAATCCGGTTTGAGCAAAAGCTGTTGTACCCATTGACAGTGCAAACAGCATTGTAAACATCTTCATTTTCATCGTAGTATGTAAATATTAAGTTTTTAAGTTTCAGTTGTTTCTTATTTTGGGGTTAACGTTTCGGTGTCCTTGGGGAGGCTGCTGGCAGCGGTACAGCCGTTATTCGTCAGTTCACTTTCCACTTCATGAACCAGTGCTCGATGAAGGTCAGCCCGATTTTCAGTTCGAAGCGGTTCTCCGACAACAGGTGGCCGGCCGACGGCTTCACACGGGTATATTGTCCTGTCACGCTCAGCACGGTGTTGCGCTGGTACAGGTGAAGTGGCAGCCCGAAACCGGCACTGATGCCATATTCCTTCGGCCCGTCGCCCGTGGGCAACTTCAGATAAGAGGACGTATAATGGACACCGGCCCGGTAGCGGATGCGTTTCCAGTAGGCGCGTCCCAGCGGATTGGGCAGGAACTCCATGCCGGCAGCCACCCGATGGCGGTCGTTGTATTTCCCTTTCTCCCCGCTGTATTCCACATCCGACCATTTCTGCAGCTCATAGTCAATGCCGGCGGTGAGGTTGTTTTTCTGCTGGTAGACCACTCCCACACCGAACGTTGTCGGGATGCCGTAAGCGTCTTCTATCAGTTCCTCGTCCTTTGCCGAATAGCTGGGTTGCGAGGCGTTCTCTATAATCTGTATGCCTTTTGTTTCCTTGCAGTTCAGCTGGTGCCCTAGTCCGTAGACGGCTCCCAGCGTGAAGCGGTGGTTTTTGTTCAGCTCGTAGGTATATTGTGCGCCGAGGTCCGCCTTGTAGCTCTTTACACTGATATTGTTGTAGACGATGCTGCGGTCGCTGGTGGTGCTCAGGCTCAGTCCGGTGCTGTAGTCTAGATTGCCGTACAGGTAGCCTACATTCGCCCCGACGGACAGGTTGGGCAGTACGCGGAAGCCCAGTCCGGCGAATACCTGGTGTAGTCCCCCTTCGCCGTAGAACAGGTTGGTGGCCGTCACCTCCTCATTACCCGGCACGGAAGCCGTTCGGCTGAAATTGTAGCCCACATTGGAGTAGGGTAGCAATCCCATGGCGAATCCCAGCCGCGGAATCAGGCGGAACTGCATCACCATGTAGTCGAACGTAGAATTTTTAGCGTTGGTCTTGTAGCCGTTTTCCTCGAAGTCCGAGCGCGTCAGGGTCAGTCCTGTATCGAACATGAACGTCAGCGAGTCGACTGCTGAATAGGAGGCCGGATTCAAGGTATTGATGTGGCAGTTCGTGCGCAAGCCGTATCCCATGCCGCCCATGGCAGCATTGTTGACGAAAGCCTGGTCGGACAGCTGGCCCAATCCATACCTCGTATAAGGAGAGTTAGTGCTGGTCTGGGCGTAAGTTGTCAGAGAACCCGCCAGCAGGGCAGCGCTAATAAGTACATTCTTAGTTGACATTGTAATTCAATATTCTGTTTAAACCTTTCAACACTAAAAATCTATCTGCAAAGATGATACTTTTTAAGTTTGTTTCAAAAGAAAATCTATCTCCGCCTGTTAAAAAAACCAAAAGTCCGGGATATTTCTTTTGCAAAAGGCCGATATAGCCGGCAATTTCAAATTCCATCCCTTTGATGACTCCGGCCCGGATAGCCGTTTCGGTACTGTAGCCGAAGTCCGGACTGTCGCCTTCCTTGTCGATGAGGGGCAACTGGTCGCAGCAGGCGTTGAGTGCCTTGAAGCGGGTGTAGATGCCCGGCGATATGTTGCCGCCCCAATAGCGGCCTTCCTTGTCGATGAACTCGTAGGTCACGGCGGTTCCGGCATCGATGACCAGCAGGTCCTTTCCCGGCAGGAGATAGTTGGCTCCCACGACGGCTGCCAGCCGGTCCATGCCCAGGGTCTGGGGAGTCTTGTAGCAATTCGTAATCGGTACGGGGGTGTCGCAGGTCAGTTCCATCACTGGGAATCCTGCTTTGGCCAACTGGCGACGGATGGTCTTGCTCAGCGTGATGACCGATGCGATGATGCCCCGCTCAATGGGATACTTGCCGCATAACATCGACAGGCAGTCCAATGAATGGTTCGAACCTCGCAACACTTCCACCACTTCATCCTGGTCGAAGACGGCAAGTTTGGCGACCGTATTGCCTATGTCTATTACTAAATTCACGTTCGTCTTTTTGTTTTCCGACTGCAAAGTAACGCAAAAAAAGAATACTACAGGCAATAAATTGAAGATTTTATTTGAATGTTATCAAATATTAGGCGTACTTTTGCATCCGAAACAAACGTACCCAATCATGACAAGAAGAATAAAATACCTGCTTTTGTGGCTGTTGGCCGCCGTGGCTGTACCGGCGGTAGCGATGCAGGACAGCCTGCGCTTCAGTCTGCTCACCTGCGAACCAGGCCAGGAAGTCTATGCGCTCTTTGGGCATACGGCTCTCCGTTGCCAGCGTCCGGACCGTGGGGTGGATGTGGTGTTCAATTATGGGATGTTCAACTTCCATACGCCGAATTTCGTCTTGCGCTTTGTCAAAGGAGAGACGGATTACCAGCTGGGTGTGATGCCTTATCCTTATTTCGAGAGCGAGTATGCGCTTCGCGGATCCTCGGTCTACGAACAGGAGCTGAACCTCACAGCTTCCGAAAAGCGGAGACTGCTGGAGCTGCTGGAAGACAACTACCGACCGGAAAACCGCGTCTATCGCTATAATTACTTCTACGATAACTGTACTACCCGTGCTCGCGACCAGGTGGAACGGGCGGTAGAAGGCCGGGTGGTCTATCCCGATTCGCTGGTCGGCAAGTCCTACCGGAGCATTGTCCATGAGTTTACGAAGGGGTCTCCGTGGGATGAATTGGGCATTGACTTGTGCCTCGGAGCCGAGGCAGACCGAGAAATCGGTCTGCGCCAGCAGATGTTCGCTCCGTTCTATCTTTACAACTATGCGGAAGATGCCTACATTATTAATAAAGACGGCTCCCGGCGGCCGCTGGTCTGCCGGACGGCGAAAATCATCGAGGCCTTGCCCGTGGCGGAAACGGCGACGGCTTTTCCCCTCTCTCCTTGTGCGTGTGCCTGTGTGCTGCTGGCCGTGGCCTTCGTCGTAGCTGCCTGCCAGTGGAAGACGGGCCGCGTGTACTGGGGATGGGAAGTCCTGCTGATGGTGCTCCAGGGGGTGGCGGGCTGCATCATTGCCTTCCTCTTCTTTGTTTCCGAACACCCCACGGTGGGGTCCAACTGGATGCTCTGGCTCTTCAATCCGGTACCGCTGCTCTATGCTCCGGTGTTGGCTTATCGGTACGTGAAGGGCAAAAAAGACCCTTATCCGCTGGCAAATATCGTGTATTTAATGTTTTTTATGATAATAGTCACCTTCGGATGCCAAGATTTTAATTTATCGGTTGTACCTTTGGCACTGACTTTGCTGGTGACATCTGCGAGTCATGAATTAGTAGTGAGAAAACATCCATGAAAGAACGTATCTTATCTTCCCTGATAGCCGTCATCGTCGTGTCCTCCCTGCAGGCGCAGGGCGGTGATGCAGCGGTTCCCCGTCTGGTGGTGGGACTGACCATCGACCAGCTCCGAACGGACTATATCGAGGCCTTTTCGTCGCTCTACGGCGAACGAGGCTTCAAGCGCCTGCTGCGGGAAGGACGATTCTATTGCAATGCCGAGTACGATTTCATCAACGTGGATGCGGCCTCGTCGGTGGCGGCTGTCTATACGGGGACGACACCTTATTATAACGGTATTCCCGGCAACTGCTGGATGGATCGTGCTTCGCTCCGCATCATCAAGAGTGTGGACGACACTTCCTACATGGGCATCTATACCGGCGAAAGCACTTCTCCCCAGCGATTGCTTGTCTCTACCTTGTCCGACGAGCTGATGGTGGCCACGCAAGGCGGAGCCGAGGTCTATTCCATTGCACCGACCCGCGAGATGGCGGTCCTCTCGGCCGGCCATGCCGCCAAGGGAGCGTTCTGGATCAATGACGATACTGGCAAGTGGAGCGGTTCGACTTTCTATGGCTCTTTCCCCAACTGGGTCACTTCCTACAACGACCGCGAGGGATTGGATTTCCGCATCGACAATGTGGCGTGGGCCCCTTATCTGCCGGTCACTTCCTACCGTTTTGTCACTTCCGCTGCCAAGCAGGTGTCGTTCAAGCACGATTTTACGGCCGAGCGACGGGACAAATACAAGAAGTACAAGACCAGTCCATACGTAAACGATGAGGTGAACCGCCTCGTCAACGCCTGCCTGTCGAATACCCCCATGGGGCAGGACAACGTGCCCGACTTGCTGACCCTTTCGTATTATGCCGGCAACTACGGCCATGCGTCCAATGCCGAATATGCCATGGAAATCCAGGATACCTACGTGCGGCTGGACAATAGCATCGGTGATTTGCTCGATATGATTGACCGCAAGGTGGGGCTGCGCAACACCTTGGTATTCATTACTTCCACCGGTTATACAGACCCCGACCCGCAAGATCCTCCTCAGTTCAAGGTGCCAGGAGGCGAGTTCCACATCAAGCGGTGTGGTGCCCTGCTCAACATGTACCTCATGGCCCTCTACGGCCAGGGACAGTATGTCGAGACCCAGTACGACCGCCAGATTTACCTGAACCATAAGCTGATTGAGGACAAGAAACTCAATCTGACAGAAATACTCGACCGTTCTGCCGATTTCATCGTCCAGATGAGCGGTGTCCGCGACGCCTATACCTCCCAACGTTTGGCATTGGGAGCCTGGACTCCGCGTATCGACAAGATTCGCAACAGTTTCCATCCGCGTCTCTCGGGCGACATTTATGTGGAAGTCATGCCCGGCTGGACGGTCGTCGACGAATATTCACAGACATCGACGGTGGTGCGTGAGGCCTATTCCTCCATGCCTTTGGTCTTTTTCGGCAATTCCGTCAAGCCCGAGGTGGTTTATACCCCGGTCAAGATGGGCATCGTGGCTCCCACGGTAGCCCATTGTATGCGTATCCGGGCCCCCAATGCGGCCACTTCCGCTCCCCTGAACGGCCTCCGCAAATAATTTTTCTTCTTGGAAAGGGGAAGATAACCGTAATTTGGTTATCTTTGCGCCCGTATTTTTACAAATTACATCAACCGATAATAATAAAACAATAACATACAATGGGATTTAACGAATTTATCAGCAAGATTTTTGGTAACAAGGCTACCCGTGACATGAAGGAGATTCAGCCGTGGGTGATGAAAGTCAAGGAAGTCTATCCGGAAATCCAGAAATTATCGCACGACGAGTTGCGTGCCAAGACGGAAGAGCTGAAGAAGTACATCAAGGACTCGGCCGTTGAAGAAAACCGCAAGATTGAGGAACTGAAGGCGACCGTTGAAGAAACGGACATCGAAAAGCGTGAGCCGATTTTTGCCCAGATTGACAAGCTGGAAAAAGATGTGCTGGAGAAGTACGAGAAGGCACTGAACGATGTGTTGCCCACAGCCTTTGCCATCGTGAAGGATACGGGCCGCCGTCTGGCAGAAAATGAGGAGATTGAAGTGACGGCCACGGAACTCGACCGCCGGCTGGCGGGCGAAGGCAGGGACTTTGTCCGCATCGAAGGCGACAAGGCCATCTGGAAGAACCACTGGGTGGCCGGAGGCAATGAGATGATCTGGAGCATGGTTCACTATGACGTACAGCTGTTCGGCGGCGTGGTGCTTCACCAGGGAAAGATTGCTGAAATGGCCACCGGTGAAGGTAAGACCCTCGTGGCTACCCTCCCGGTCTTTCTGAATGCCCTGACCGGAAACGGGGTCCATGTGGTGACGGTCAACGACTACTTGGCCAAGCGTGACTCGGAATGGATGGGCCCGCTCTACATGTTCCACGGCCTGACGGTCGACTGTATCGACAAGCACCAGCCGAACTCCGAAGCCCGTCGCCGCGCCTACATGGCCGACATCACCTTCGGTACCAACAATGAATTCGGTTTCGACTACCTGCGCGACAACATGGCTACCAGTCCCCGCGACCTGGTGCAGCGCAAGCACAACTATGCGATTGTCGACGAGGTGGACTCGGTGCTGATTGACGATGCCCGAACTCCACTGATTATTTCCGGTCCCGTGCCCCGTGGCGAGGAACAGCTCTTCGAAGTACTCCGTCCGCTGGTGGTCCGTCTGGTGGAAGCCCAGCGCAGGCTGGCTACCCAGTTCCTGGCCGATGCCAAACGCCTCATTGCTTCCGACAAGAAGGAAGAAGTGGAAGCCGGGTTCCTGGCCCTCTACCGCAGCCACAAGGCGTTGCCCAAGAACAAGCCCCTCATCAAGTTCCTCAGCGAACCGGGCATCAAGGCCGGTATGCTGAAGACGGAGGAAATCTATATGGAACAGAACAACAAGCGGATGCCCGAAGCCGTAGAGCCGCTCTACTTCGTCATCGACGAGAAGCTGAAGAGTGTGGAACTGACCGACAAGGGTGTCGACTTGATTACCGGCAACTCGCAGGATCCTACCTTGTTCGTGTTGCCCGACATTGCTGCCCAGCTTTCCGAACTGGAAAACATGCATGAACTGTCGGACGAGGAGAAGCTGGCCCGCAAGGACGAGCTGATGTCCAATTTCGCCATCAAGTCCGAACGGGTGCATACTATCAACCAGCTGCTGAAGGCTTACACGATGTTCGAGAAGGATACCGACTACGTGGTCATGGACGGAAAGGTCATGATTGTGGACGAACAGACGGGCCGTATCATGGACGGTCGCCGCTGGAGCGACGGTCTGCACCAGGCCGTGGAAGCCAAGGAAGGAGTGAAGGTTGAGGCGGCTACCCAAACGTTTGCCACCATCACCCTGCAGAACTACTTCCGTATGTATCACAAGCTGAGTGGTATGACTGGTACGGCAGAAACCGAGGCCGGCGAATTCTGGGACATCTACAAACTCGATGTCGTGGTGATTCCGACCAACCGTCCCATCGCCCGTATCGATATGAACGACCGTGTCTACAAGACCAAGCGTGAGAAATACAAGGCCGTCATCGAGGAAATCGTGAAGATGGTCGAGGCAGGCCGTCCTGTGCTGGTGGGCACCACTTCGGTAGAAATCTCCGAAATGCTGAGCAAGATGCTGACCATGCGCAAGATTCCTCACAATGTGCTGAATGCCAAGCTGCACCAGAAGGAAGCAGAAATCGTGGCACTGGCCGGACAGAGCAGTACCGTGACCATCGCCACCAATATGGCCGGTCGTGGTACCGACATCAAGCTCTCGCCCGAAGTGAAGGCGGCAGGCGGTCTGGCCATTATCGGTACAGAGCGTCACGAATCCCGTCGTGTCGACCGCCAGCTGCGTGGTCGTGCCGGCCGTCAGGGAGACCCGGGATCGTCTGTCTTCTTCGTTTCCCTCGAAGACGACCTGATGCGCCTGTTCTCGTCCGACCGCATTGCAGCCGTGATGGACAAGCTCGGCTTCAAGGAAGGCGAGATGATTGAGCACAAGATGATTTCCAATTCCATCGAACGGGCGCAGAAGAAGGTGGAAGAGAACAACTTCGGTATCCGTAAGCGGCTGTTGGAATACGACGATGTGATGAACAAGCAGCGTACGGTGGTCTACACGAAGCGTCGCCACGCCTTGATGGGCGAACGTATCGGCATGGATATCGTCGACATGATTTGGGACCGTTGCTGGAATGCGGTGGACCAGGCCGACTTTGAGGATTCCAAGATGGAAATCCTTCAGGTGCTGGCCATGGAAGCCCCGTACACTGAAGAAGAGTTCCAGAGCAAGAAGAAGGAAGACCTGGCAGAAATGTTGTTCCAGGCTGCGATGACGGCTTTCAAGCGCAAGACCGAACGGATGGCGCAGATTGCCATGCCGGTCATCAAGTCTGTCTACGAGAACCAAGGACAGATGTACCAGAACATCATGATTCCGATTACCGACGGCAAGCGCATGTACAACATCAGCGTGAACCTGAAGGCGGCCTACGAATCGGAATGCAAGGAAATCGTGAAGTCGTTCGAGAAGGCCATCCTGCTCCATACCATCGACGATGCCTGGAAGGAAAACCTTCGCGAACTGGATGAACTGAAGCATTCGGTGCAGAACGCCAGCTACGAACAGAAAGATCCGCTGTTGATTTTCAAGCTCGAATCGGTCAACCTCTTCGATGCCATGGTCAGCAAAATCAATAACAATACCATCTCCGTGCTGATGCGCGGCCAGATTCCCGTTCAGGAACCGCAGGAAGTGAAGCAGGCTGCTCCCGAACCGGCGGCCCGTCCTCGCCAGCAGTATAAGGAGGAAAAAGCGGAACTCGTGGACAAGGCCCAGAAGGCGGCTGCCAGTCGAGATACACGCGAAGCGCGTCAGGAGCCTGTCCGTGCCGAGAAGACCGTCGGCCGCAACGATCCCTGTCCTTGTGGCAGCGGACTGAAGTACAAGAACTGCTGCGGAAAGAACCGTGAATAAATAATTGATTGATAATAGTCAAAGGGCGTGTCGAAGTTGGATAGATGCTATCGAATTTCGAAACGCCCTTTTTCTTGTCAGGGACATACCTGGTTGTCACAGTCGTTCCACCCTTTTGGAACAGTTGTGACAATGCTCATGGAACGACTGTGACAACAGGCATGGAACAAGTGTGACAACAGGTACCGGAACTTTCCGGCAATCGGTATCGAGAATCTACGATGACTTCCTGTGAAGAAGCGTCTGATGGCTGCATGTTTATGTTGCCGGGGTTATGGAATCCGTCAAGGGCGGACGCAGGTTTCCTCTTCCTCGTCCAGCCGGTCGTTCCACAGGTATTTCTGCGTTTCCTTGACTGCTACGCCGGAGAGCAGGAGCAGCGAAATCAGGTTCGGGATGGCCATGAGTGCATTCATGCTGTCTGCGATGTTCCACACCACCGTCAGGTTCAGAATTGACCCTAAGTAGAGCGAGAGAATCCAGACGACCCGGTAGAGGCGGATAAGTCGTGGACGGTGTCCAACCAGGTACTCCATGGCCTTCCCCGAATAGTAGCTCCAGCCCAGGATGGTCGAGAAGGCGAAGGTGACGATACCGAAGCTCAGGATGGCAGTGCCGATATAGGGGATTTTCCCGAAGGCCGCCTTTGTCAGCGCACCTCCGTGCGTATAGTCGATGTCGGGGTAGGCGAGGATGCTGCTCACCACCACCAGTCCCGTCAGCGCACAGATGATGACCGTGTCCCAGAACGTGCCAGTTGAGGACACCAGGGCCTGCCGCACCGGATTGCGGGTCTTGGCAGCCGCTGCCACAATGGGTGCCGACCCCATGCCCGACTCGTTTGAGAACAGGCCGCGGGCGATGCCGTAATGAGCTGCCAGCATGAAACTGCTGCCGATGAATCCGCCGCCGGCAGCACGGGGAGTGAAGGCCGAACTGACAATCTGTTCCACGGCCGGCCACAGGAAGTCACGATTGACAAACAGGATGTACAGGCAGCCCACGATATAGAGCAGGGCCATGAACGGCACCATGGCCATGCACACCCGGGCTATGCCTTTCACTCCGAACAGGATGACCAGTGACACTCCCAGTACGATGAGCCCTCCCGTCAGGTGTTCGCTGATGCCGTATGTCTCGTGCAGCAGCAGGGAGATGGAGTTGGCCTGCACGGTGCCACCGATGCCGAAGCTGGCCAGGGCAGTGAAGAAGCAGAACAGCACACCCAGCCATTTCATGTTCAGCCCGCGCTCCAAGGCATACATGGGGCCTCCCGTCATTTCCCCCTTCTCGTTCTTGATGCGGTACTTGATGGCCAGCAGCCCTTCGGCATATTTGGTTGCGATGCCGAAGACACCGGTCATCCAGCACCAGAATACGGCTCCCGGACCGCCGAAGGCGACTGCCGTTGCCACACCGATGATGTTGCCCGTGCCGATGGTGGCTGCCAGTGAGGTGGCCAGTGCACCGAACTGGCTGACATCGCCTTCACTTCCGGCATCCCGACTGACGGACAGGCGGATGGCTGTCAGGATTTTCCGTTGAGGAAAGCGTAGTCGGACGGTGAGGAACAGATGGGTGCCCAGCAGCAGGATAATCATGGGCCAGCCCCACAGGAAGGAACTGATATCGGCAGTAATCGTTTCGAATGTATTCATATATTAATGGTAGTGTAGCTGTGAGTAATGGTAGTATTCAATAAGTGTGGATGCTTGTCGGACCGATACGAGAAAGACACAAAGAAGCAAAGCACCGACAAAGGCCGGCAGGCTTTGTTCCTTGTGTCTTTCATGTCCCGGTTCCGCAGGATCTCCTCGAAGGCAGGACCTCCTCAGCGGAGATTATCGGTTGAGCGAGTCGGCATCGGCCAGGCTCTTTTCGATTTCTTCCTCTGGCAGGTTATAGTTGGTCAGGTTGCCGGCCAAGTACTGGTCGTATGCCGTCATGTCGATGAGTCCGTGGCCCGACAGGTTGAACAGGATTACCTTTTCTTCTCCTGTTTCCGTACATTTCTTTGCCTCCCGGATGGCGGCAGCAATGGCGTGGCAGGATTCCGGAGCAGGAATGATGCCTTCGGCACGGGCAAACAGGCAGCCTGCATCGAACGACTCCAGTTGCGGAATGTCCACCGCTTCCATCAGCTTGTCCTTCAGCAGTTGCGACACGATGACTCCGGCACCGTGGTAGCGCAGGCCGCCCGCATGGATGTTGGCCGGACGGAAGTTATGGCCCAGCGTGAACATGGGCAGCAGCGGCGTATAGCCTGCCTCGTCGCCGAAGTCATATTCGAACTTACCGCGCGTCAGCTTCGGGCAGGAAGCCGGTTCGGCAGCCACATAGCGGGTCTGCCGGCCCTCCAGGATAGTATGGCGCATGAAGGGGAAGCTGATGCCGCCGAAGTTCGATCCGCCGCCGAAGCAGCCGATGATGATGTCCGGATATTCGCCGGCCATTTCCATCTGTTTCTCGGCTTCCAGTCCGATAACCGTCTGGTGCAGGGTGACATGGCTCAGCACTGAGCCGAGGGTGTATTTGCAGTTGGGAGTGGTCATGGCCAGTTCGATGGCCTCCGAGATGGCCGTTCCCAGCGAACCCTGATGGTTGGGATATTTCGTCAGGATGTTCTTGCCCGCCCGGGTAGACATCGACGGCGAGGGAGTGACCTGCGCCCCGAAGGTCTGCATGATGCTGCGGCGGTAAGGTTTCTGTTCGTAGCTGATCTTTACCTGATAGACAGCAGCTTCCAGTCCGAACACCTTCGACGCGTAGGAGAGGGCGGCTCCCCATTGTCCGGCGCCGGTTTCCGTCGTCACGTTCGTCACCCCTTCCTGCTTGCAGTAGTAGGCCTGTGCCAGGGCCGAATTCAGCTTGTGCGAGCCGACGGGGCTGACACTTTCGTTCTTGAAGTAGATGTGGGCAGGTGTGCCCAGAGCCTTTTCCAGTCCGTAGGCGCGTACCAGCGGCGTGCTGCGGTAGTACTTGTACATTTCGCGCACCTCTTCGGGAATTTCAATCCAAGCATCCGTCTGGTTCAGTTCCTGCCGGGCCAGTTCCTCGGCGAAAATCGGGTAGAGGTCTTCGGGCTTCAGTGCCTCTTTGGTTTTCGGGTTCAGCGGTGGCAGCGGCTTGTTCTTCATGTCCGCCTGGATGTTGTACCAAAATTTAGGTATCTCGTCTTCCTGGAGGAAGAATCGTTTCTGTTTGTTGCTCATAAATCCTGATTCGTTTGAAAATTTTGCCAAAAGTAGGGATTTATATGATACCTTGCAAGCGAAAGGAGAAATTTGTTGTATATTTGCACCTGTCATTGAATCTCGTAAACGGAACGATAAACAAATTATGCTGGACAAATGGGATGAACTTTTCCTTTTTCGGAAGAAAATGGTGCTTCCGAAAGTCTATCAGTTGATGCACTGGATGTCGGGCGTGGTCTACGCCTGCGCCTTCCTGTTCCTGATGGCCGCCATCTACGAATACGGCTTCCGCATTTCCATCAGTGAGGCCGATGTCATCCACACTTTCTTTCAGGTGGTGTGGGTGGTGTTTCTGGTATATACTACGCTGAAGCTCGCTGTGGGCGATGAGGAAGGTAGGTCGCGCACCACCGTGTGGACGGTGGCCCAGCATGTACTCCTCTACCTTACCCTATTGCCCGTGGTTTTCCATCGTCCTGAGCCGGACACGGGCGTGCTGTGGGTATGGCTGCTTTTCCACCATCCTGTCTATCGGGGAGTGGTCTTGACACTGCTCTCCTTGTCCCAGCTTTCCGGCGGACTGGTGCGGCTGCTCGGGCGGCGTACCAACCCTTCCGTCATCCTGGCCTGCAGTTTTCTGGTCATCATCTTCGTCGGTTCGGGCCTGCTCATGCTGCCCGAGTCCACTGTGGGCGGCATCGGCTGGCTGGATGCCCTGTTCACTGCCACCAGTGCCACCTGTGTGACCGGTCTTTCCACCATCGACATTACCGAAGTGCTGACTGAGAAGGGACAGCTTGTCCTGCTGGTGCTGATGCAGATTGGCGGACTGGGGGTAATGACCATGACCAGTTTCTTCGCCATGTTCTTCATGGGCCGCACTTCGCTCTACAACCAGCTGATGGTAGGCGACATGATCAGCTCGGAATCGCTCAACTCCCTGCTGTCTACGCTGTTGTCCATCCTCGGATTCACCCTCGCCATCGAGGGGACCGGAGCCGTGCTGATTTGGCTGGATATCCACCAGATGTGGAACCTGACTCCCGACGAGGAGCTGTATTTTGCTGTCTTCCATTCCGTTTCCGCTTTCTGCAATGCAGGGTTCTCCACCCTGCCTGGCGGACTGGGGAACCCGCTGCTGATGAGCGGCCACCTGCCGTTCTACCTGGTGGTGAGCGGTCTCATCCTGTGCGGAGGCATCGGCTTTCCCGTCTTGCAGAACCTTCAGAAGAACCTGTGGTACGGACTGCGCTGGGCCAAGTGGCGGCTGTTGGGACGCAGGTATCCCTTCCGCCGCCAGGTACATCTCTACCAGCTCAACACGAAAATCGTGCTGCTCGTTTCCGCCCTGTTGCTCGTGGGTGGCACACTGGTCATCGCGGCCTTGGAGTGGAACCGCTCGCTGGCACCGCTGCCGGTTGCCGACCGCTGGGTCCATGCCTTTTTCAATGCCGTCTGTCCCCGTACGGCGGGGTTCAACAGTGTGAGTTTCCTCGACATGTCTACCCAGACCCTCCTATTCATGGGAGCCTTGATGCTCGTGGGCGGTGGCACCCAGTCAACGGCAGGCGGCGTGAAAGTCAATGTCATGGCCGTGATTTTCCTCAATCTATGGGCGGTGGTGCGCGGAGCCGAACGGGCCACTGTGTTCCGCCGGGAGATTTCTCCGGAGTCCATCAGCCGTTGCGACGCCGCCTTCATCCTGTTCCTCCTGCTCTACGGGATAGGGGTCTTCGCCCTTTCCGTAGCCGAGCCGCAGGCCTCGCTCCGGCAGGTCTGTTTCGAGTGTATGTCGGCATTGAGCACGGTCGGAGCAACGCTCGACCTGACTCCCCGGATGGGAATGGCCGGCAAGTGCATCATCATACTCCTCATGTTCGTGGGTCGTGTAGGAGCCTTTACCCTCGCTTCGGGACTGATCCGGCAGGTGAAGAAACGCAATTACCGGTATCCGAGCGATCATATCATCATCAACTGAACAGTAACTGCATAAAGACATGAAATACATTGTAATAGGTTTGGGCAACTATGGAGCTGCCCTGGTAGAAGGACTCACGGCGATGGGTCATGAAGTGATTGGCGTAGATGCCAATGAACGGAATGTGGAACGCCTCAAGGACAGGATGGTGACCTCGTTCGTCCTTAATGTGACGGACGAGGCGGCACTGACGGCTCTTCCGCTCAAGACGGTGGACATCGTCATCGTGGCCATCGGCGAGGATTTCGGCGCATCGGTACGGGTGGTGGCCTTGCTGAAGAAAAACAAGGTGAAACACATCTTCGCCCGGGCGGTGGACGATGTGCACAAGGATGTGCTGGAGGCCTTCTCCCTCGACCGCATCCTGATGCCCGAGAAGGATGCGGCAGGCATACTGGTCCAGTCGCTGGCGCTGGATGCCCGCATCGACCCCTTCTGTATCGACCGTGACCATTATGTTTTCAAGTTCGCCGTGCCGGCCCAGCTGGTGGGCTATCCCATCAACGACCTGGAGGTGAACCGGAAGTTCGGGCTGAAGCTCATCGCCTTGAAGCGCGGCCGCCACGTGGTGAACAGCTTGGGCTTTTCTGTGCTGGAACAGAATGTGGAGAACGTGTTCCCTGACAACTATGAGCTGCAGCCCGACGATGTGCTCGTGGGCTATGGCAGCTATAGTCAGTTCATGGATTTCTGGGAATCATGCAAGTGATGTCGCCGGTCAGTAGCTGATTTTCAGCCCGGCGAAGAACGAGCGGGGCATTCCCGGACCGTAGATGTAGCCTGAGTCGCGGTCAGGTCCTTGGTCGAAGTCCTTCTGGTAGGCATTCAGCAGGTTCTGCACCCCCGCATTCACCTCCAGCGTAATGTTCTTGTAGAGGTGGAAATCGTGGCCCGCCTTGATGTTCACTTCCAGGAAATCCCCCGTCTTCTCGGTGCGGTCGTGCTCGATGTAGCCCGATCGGTGCTCCACCAGCATACTGCCGGTGTAGGTGCCCGAGAACGAGAGGTTCAGGTGTTCCGTGGCCTGGCAACTCAGCGTGAAGTACCCATAGGCTTTCGGAGTGCGGAACATCCGCTTTTCCTGTCCCAGCGATTCGTCGTCGCTCCAGTTGCGGGCCTCCTTGTATTCAGCGTTCTGCAGGGTCATTCCCGCCTGCAGCTGTACCCGGTCGCGCCAGGCCAGCTTGCCTTCCAGCGTCAGTCCGTACACCCGTGCGCCCGACTCGTTGTAGCGTTCGTTCATCAGGATGCCGTCTATCGTGCCCAGTTCGCGCAGGGCGAACACATCCGAGAGGTTTGTATAGAATCCTTCCACCAGCAGGTTGCCCTGCCAGTTCCCCCAGCGGCGGTACATGTCGGCCGAGAGGCTCAGGCTTTGTGACTTTTCTTCTGTCAGGTCGTCCGCCAGCCGGATCATCGACACCGTGCCGCCCACGTTGGCGATGTGCAGGTCCTCGTCGAAGGCCTGCGGGGCGCGGAAGCCGTAGGAGTAGCTGGCGCGGAAGTTCAGGTTGTCCGATGGGTTAAAGCGCAGGTTCGCTCGTGGGCTGAAGATGATGTGGTCCATCAGGTTGTGCTTGTCCAGCCGTCCGCCCAGCAGGAAGCCCCATTGCCGGTTCTTCCATTCGTTCTGGAAGAAGGCACTGGCAATGTGGATGTTCTGTTCCGTATGCCGTCCGTACCCCCACATGTTGTCGTCCAGGTCGTCCTGGTTGTATTCGATGCCTCCCGTCAGCTCCGCCGGCAGGAACAGGCAGTGGTCGAACTGGTAGTTGTATTGAGTGCCGGCCACCCATGTCAGGTCCTTCGTCGTTCCGTAGGCATTCAAGTCCTGTCCGCCTCCGTAGTAGCTGTCGCGGTGGATGTGCTGCATCGAGGCATACACGCTCAGCCGGTGCTTCTCGTTGGGCGAGAAGTAGTCGAATTTCAGTCCGCCCGTATTGATGTCGTGTTCGGTCTGTTCCGCCACCTCCGCCTCGTGGGGCGGCCGGTTCACCTGGTCGCCGCCGCGCCGGTATTCCTGCAGGTGGTGGTATTCGAAGGTCAGCTTCGAGTAGGTGCTCGTCTTGAGGTACGATCGCACGCCCAGCGTCTGGTTGTTCAGCTGGGGCAGTTCCGTGAATCCGTCCTTGTCGTGGTCGTAGGCCGTGCGCTCCTTGTTCTGCGCAAAGAGGTAGAGCCCCGCCTTCTGGTTGTCGGTCACTAACGAGGCGTTCAGCGTGGTATTGTTGTCCCAGTCCGACATTCCTCCGATGCCGGTCATCGTATGAGCCACCTGTCCCGAATTGCGCAGCGGCTCCTTGGTAATGATGTTGATGGTGCCCGCTATGGCCGACGATCCGAAGAGGGCCGAACCGCCGCCGCGCATCACCTCCACGCGTTCAATCATGTTGGCCGGGATTTGTTCCAGTCCGTACACTCCTGAAAGGGCACTGCAAATGGGGCGCGAGTCGATGAGAATTTGCGTGTAGGGGCCGTCCAGTCCGTTGATGCGTACCTGTTGGAAGCCGCAGTTCTGGCAATTGTTCTCCACCCGCACGCCTGGCTGGAAGTTTAGTCCCTGGGCCAGACAGCTGGCGTTGGTGGTCTCGAACAGCCGCGTGTCCATCACGTTCACCAGCGTGGGTGCCATGCGTCGGGTGGTCTCGTTACGGTTGGCCGATACCACTACACCGTCCAGGGCAATCAGGTCTTCCTCGATCTCGAAATTGATTTCCAGCGTCTTCCCCTTCTTCAGGTTCACTTCCTGCTGTTGGGTCCGGTAGCCCACTGCATTCACTTCCACAATGAAGCGTCCTTCCGGCAGGTTCTTCAGGAAATAGTGTCCCGTATCGTCCGTCAGGGTGCCTATGGTCGTTCTTTTCAGCAGAATCTGGATGTACGACAGGTGTTCTTGGGTATGTTTGTCTGTTACGTGGCCGATGATGTTGGCGTCCGACTCTCTCAGGTCGATGGCATACGAAGCCATCGGAGATGCTGCACCGAGCAGCATCCCTATAATAATAAGGATGTATTTTTTCATTTAAATCGTTCGTTGGTTCTTCGGCAGTTCAGTGGGGATGGGCTGTCCGTTTCGGGCCGCCTATGGAATAGCGCACTGTATGCCTCTTTCTTGTTTTCTTGTTTACTTTCTTTTGTTCTCAGAGTACAAAGCAGAAAGGCGGCGCACGCAGGCCGTTGGCCTTGTTCCGGTCCGCAACGCACTTGGCGGAGAGGGCAGGGGGGAGCAAGGCGACAAGAAACACCAGTAAAGGGGTAAGCAGGAACTGCGGCACCACATGGTCTGAGGCCGCATAGTGCGTCAGGCTGAAGATGGTCTGCAGACCCTGTTGGGAGTGAGTGTGACCGGTCTTTCCCGGGTGAGAGTGGACAATGACCACTCCGTCCACCACATGCGAGTGGGTGAACAGCACATTCCCGACTGTGTACAGCACGAACAGCAGGGGGAAGAAGAACTGCAGTATGTTCCGGAGTCTTCTGTCGGTCAGCATCCTATTCAAAAAAATTCGGTGCAAAAGTAGTAAAAAAACGAAGAACAGGAAAAATTCTTGTCCCTGTATGGCTTTTTTTAACGCTTTTCCCTCATCTTTACGGGCCTGCACGAGCTGGGTCTGTCCGAATTTGCGTATATTTCCTCTAAGAAAGCCAAGACCGAGACTGTCTTTGTGAGGGAATGACATCCAAGCCATGATAAAGGCATACGATTCGTTGTCTTTTCATGGGTTATATCCAGGAGTTCTGACGCTTTTTTACAGCGAGTGATTCGCTCAATAACCGAACAAACTCTTTCATGGAATTTTTGTGGTAGGTATCTTTTAATATATGTACGCATCCAATCATTTCATTATCTGGTACATCAAGAGGAATCGCTTTGACATCATGTTCATTATAGATAGAATCCTCGGCAAGTATGGTGATGAGGTGTGTCTGCCGGATAAGTTTTAATAAGATGTTTACCTCGTTCAACTCGACGTGAATACGAAAACCGTTGTAGGATGTCACCAGCTTGTCAAAAGCGTTTCTTGCCTGCAATCCTTTTGAAGGCAATGCCAATTCATATTTCTGGAGTTCCGTTAGTGTGACTTTTTCTTTAGAAGCAAGTGGATGATTGGCGTTTACTATGGCGGACAGGCTGTTTTGGAACAATATATGTGATTCAACATCAGCCATCGCTTGGGTGGGTTTGAAAGCAAGGACGAAATCTAAATCTCGTTTGGCAAGCAGTTCCATCAGCTCACCCATTGGCTTATAGATGATATAGAGTTTTATGTACGGGTACATTTTCATAAATGACATGACAGTCTCTGTCAGTATTGGACTGAAGGAATAGGTAACACCAATGTTCAACGTGCCACTCTGCAATTTTTGCAAGTCATGTATTCGGTCAGTACAGGTTTCAGCATCATGGATAGTCCGTAAAGCGTAAGGGAGCATTTCTTCTCCGGCTTCAGTCAGCCGTATGGAATGGCTGTTGCGTAGAAAGAGTTGTACATTCAGCTCATCTTCCAACTGTTTTATCTGCTGCGATAGCGAACTCTGCGCAATGTTCAGGGCTTTTGCCGCATCTGAAAAATTCAATGTCTCTGCGGCTTTGGCAAAATATCTTAACTGTCTTAATTCCATAACAATGCAAAAATAGTGATAATATTCTTATCTCGTAGCTGTAAACGAAAGTTTTTTGAACAGAAAAACTGGGATAGTGGCTCCGATGACCATTCCCAAAATGATGAACGTACAGGTCAGGCCATTGTACGCCAATAAATAGAAATAGTGTCCGAAAGCTACTTCCTGAGTGTGATACAGACAGGAGAGCAAGGCTTCGATTGTGCTATAGGCATACATTCCCGGTATCATTGGCAACAAGGCCGGAAAAAAGCAGACTTCGGCAGGGCATTTAATGCGTGAGGCAAACAGTACGGCAAGCACTCCGATGGCAAATGAAGCAACCGTGCTGGCTGGGATAATGTGCATCCCTCCAAATTCTGCCAATGTCAGGACGTAACGGATGGAATGTCCGGCGGCAGCGATAAGGGCGCAGGTCAGGTAGGCCCGTTGCGGAGTGTTGCTGATACTTGAGAAACCGATGGCTGCTATTGCGGCAAACAATCCATCTTCAAAAATATTGATAAATATATCATTGCACATAAACTCTCTAAAACCATTTTAATTTCAGTATGAACATTCCGGTACACAAGCCGACGGACAGGCAGGCTGTCAGCACTGCAGCATCAAGAAACCGGCTGAAAGCACATAAATAGTGATGGTATAACATGTCGCTGACCGCATTTATATACGGTACACCAGGGATGAGATACAGAACACTTGTACCGAGTGCTATTTCAGGAGTCGTTCCAATATCGAAGATATGTCCTCCGGCACTAAGAGTTGCGGAAAAGAAAGAGGCACACAAGAAAGTGAAACGCACATCGCATTTGTCCTCCAGCATGATCTGTTTCAGCCTGTAACCCGAGAGAGTTGAGGCAAATACAATCAGCATGGCTACTGCATCACCACCGAAAAGACGGCAGAACGAAGCATTTGCACAACTGGCGAGAAACAATACTTCCCACTTTCCGGTCGGTCGGGTTTCACGGATGCTGTCAAAGCGATTGACGGCTGTTGCGAAATCAAGGTGCTCATCTGCCACTTCCCAGCTCAGGCGACTTAAGAGTGCATTCAGCCGAAAGCTGATGCCGCAATTGGCGGTCTTGCGGATGGCCAGACTGGTATCAGACGCATCTCCGTCCCAGACCGACACATATACATGAGTAGGTAATATTGTGATGTCGAATCCCACACCGAAAGTGTCAGCCATTCTCCGGGTGTTTTTCTCTATCCGTATGCAAGTTGCTCCGCATCCTAACAACAACGACGCATAGTCGGCAAGAAAGATGGCAATATCTTTGAGAATAAGGTTGTCAGACATGTTAACAGCTTTATAAATCCTCGAACTCATCATCTTCCATGTCTCCAGGAACATAGAATATATCCTTTTCTTGTCCCATTTCGAGAAAATGTATCGGTTTATGGCCATTGTGACGATACTTGATATAGTACCATTCAATAGCTCTGAATACAAATGCACATAATAGTACTCCCGCTATTATGCACCATACAATCATTGGTTGGCTCATTATCTTTAGAATTTTAATTTCACCGCAAAAGTATAACTGTCATTTGGCTGGTAAAAACGATGAGTAAGGGATTTTCCTATTGACACCATAGGCAAAACAGATAACCGAAAATGGCCAACATGAAGGGTAAAAGCCCATCAACGGTGCGGCCTTAGCCCTTTTTTCAGAACATCTGTCACCGTGATGAAAACATAATCCAATGATGGATAGTGCGTTATAAATATCCGGTGACAGTGACAGATATTTTCAACTTTTTATTTTCCAGGTATAATCCCAAGAAAAGAGGGCTTCTCCTGCTTTATTGTTGCCTTTCTCACATTGTATGTCCTTGGCTGGTATAAACGACGATGAACAGGTGCATGATACTCGTGTAATTACTATGGTTGTTGAAAAAAACAGCTTATTTTATTCATGAATTCATTGAATAAATTCGCTATATTTGCGGCGATACACTATGTAATGTCTAATCAGTTAAACTACAAGAACAAATGAAAGCAATGAAAACAATGGGAACGATGCTGACGGGTCTGTTGGCATGGGGACTGGTGGCCTGCGGACCGCAGTCGAAAACGGAGGGTTTCATGATTCAGGGCGAAGTGGCTGACATGACCACCGGCACCATTTACCTGAAGTGCTACCGCAACGGGGCATTCGAGGATGTCGATTCCACGACAGTGCAGGAAGGCCGCTTTACTTTTAAGGGAACAGCCGGCGAACCGCTGGCCTACGCACTGACCACGAATCCGGCCAGCCGCCGTCCGTTGACCTTCTTCATGGGTAACGAGCAGCTGACAGTGCAGCTGAACGAATCGGAAAAGCTGCTACAGGTGATGGGTGCCGCTGACAACGGCGAGTGGCTGCAGTTGCAGGAACAGACTCGCAACGAGTCTTATACAGTGGACAGCCTCCTGGGGCGCACCCGACAAACCCTGTGGGGAGGGCGTACGGATGCTAACCCAAAACTGTTGCCAAACGATACATGAAGAAAGGTATGTCTCTGACTCCTTTCAC
>SFDG01000069.1 GCA_004558305.1 Phocaeicola plebeius
CATAACGTGTTCATTATGTCATTAGTCATTATGTCATTAAGACGCCGCACAACTACTGGAAGCCACAAGCGTTGGAGTTTGCTGCCCTGTCCGCTTTGAAAAGGAACAAATTCCATATCCGTCAGGCTGTCGGAGGAGAAGGGGCGGTGATGTATATCTCGGAATGCAGGCTGTTTTTGATGAATCATGTCAGAAAATAGCCTTCTCTTTTTGTGCTTTTGTTTTCTTCTTCGTACATTTGCGGTATGAAACAATAAGCCGATATACTTATGAAACATACCTTTGTCTACCTGTTGCTTTTTCTGTTCCTCTGTCATCAGGGGGTTCAGGCAACCGTAGAAGTGCGGTCGCGTCACTTGACTGCCGAATCGGGTATTGCCAACAATACCATCCGTTCCATTTACCAGGACTCCAAGGGCTTTATCTGGCTGGGGACCCTCAACGGACTGAACCGCTATGACGGCCATTCGTTCCTCACGTTCCGCCCGAAAGAGGGCGATACCCTTTCGCTGCCCGACCATCGTATCTTCAATGTGGGGGAAGACAGCCACGGCCTCTTGTGGATTTCCACCGAATCGGATATCCAGGCATGCTATAGCCTGCAGCAGGACCGCTTTGTGGATTATACCGGGTGCGGTGAGCACCACCAGCACTACAAACAGCGGATGGAGGACAGCCAGGGGCATATCTGGTTGTGGCAGAACGGCAACGGGATGCGGCGCATCACGTATGCCGACGGGCAGTTCTCGTCGATGGTCTTCAGGAAAGAAAAGGGCAATCTGGAAACCAACAGTGTGGAGAACCTGGTGGAAGACGGACAGCGACGCATCTGGGTGGGATTCTCTCGCGGCATCGGCCGGGTGGAGGGCGACCGGGTGGTGATGCTGGAGTCTACGCAGGATGTCTACCGCCTGTTGCCCGATGGGAAAGAGGGAATGTTCTCGGTCTCGAAGTCGGGCGAACTGATGTGTTGGGAGGAGGCGACAGGAACATTCACTGTCTGCCATCGGCTGAACGCCCAGGTGTCCGGCGATTTCCGTTGGGGCGACAAATGGCTGATCTTTACCCGGGAGGGCGGCTTCGAGTGGAACCTGAAAACCCGCCGGCTGGAGCGGAGCCAGTTGCTGGATGTCCCTTTCGGCCGGGTCGGCCACGATGGGAAAGGGCATTACTGGGTCAGCAATCACACCGGTAGGCTGTGGTTGGCGGATACCGGGCAGGACAAGGTTGTCTCCTTTCAGCTTATGCCGCCCGAAAAGGTGAAGTTCATCGACGAAGAGCGGTATCATGCCTTGGTGGATGCACGCGGGATTCTGTGGATATCCACGTATGGGAACGGACTCTTTGCGTATGATGGGCAGACGGGCGAACTACAACATTTTGAAGCGGAAAAGGATGAGGCGCTAATGACGGATTTCCTGCAGAATATTCTGGAAGACCGTGACGGAGGCATCTGGGTCAGTTCGGAATTTACCGGCTTGACGCATCTGACGGTCATCAACCAGGGAATTACCCGTATCTTGCCGGAACCGGAATCGTTTTCCGATCGGGCCAACATGATCCGTATGCTGCAACGTAGGGCGGACGGGAAGATTTGTATCGGCACTCGTCGGGGCGGTTGTTATCTCTATGCCCCCGACTTGTCGCACCGGGTTGCCGAACGGCAGTTTCCTGTCAATATCTATGCGATGGCCGAGGGGGCAGACGGTAGCGAATGGTGGGGCAGCCGTGGCAACGGACTGTGTATTGACGGACGGTGGTACACGGAAGGGACCGACGAACATTCCTTGGGCAGTAACCAGGTGTTTGAACTGTACCGCGACCGGAAGGACCGTATGTGGATAGCTACTTTCGGCGGAGGGCTGAATCTGGCCGTCCCTTCGGCGGAGGGCTATGTGTTCCGGAAGTTCTTGCGGCATTCCAATAATCAGCAGCAGGTGCGCAGCATTCTGGAAGATACCGATGGATGGATGTGGGTGGGCACCAGTGCCGGACTGTGCGTGTTCCGTCCCGATGACCTGATAGAACACCCCGACCATTTCATCTGTTATGATTATGCCGGTGGCGACCTGCCCGGCGATGTGGTGAAGTGTATCTTGCAGGACAGTAAGGGGCGGGTGTGGTTGGCGACTTCGGGAACCGGCTTCAGCTGCTGCATCCCCGATGGCGACTACCGTCATCTCCGTTTCCGCCATTATGGGGTGGAGGACGGACTGGTGAACTGTATGGTCCAGTCTATCGTGGAGGATCGGGACGGTTGTCTGTGGCTGTCGACGGAATATGGTATCTCTCGCTTCTCGCCCGAGACGGAAACCTTCGAGAACTTCTTCTTCTCGCCCTATGCCTTGGGCAATTATTACGGCGACAACAGCGGTTGTCTGACGGCCGACGGGAAGGTGGTGTTCGGATCCGGTCATGGGGTAGTGGTCATTACGCCCCAGGCTACGGCCAACGAACTGGTGGCACCGCCGGTGGTGTCGCTGACCAGCCTGCTGGTAGACGGGGGTGTGGTCCATCCGAGCGACGAGGATTCTCCGCTGGAACGTTCGTTGGCCTATACGGACGCGCTGCGGCTGAAACATTACCAGAATACGCTGACGGTGGATTTCTCCACCTTCGATTACGAGAATACCCATGCCGTGAAATATACGTACCGGCTGGACCCTTACGACAAGGACTGGAGCCAGCCTTCTTCGCTGAACTTTGCTTCGTACAAGAACCTGTCGCCAGGTACCTATAAATTGCGGGTGAAGGCCTGCAATGCCTATGGCGTATGGGGAACGCAGGAGACGATGCTGAAACTCACCGTCTTGCCGCCTTGGTGGAAGACGGGGTGGGCTTACTTGATTTATATAGTACTGGTGGCTGTGGCACTTTATGTCACCTGGTGTCTGGTGCGGAATTTTACGGCCTTGCGGAACCGCATCCAGATTGAGAAGCAGCTCACGGAGTACAAGCTGGTGTTCTTCACCAACATTTCCCATGAGTTCCGTACTCCGCTGACCCTTATTCAAGGTGCCTTGGAGAAGATCCACCGTTTTGAGAAGCTGCCGCGCGAGGTGGGGCCTTCATTGAAGGTGATGGACAAGAGTACGCAGCGGATGTTGCGGCTCATCAACCAGTTGCTCGAGTTCCGGAAGATGCAGAACGGCAAGCTGGCCCTTTCGCTGGAGGAAACGGATATCATAGCGTTCCTTTACGAGATTTTCCTGAGCTTCCAGGATGCGGCGGCCTCCAAGACCATGGATTTCCGTTTCCAGCCGACGTGTCCTTCCTACAAGATGTTCATCGACAAGGGGCATGTGGACAAGATGGTGTATAACCTGCTTTCGAATGCCTTCAAGTACACCCCGTGCCGGGGGATGGTCGTGCTGGCCATAGAGGTCGATGAGGCCCGCCGGCAACTGGTGATTCGTGTGTCAGATACCGGTGTGGGCATTCCCAAGGAAAAACAAGGGGAATTGTTCAACCGCTTCATGCAGAGCAGTTTCTCGGGCAGCAGTGTCGGGGTGGGGCTGCACCTGACGCACGAACTGGTCAACGTGCACCATGGCAGCATTTCCTTCTGCGAGAATGCCGGAGGAGGATCCGTCTTCACCATTACACTCCCGACCGACCGCATGGTGTACGAGGAGAAGGATTTCCTGATACCCCACAACGTGCTGCTCGAAGAGGAAAAGCGCCATCATGAGGAGGTGCTGGCGGCAGAGACGGCCCGGCTGACGACCGACGAGGAGGAACCCGACATTTCGATGCAACCCTTGAACGGGCGGAAGGTGCTGGTCATTGAGGATGACAACGATGTACGCGACTTTGTTCGGGAAGAACTGTCGCGTTACTTCGAGGTGGAGGTGGCTGCCGACGGCAATTCCGGACTGGAAAAGGCCAAGACCTTCGATGCCGACCTGATTGTCTGTGACATCCTGATGCCGGGCATGAACGGGTACGAGGTGACCCGCAAATTGAAGAACGACTTTACCACCAGTCATATTCCCGTCATTCTGCTCACGGCGATGAACTCGCCCGAATCGCATCTGCAGGGCGTGGAGAGTGGGGCAGATGCTTATATTACCAAGCCGTTCAGTACGAAATTCCTGCTGACCCGTGTGTTCAAGCTGATTGAGCAGCGCGAGAAGCTGCGGGAAAAATTCTCGAACAGCCCCACCATGCTGCCACCGGCCATCTGCACGACCGACAAGGACAAGGAATTTGCCGACCGGCTGCAGGCGGTGCTGGAACAGCAGCTGGACAATCCGCAGTTCTCCATTGATGAGTTTGCAGCCGCCGTAGGGTTGGGCCGTACCGTGTTCTACCGGAAGGTACGTGGGGTGACGGGGTATTCGCCCAACGAATATGTCCGCATTGTCCGGCTCAAGAAAGCCGCTCTCCTGTTGTTGGAAGGCCGGCTCACCGTGTCGGAAGTGTCTTATCAGGTAGGTATCAACGACCCCTTCTACTTCAGCAAGTGTTTCAAGCAGCAGTTTGGGGTGTCGCCTTCTGTATATAGCAAACAGAAAGGTGTGAAGCCCGAACAGCAGGGACCGGTCCAGAATGAATCCAGTCATTGATTGTTGATAGATTTAAATAACGCATTGTATGAAAAAACTTGTATTGCTTGTGGTTTCCGCTTTTCTGATGGCTGCCTGCGGAAATGCACAGAATCGTCCGGGGGCTGCCCCCGCGGCAGCGGCGCATAAGACAGTGACCTTGACGAAAGCCGATTTCCAGCAGAAAGTGGCCGATTGGGAGAAACTGCCCGACGAATGGAAATACCTGGGCGACAGACCGGCCATCATCGATTTCTATGCCACTTGGTGCGGCCCCTGCCGCCAGTTGTCGCCTGTTCTCGAAGAATTGGCGGCCGAATACGAAGGCAAGATTTATATTTATAAGGTAGATACCGACAAGGAGCAGGAGCTGGCCGCCATGTTCGGCATCCGTTCCATTCCGTCGTTGCTGTTCATTCCCATGAACGGACAGCCGCAGATGGCACAGGGGGCCTTGCCGAAAGCTACCTTGAAAGAGGCGATTGACAATTTCCTGCTCAAGAAATAAGGGGGTCTTCTTGTTTGAACCATCCTTTGGCGTAGGCCACTCCCATCAGCAAGGCACCGGCTCCGAAGGCGATGGACAGAAACGTCAGGCCATACCCGTTGACGAAGGCTACCGGGGCAAAGGTGATCAGCGCAATCTCTACCGGGGCAATCATCAGATAGGCCAGGGCATAGTCGTCCAGGCAGCGGCTTTTCATCTGTGGATCGACTACCCGCAGCAAGGCAATGCCCATGGCCATGGTACCCGTGTACCAGCCCCAGGTGAAGAGGGCTTTCTCGAACCAATGTGCTCCTTTGAACAACAGACGGCTGATGACCATCACGTAGACCAGTGTCACCGCCAGGCCTGCCAGCAGCAGTACGGTCAGGGGCTGCCAGTATTGAAGGACAATCTCCACCTTGATGGCAGAGATGCCGAAGGCCACCAGCAGGTCGGTAAAGGTGCCGCTCAAATGGCCGATGACGGTGGGGCAGAGATAGTCGGCAGTATGTGTCCGGGTGCAGATGCCTTTGACCAGGATGCCGACCACAAACGCGCAGCTGAAGACCGGCATTTGCAGTTGAGGCAGCCAAACGGCGACTAATTGGCTGATGCCGTAGCCGCCCAAGGCAATCAAGGCAATGAACGCCAAGTGCAAGGTCAGCGGATCCATGGAGATGGACGAGCAGGAGGCATTGCCTAAGCTCTCACGCTTTTTCGGAGGCAAGAGTCCCGTTCGCAGTTCCTCGGGCAGCTGGGAGAAATCGGACAGGAAAGAGGTGTGTCCCCGGCGGGTTCCCCATTTGATGAGGCCCAGTCCGATGAAGACCGATGCCACGATGCCCACAGTGGCAGCTGTCATGGCAAGGGTCAGCATCTCGGTGTGGCCGAAGCGGGAAAAGGCCTCGCCGATGGCGGCTGCCGTTCCGTGTCCGCCGCAGAAACCGCTGGGCATGGCAATGCCGAAGGCCGTGTCTGTCTGCCAGATGTTGCTGAGTACCCAGATGCCCAGCAGTCCTCCGAACGCCCACTGCCACAGCATTCCTGTCTGCGAGTAGGCCCACATCTTCAGGATGTTCCGGCGGTTTCCTTTCTGGCGGGAACTGGTGAAGGGGAGGCAACTGAAGATAAAGGCAATCAAAATGCCGGCATACGTGCCCAACTGATGGGAGAGAGGGAGCCATCCCAGTCCGTTGGGTCCCAGGGCAAGCCCCATGAAGCCCGCCATCAGGCTGGGCGGAATGAACAGCCGCTGCACCAGTCTGACTTTGGTGCGCAGCAGCTTTCCGATGAGTAACAACCCGGCAATGATGCCAGTATCTACAAAGACGGTCCAAGGAGTAAAATCATTCATTATGTTTGCTTTCTTTTGGCATCCGCTTGCAAAAATACAAAGAATTTTCTATTCTTGTATCATTTGTTACTTTGTAATTTCCTCGATATAGACTTTCCCGTTGCGCTTCTCTATCCGGACCAGGCTGCCCTGGGGATGGAGGTTGAACGGGGTGATGTCCTCGGTCCGGTTATCGACGACCATCAGCATACTTTCGTCGGCAAACCGCTGCACCTGGAACTTCAGTTCCGTATCGTCGAAACGACGGTTCACCAACAGGCTGTCGTTGATGTAGATGGACAGGCTGTCACCGGCAAACTGTCCGGCGACTTGTACCGTGTATTGTCCCTCGAACACTTGCGGTCCGTCCTTTTTCTGGTAGCGGAAGCCGAGGTAGAAGAACAGGCAGACGATGGAGAACACGCCAAAGGCGAGCAGACCGTTGCCAATCATGAATTGCTTGTTGCTGTCAATGCTTTTGCTCATAATCAATCAAAGAATGTTTTTTTTAATATACGTTTATTCATATCCCGGGTTCTGATGCAGGTTCTTGTTCAAATCCAGCACCTTCGACGGGATGGGGAAGACGGTGGTGTAGCCGCTGGCTTCGTTGGGCAGTTGGGGACGCTCGTCATAGGCAGCGGTGAAGCGGCCGAAACGGATGAGGTCCTGTCGGCGCCAGCCTTCCCACATCAGTTCCATCAGCCGTTCGTCGAGCAACGTGTCGAGGGTGGCTTCCCGGTCCGGCATCCCTGCCCGGCTTCTGATGAGGTTCAGCTCGTAGCTGCCGTCCTGTCCGTTGCGCACCTTTGCTTCGGCAGCCATGAGCAGTGCATCGCCGTAGCGGAACAGCACGATGTCGTTGCTTTGCAGCCAGCCGTCGTTGTAGGCGGTGCGGTCGATTTCGTACTTGCTCATGCGGGCACCGGCAGTCTTTTCATAACGGCTACCCGTCAGGTCGAGACGGACTTCCAACGGACGATAGACGAGGGCTTCCCCGTTGTCCAGATAGACCTTGTTACCATCGACCAGTACGGTGTCGCTGTAGAAATTATAGCCGTAGCGTCGGTCAATGTCGGGGGTACCATAGCCGAAGGTACGGACAGTGGACAGGGTAGCGGAAGTACCGTTTTCGGCATCCATGCCCAGGGCCGCTCCGTGATTGTAGTGACGGGAGCGGAACAGGTTGCGGAACCAGTTGGTATAGAGGGTCTTGTCCATAGGGATGGTGAAGATGTTCTCGTTGGAGTTCTCGTTGCCGATGGCGAAGTTGGCCGTATAGTCTTCTTCTAACCGGTAACCGAAATCGGCCAGCTTCTGGCAGTAGGCCACGGTGGTCTCCCAGGCATTGAGCCGTTGTCCGTCTACTTCGAAGAAGATGTTCTTGCCGTCCGGTCGCTGCCCGTCGGTCCAGTTGTCGTCGCTATATACCTCGGTGTTGAGGGCAAGTTTCGCCATCAGGAAATAGGCGACAGGCAGGGTAATCTTCCCGTAGTAGTATCCCTCGCGCTGGCTTTCCTGAGGATAGAGAAAGGGGATGGCTTCCTCCAGCTCGTTCACCACGAAGCGGAACACCGCACTGCGTCCGCTTTGGACCACCTGTTCGGTGGCCTCCATGTCAGCCGTACATAGGGGCACATTGCCGAACAGATCCATCAGGTAATAATAGTATAGGGCGCGGAGCGAGCGGACTTCTGCCCGGCAGACCTGCAGTTCGCGGGCGGTCAGCAGCGATCCGTACTGCTCCAGCAGGGCCAGCGAATGGTTGCACAGCCCCACCACCTTGTAGAGATAGGTCCAGGTAGCATACAGGGGAAGGTCGGCTGCCGTCCATCGGTGCAGGTAGAGGCCCTGCCAGAAGCCGCCGTCGTACCAGTCGCCGCCACGGGTGGGCAGCATCGCCTCGTCGGTGGTGAAGGTGTTGTAGTCATAGACCCCCCGGTAGGTGCCTTGCAGTCCTTGGCTCTCCTCGTAGCCGCCGATGTAATTATATAAGGTAGAAATGGTGTTGAAGTAGAGGGTAGTGCCGGTGCCGTAGGCCTCTTCTTCTGTCAGTTGTCCTTTCGGGTGCTCGTCTAAGCAGGCGGTCAGGGCAGTCAGTGCGATAAGGAAAAGAATATATTTTTTCATGATGCGGGTCGTTGGTTAGAATTGAATACTGAATCCGATGGAATAGGAGCGATAGACCGGGTACGAACGTTTGTCGTCGATACCCAGGGTGCTGTTCACCACATAGCTGTTGATCATAGGGGTCAGTCCGCTGTAGCCGGTGAGGGTGCCCAGGTTGTTCACGCTGCACGACAGGCGGAGCGAGCTGATGTACTTCGACCGGCGCAGGGGGACATTCCAGCCCACGGTCAGGTAGTCGAAGTTGAGGTAGTCGCCGCTCTCCAACCAGTAGTCGGTAGCAGTCTGGTCCTTGATGTTCCGCTCCGGAGCCCCCTTCATGACGTTGTAGTCGGGGAAGCTCGACATGTTCATGTACGTCAGCGAAGTGCCGTTGTAGATTTTGTGTCCGAAGGCACCGTTCATCTGCAGTGAGATGTCGATGTTCTTGTAGCGGAAGCCGATGTTCGAACCGAGTGTCATCTTCGGGGTGGCCTGGCCGGCGATGTAGCGGTCGCCTTCGTCATCGATGCTCACCGTGCCGTCACCGTTCAGGTCGGCGATTTCGTAGCGGTAGCTGCCGTCCTCGTTGCGGGTCAGTCCGGTGCAGTGAGGCAGGTAGAACACGCCCAACGGTTGTCCCACGATTTGATAGACGATGTTGTTGTTGCCGCCGTGGAAGCCGGCACCGTTCAGCGAGCCGATGTTGGTGATGTCGGCTGCCGTCATCTGCGTGCCGTTGTAGTCACCGCTCAGCGAAATCAGCTTGTTCTTCTGCCACGACAGGTTTACGTTGATGTTCAGCTCCATCTGTTTCTTGCGGATGGGGGTGAAGCTCACGCCCACTTCCAGTCCGCTGTTGCTCATGCTGCCGAGGTTGGCCAGCAGCTTGTCGTAGGGGAAGGGCGGTACGGGCACGTCGTACAGGTAGAGCATGTCCGTGGTCTTCGAGTAGTAGTATTCGGCGGTCAGCAGCAGGCGGTTGTGGAAGAATCCCCAGTCGGTACCCACGTTGAAGGTGCTGCGGGTTTCCCATTTCAGGTCGGGGTTGTCATTGCGGGTGACCCCCATCGTGACCGCCGGCGAGCCGAATACCGATACCACGCCGTTCTGCTGGAGCAGTTTCAGCGAGTTGTACGAACTGATGCCGCCCAGGTTGCCCGACCGTCCGTAGCCCGTGCGGACCTGTAACTGGCTCAGCCACGATATGTCTTTCAGGAAACTTTCCGCCTTGGCGTTCCATTCGGCGGACACCGACGGGAAGATGCCCCACGTATGGTTGTCGCCCACCATCGAACTGCCGTCGGCACGGGTGCTGACCGTCAGCTTGTAGCGGTCCATCAGTGCGTAGCTGACACTTCCCATCACGGAGCCCAACGAGGGGTCCTCGTAGCTGCTGCCTGTCCCTCCGTAGGGACGGATGGAACCGGCTCCCAGGTTGTGGTAGGTAAATTCGTTCGAGGTGAATCCCTTCACCAAGGTCCAGAATCCCGTGTTGCGCCGTTTCTGGTATTCGCCGAACAGCAGCACGTCTATCCGGTGGTCACCCCATGTGTGTCCGTAGTCCAACGATACGTTGCCCAGCCAGTCCTCGCTCTTCTGTTCGCCGCGGGCGGCCTGTCCTTGTGCCCATACCCAGGTGGGGCAGAACTGCGCGTTCTCCTGCGAGCTGTAGGAGTACGAGCCGAAGCCTGTCAGCCGGAGGTCGTCCGTCAGCCGGAGCTGCAGCCGCAGGTGGGTATTGAAGTTCAGGTATTTCGTATCGTTCTTCTCCCGGAGCAAGGCTTGGGGAGGATTGATCTGCGAAGCGGTGCTGTTCTTGTCCCATCCGCCGGAGGCATTGGGAGCAGTGCCGAAGGTCGGGTTCTGCGAGGCGGCGGAGTAGAACAGTTTCCATTCGTCGAAGATGTCCTTGTTGGTCTGCGACGAACCGAAGACCCCCATGTCGATGGTCATCCGGTCGTCGAAGGCCTTCTGCGACAGGTCCAGCTTGGCGACGAAGTTCTGGTAGGCATTGTTGCGGATGACCGTCCGGTTGTCCATGAAACCGATGGAAGCACGGTAGTTGGAGTCATCCGTTCCTCCGCTGAACGCCACGTGATGGTTCTGCACCCATCCCGTGCGGGTAATGGATTGCGGGAAATCGGTATCGTAGCCGCCGTTGTTGTAGTCCGTTCCCAGTTGTTGGGCGGTACGGATGTATTGTGCGGCATTCAGCATCTCGATGTTCTTGTAGGTATGCTGCATGCCGATATTGCCGTCGTACGAAATATGGAATTGGGAGCCGCTGCCTTTTTTCGTGGTCACCTCGATGACACCCGAAGCGCCTCGCGATCCGTATTGTGCGGTCTCGGCAGCGTTCTTCAGGATATTGAAGCTCTCGATGTCTGCCGGATAGATACTGCTGAGGGTGGCCAGGTCGGACGATACGCCGTCGATGATGACCAACGGGTCGTTGCCGCCGGTCAGTGAGGTGGTGCCTCTTACGCGGACACTGTTCAGCATGGCCATCGGGTTCGATCCGCCCGTTGTCACGTTGACACCTGCCGCCTGTCCGTTCAGGGCTTCCAGCGGATTGGTCACCAGTCCTTTGTTCATTCTGTCTTGTGTCACTTTATCGACCGATCCGCTGCCCAGTCTTGTCTTGAGCGTATCCTGCGGCAGTCCGTCTGTAAAGGTTTGTGCAAAGCCGGTGGCGCAGGAGGTCAGTCCCAGCAGCCAGCAGCCGATTCGTTGTACTGCGTTTGTCATAGGTAAAAGGGTTTAATTTTCGCAAATGTACAAAAATATGCGGAATAGCCACTCTGTTTGTTCGTCTTTATTTCAGAGAGCGGGACGGACGGCAAAGGAAAATGAGGAGGTTTGAAACACAAAGGGAGGGAAAAAAAGAGATGGAAAACCTTCTTTGCTCTTTTATCCCTTTGTGTTTCAGAAAGATGTATTTTGATATTTCTGGTGGAAGCTCCGGGTGTTAATCGAACAGCCTCCCTGTGGCAGTGCTGGCAGCTACCTGGCAGCGGTCGCAGATGTCGGTGAGGGTGGCTCCGCTGTGCGACAGGCCATAGAAGTCGTCTTCGCCGAGCAGGATGTATTACAATAGTTCTTTCCACCGCCAAGTTTCTCGAACTTCGAATAATCAGCAAACGCTAATAGTTATCACAAAAAAAGCCGGACAGCCCGGTTGCTCCCAACCGCTGTCCGGCCTTCCATGCTGTAGGACGCTTTTCTCAGGTAATAATTTTATTTTATCTGTCACCGTCATCGGAAACTGTTAGTGGTTGAAACACAGAGACACAGAGGTCACGGAGTTGTTTTTTTTACTTCAACATTCATGTAGTTGCAGAAAAGTTTGGATAATGTTCCGAAGGATACCACCTCCAAGGTCTTATCATTCGGAACTTATTTCGTTACTAATGGCGAATAGCATATATAAAGGTATATTCCTCACCCCCTCATTGCGCTCGTATGGCAGAAGACTTGTGCGAAGTGAGAGGAGAGGGGAATATTTCTCCCTGTAAGATTTCAAACTTTTGGCATTCATCGTATATCCTGCCTTACATTCAAGCGGAATGACATTCAAACCTTCTGAGAGCAAGAAGTCAATTTCTGCCTTGGAGGCTGATGTCCAGTAATAACTACTCTGTAAATGGCGTAGGGTCTTGAGTTCCTGGCATACATACTGCTCGGTAATGGCACCCTTGAACTCCTCGAATATTCTGCTGCCTTCAAGAATCACCTTTGGCGACAGACCGCTAAGGCAACGCAGGAGTCCCACATCGAGCAGGAACACCTTAAACGACTTGAGGTCTGCATAGGCTTTCAACGGCACGTCAGGTTTTGTGACATTATATGTGCGCAATATCTCGCCCGCATCACTAAGCCACATCAGTGCATCCTCATACTCGCGAGCCCTTGCACCTTCGCGCACCAGGCCATAAATGAACTTTTTGTTTTCTTTGGCAAGTTGCGACGGAATGCTGTCCCATACATATCTTATCTTCTCTACAAGACTTTTGGGGGCATGCTTGGAGAAGTCATTCTCGTAAGCAACAATGATACTATGCTGCACCTCGTCCACTGCAAAATAGTCCTTTGTTTCAATCCATTTCTTCACAGCCGACGGCATACCACCGATAATGAGATATTGTTTCAGAAGATGGGTGAGACGCGTCTCGAAAGGTTGGAGCGAACGTGCTCCGCCCAATATGTAATCAACAAGCATCTGCTCGCCATTGGCACAAAGGAACTCTCTGAATGACATGGGACTCAAGTCGAGGAAATCCACCTTGCCCACGGGGAATGATGTACCCTGATGCAATGCCACTCCCAAAAGAGAACCTGCGCAGCATATTGCATATTCAGGTGCCTCTTCAGCGAAGTATTTCAGACTTGTCAGTGCCCTTGGCATTTCCTGTACTTCATCGAAGATAATTAGCGTACTGTTTGCTTGGATGCGCTTGCCGTGATAGACCGACAGTTGGTTAATGATGTCCTCGGGATGAATCGTTCCGCTGAAAACGCTTTCGAGTGAGTCAATTTGTTCAAAGTTGATATAACACACATCCCTGAAACATAATCTGCCAAACTCCTTGAGCAGCCAGGTCTTTCCCACCTGTCTTGCCCCACGCAATATCAGAGGCCTTCTGTCTGCCTTGTTTTGCCATTTCTTCAGTTCTTCTAACAGTAGTCTTTCCATATAACTTGTATTTATGGGCCAAAGTTACTGATAATAAATGGAATCATAAAATTAAATCACATTTTAAGCACGACTTTTTATGTGTATTATCACATTTTCGGCATGACTTTCCATGTAAACCATCACATTTTCGGCACGACTTTACCTTTTTGTCGGATGAAACACAGAGGCACAGAGGGCACGGAGTTTTTGTTGAGAGACGGAACAGAGACAAGGGGATATTGTGTGTTTGGATAATGGATGAACACAAAGAGACAAAGGTACAAAGGAAGTAAGGTTTAAGAGGAAAAAAATCTTTGCCTTCAGGTTGCGCCCGTCCTTGACGGCGACAGGCAGGTACTATCCAGCGTCTGGTGCAGCAGGGGCACATCACGGGCGAGATCAAGGAGCATTTCCCAGCCGAGCGCATCGCTGACCCCGACAATTTCATTCTCAACTACCGGCTCAAACAGGCGGCCGTCCTGTTGAATGAAGCAGTCGGCAGACAGGACCATTGCCGAGGTGAGCGACTGTTGCGGTTTCAGTACGCCTGTGTACTTCAGCCAGTGCTTCAAGAAGCAGTATGGGGTGACGCCACAGGCTTACCGGAAAAGTCAGACGGGAGGAGAGAAGGGTTAGAGCACCGGTGTGAACAGGTGGGCAAACCAGCCCACGAAGCGTTTCCACGGAGTGCGTTTCTTGTAGGCCTCCCGTGTCAGTATTGTACTGTTCTGTTTGTCCGTGTCAAACAGCTGGTTCAGTTCGTCGGTAATCGGCAGGTCAAAAATGAAGGCATTCACTTCGTAATCGTAGCGCAGGCTGCGGCTGTTCAGGTTCGTGCTGCCCACGGTACAGAAACGGTCGTCCACCGTCATGACCTTCGAATGGTGGAAGCCGCCGTCGTAGATGTAGATGTGTACCCCTTTCTTCCGCAGGCGGTTGGCAATGTAGAGAGCGGCATCGGGGGTAAAGGGAATGTCCGACTTGCCGGGAATCATGATGTCTACTCTCACTCCGCGCCGGGCGGCTCTTTTCAAGGCACGGCGGATGCTGGCAGTGGGAGTGAAGTAAGGGTTGATAATCTGTATGCTGTGTTGGGCGGCATCGATGGCAGCGATGTAGGCATGGCGAATGGTGGCAGGGGCTTTGTTGGGCCGCCGTTGCAGGATGGCCACTTGCTTGCCCAACTGTTCCGGCTCCTGGTAGTAAGTATGGTCTTTCGAGAAAGGGAAGAATTCCTCGCCTTCTATCTGCTGGCGCGTTTCTTTGTTCCACATGGTCAGGAAAATGCGTTGCAAGTCTTCCACGGCAGGTCCCTTCAGGCAGAGGTGCATGTCGTGCCATTCGCCGATTTCAGGCAGCCCGTGGATGTAGTAGTCGGCAATGTTCATGCCGCCGGTGAAGCCTACCTTCCCGTCGATGACAACAATCTTCTGATGGTCGCGACTGGCCACGTGGTTGATCCAGGGAAAACGGATGGGGTCGAAAGTCACGATTTCAATGCCCCTTTGGTGAAGGTCTTCCAGCATCTGCCGCCGGATGGGGCGGTTGTTCGACATGTTGCCGAACGCATCGAACATGGCGCGTACCTTTACGCCTTCTTTCACCTTCTCGGCCAGCACATCGAAAAGGGTGTTGGCAATGGAGTCGTTGCGGAAATTGAAATATTCCAGGTGGATATGATGGCGGGCCTGCCGGATTTCTTTGAACAGGGAGGCGAATTTCTCGGTGCCGCTTTTCAGCAGTTGCAGCTCGTTGTTATGGGTGAGTCCGATTCCTTCAGTTTGCAAATACCGCGCAAATACAGAGTCGGAGGGCAATTCTTGTTCTGCTACGAGGGTCTGTGCCTGTGTCGGGCTTCCCAACCCCAGTATCATCCACACCATCAACAGACAAATCCAATCAATCTTCAATATTCTTTTTTCTTTCATAATGTTCAACCAAATCGGCTGCAAAGGTACAAAGAAAAAAGACAGAAAAGTTTTCCTAATTCTATAAAAAGAGGTAACTTTGTCAGCAATGAAGCATTCCAAGCTATGAAACAAAGATTCGTTTTGCTTTTTTGTTGCCTGTCGGTCCTGATGGGAACAGCGTGGGGAAAACATCATTCCACGCTGGTCTTCCGTCAGTTGCCGTTGGATGTCCGTCTGTCGCATTATTCGGTGATGGCTCTGTATCAGGATGAACGGGGACTGATTTGGATAGGGACCCCTAACGGGGTGGATGTTTACGATGGCACCACGATTCGTTCGTACCGCCATGATGCCGATGCCGCCAACAGCCTCGTGAGCAACTCGGTCCGGAAAATTGTGGGCGACCGGCAGGGGCATATCTATATTCAGACGGAGCGGGGAATCAGTTGTTTTGATGAAAGAAGCGAACAGTTCTCCACGCTGACTTACCATTCCGTGACGGCCATGTGCTATACCGACCGCCTGTACAAGGCGGTGGGAAACCGGGTGTATGTGTACGACCAGGACCATTTTTCCACTGTCTACGAACTGCCTTCTTCGCAGGAACGGATCAAGGCGATTCATACGCAGGGGGATTCGTTGCTCATCGGGACCGGCCGTTCGGGACTGTATGTCTACGATGTACGCCGACACCGGTTGACGCAGCCCATCCCGGCAGTGAGTGTCAGCGAAATCTATCTCGACCGTCAGGGGCGGTACTGGATCGGTACGCAAGAAAACGGGTTGTTCCGCATGGAAGGCAGTCAGACGCTGCGCCATTTCCGCCATGAGGACGGTAACGACCGGTCGTTGAATTCGGACTTCGTGCATACGCTGGCAGAAGACCAGGAGGGGCATATCTGGGTGGGTACGTATGCCGGCTTGTGTGACTACGATGAAACCGACGACACCTTCCAGACCTACGATTTTCCCGACAACGAGGGGAACAAGGACCTTGCGTCGGTCTGGAGCCTGCTGTGCGGACGGCAGGGAACGATGTGGGTGGGCAGCTACTTCAGCGGACTGAGCTATTTTCATCCCAACCAGTCGTTTTATTCCGTGTACAGGGACTCTCTTCATGAAGGGGAGGGACTGAGTTTTCCGGTTGTGGGCGCCATGACCGAGGACGACGAGGGCCATCTGTGGATCTGCACGGAAGGAGGCGGATTGAACATGCTCGACCGGAAGACCGGCCGCTTTACTTGGTATCGCCATAGCGCACATCCGAACACCATCGCCCACAATACGCTGAAGAGCCTGTTCTACGACCGGCAGCGCAAGGAGCTGTGGATCGGAACTTACATGGAAGGGCTGGACTGTCTGGAGCTGCCGACCGGCCGGTTTAGGCATTATCCTTATACACTGGGAGGACTGGATCATTCGCTGACGGTTTTCGATATCTTGCCTCATGGCGATGTCCTGTTGCTGGCCACAGACAACGGGGTGCTGCAGTTCGACCGGAACAAGGGCTCGTACAGCACATTGTTTCACGACAGCGGGAATGAAGAGCACAAGATTGCCTCAGCCCTTGACCTGATGCTGGATAACCGGGGACGGCTGTGGGTGGCCGGAGTGGAAAACGGAACGTATATGTACGATTTCTCCACGCATCTGCTGACGCATCATGTCTACGGCCATAACGATCCGCAGGCGATGAGCGGCAGTGCGGTGAACCATATCTTCCAGGACAGCCAGCACCGCCTGTGGTTCTGTATGGGAGAGTCTGGCGTGGACCGCTTTGAGGAACAGACGGGGTATTTCTATACTTACGGAGTCATCAATTACCTGCAAGGCAATTGTGTCTATAGTGCCTGTGAGCTGTCGGACCATCAGTTGCTGTTCGTTACGGAGAGAGGGTTTTCTGTCTTGAACGACACGACCCGGGTGTTCCGGAATTTCGATGTGAAGTCAGGGGTGCCTTTGTCGGGCATGACCCAGAATGCCCTTTACATGACCTCCGACGGCGAGGTGTTCCTCGGGGGAATCGACGGAATGGTCTCTTTCCGGGCGGAAAACCTGAACCAGCATCTGGTCAATTATCAGGTATTTCCTTACCGCCTGTTCGTGGGCAACCGCGAGATACACGTGAACGACGATACGGGGCTGCTTTCCGAGTCGTTGTCGGGCACGCCTTCGCTGACACTCCGGTCTGATCAGAATTCCTTCCAGATACAGTATGCCATCACCGACTATGTCTCGGTCTGTCATCACGTGGTCCAATACAAGCTCGAACCATTGTCGTCGCAGTGGACGGGGATGCGCGACGGGCATTTCACGTGTACCAATTTGCCGCCGGGAAACTATACACTGACGGTACGGGCCTACTCGACCTCCGTCGAGGAAGCTGTGGAGAGCCGGTTGAGAATTGAAGTGCTTTCGCCGTGGTATGCCACTTGGCCTGCCTGCCTGCTCTATCTGTTTGCTGCAACGGGATTGACTTTCTTGCTGGTGCGCATTTATCGGGACCGTATTCGGAAACAGACAAGGATGGTTTTCGACCGGCAGTATGCAGACAATGTGTCGTTGTTGAACCAGAGCAAGCTGAACTTCTTTTATAAAATGACCGACGAATTTCGTTCTCCGGTGACACAGATTGTCGTGCAGGTGGAAGAACTGCTGCAGCATCCCTTCCAGTCGGGCGTTCAGGATAAGTTGTCCTGCATACACAAATCAGGAATCCGCCTCCATGAACTGGTGGAAAGCCTGTTGGATATCCGTTATCAGGAGCAGGGACTGCTGAAAGTGCAGGTCAGCGAACACAATCTGATAGACCTCCTGGACAGGCGTTACCGGTATTTCCAGGAGAATGCCCGTCAGCGGAACATCCGTTTCTCGTTCCACAAGACGAACGATGAAATTGAGGTGTGGTACGACGAACGGCAGCTGCAGAAGGTGGTGGACAGCCTGTTGTCGAATGCCTTCAAGTATACGCCCGACGGCGGAACCATCCTGTTGTCTGTACGCAAGCGGCCGTATCATGTCACTGTCGAGGTGTCCGACACAGGATGTGGCATTGACGAAAAGGACCGCCACCGGATTTTTGAGCGTTTCTACCAGGCCGGAAATACTGTTCATTCGTCCGAAGAGGGGCATGGATTCGGCGTGGGACTGACCTTGGCCAAGGGCATTGTGGAGCTGCATCATGGGACGATAGATGTGGTCAGCGGCGCAGGGCAAGGCTGCTCTTTCGTGTTCCGCATTCCTTACGGGCCGGACGAGTACACGGCTGAAGAACGGGCATCCTACCAATCGGAGGGCCAATGAGTGCCGGAACATATTCTAAAAGAATGAGCTGTTTTAGAAGAATTTCCTATTACTGGAGGGCGCAGCCGTTCCTTTCCAGTGGAATTTTCTAAAAAGCTGGAATCTCTTTGAGGAGAGCAAGGGAAACGTTAACTTTGCGGCAATTAACCCATATAGAAACAACAGATGATATGAAAGTAATCGATTCAATCAACGGCAGCTCGACACCTGTCTTTTCGTTTGAAATATTGCCTCCACTGAAGGGGAATGATATCCAGAAAGTATATAAGGTGGTGGACAAATTGCGGGAGTTCGACCCGAAGTACATCAACATCACTTCCCATCACAGCGAGGTGCTGTACCAGACCCAGGCCGACGGAACCATACAGAAGGTGGTGACGCGCAAACGACCGGGAACGGTAGCCATTGCTGCGGCCATACAGAACAAGTACGGTATTACGGCTGTACCGCATATCATCTGCAAAGGATTTACCAAGGAAGAAACGGAATATGCCCTGCTCGACCTGAACTTCTTGGGCATTCATAACCTCCTCCTCCTGCGGGGAGATGCCAAGGGGCTGGACATCCCCGCCAAGGATATGCCGCTGTATCATGAACATGCTTCTGACCTGCAGGAACAGGTGAACCGGTTCAACGAAGGGGTCGGTCTGAACGGTATGAAAATCGATGGTATCCAGACGCCCTTCACATACGGGATGGCTTGCTATCCTGAGAAGCACGAGGAGGCGCCCAACATGGAGTCGGACCTGTATTATGCGAAGAAAAAGGTGGAGGCAGGTGCCAGTTATTTGGTGACGCAGATGTTCTTTGATAACGAGAAGTACTATGCGTTCGTCGACCGTTGCCGGGCGGCGGGCATTGAGGTGCCCATTGTGCCGGGTATCAAGCCGGTGGTCCTGAAGAACCAGCTGAACGTGTTGCCCAAGGTGTTCCGCTCGGACATCCCCGAAGCGTTTGCCGCGGAGTTGCGCAAGTGTGCTACCGATGAGGAAGTGAAGGCAGTGGGGGTGGAATGGTGTACGCAGCAGTGCAAAGACCTGATGGCACACGGAGTTCCCGGACTGCACTTCTATACTTTCCTCGCTTCGGACAGTGTGTATAAGGTAGCCAAAGCAATTTATTGAAATCCGTTGGCTATCGATGGGACAAATAGGGTGTCAGGTGCTACCTCAGTTCGGGATAAGAAATAGTCTGTAAAAAAGTTGGTAGTCTCACAAATTTTTTGTACCTTTATAGGTGAAAAATAAACAGTTACAAAAACATTTGATATGACTACCGGTTACAAAGTTACAGAATTATTTTGTATAATAGACGAGTTTTGCAAACATTTTAATGCAGAAAATGCAGGAAATTTACTTGAAGACAACAGCGGAGTTAAGCGAAGACGTCGCCAAGCCTCGTTGTCTGACAGCGAAATCATGACTATTTTGTTGTATTTCCATTTCGGTACATTCCGCAATTTTAAACACTACTACCTGTTCTTCATCAAGGGTACGATGAAGTCTTATTTTCCGAAGGCCGTGTCTTATAACCGCTTTGTGGAGTTGGAAAGTCGCGTGTTCTTCCAGCTGATGTTCTTTCTTAATCTGGGAGCTTTCGGAAGAAGTACTGGCATAACATTCGTAGATTCCACGATGATACCTGTATGCCATAATCTCAGGAGATACACCAATAAGGTATTCAAGGGGATTGCCACTGACGGAAAGGGGACTATGGGCTGGTGCCATGGCTTCAAGCTTCATCTTGCATGCAATGACAGAGGAGAGATAATAGCGTTTGTCCTTACCGGCGCAAATGTCAGCGACAAGGATCCGAATGTGTTCAAGGTTCTTGCTAAACGACTGTATGGCAAGTTGTTTGCTGACAAAGGCTATATCTCGCAGAAGCTGTTCGACATTCTCTTTGAGGATGGAATACAGTTGGTGACAGGTTTGCGTGTAAACATGAAAAACAAACTAATGCCGTTCTATGACAGAATGATGCTGCGCAAGAGGTACATTATAGAAACCATCAATGATATGCTAAAGAACACAGCGCAGATTGTACACTCACGCCATAGGTCTGTAAGCAATTTTATCATGAACCTTATTTCTGCCTTGGGAGCATATTGCTTCTTTGACAACAAGCCTAAGGCTCTGCAAGGATACTGCATCGAAGATACAAAGCAGCTTTCATTGTTCTAAAGACAGAAGTGGCTCTTTACTTTTCTTTATATATAGCCCGTGCTTAATGGCACGGGAAGAGGATTTGTAGCACTGTCTTCATATACAACTAATCGATACCTTATCCAGAACTGGGGT
>SFDG01000070.1 GCA_004558305.1 Phocaeicola plebeius
CAAGTGTCGCAAGTGACGCGGAGGCCTCGTTCCAGCCTCTCCGAAGGGGAGGGCAACGACTGCACTTGGGACGGTCTGACGACTGCACTCATGGCACCCTGACGACTGCACTCGTGACCCTGCAACGAGTGCAGTCGTCAGGGTGCCATGAGTGCAGTCGTGACAGCGAACTGACAGCAGTGGTAAGCGTGCTCTCCCTGCACCTCTCCAATTACCCAATGGAGTTCTTGCTGCCATATTCCACAAGCACCTTATCGAGCTGTCCCACATAGTAGAACGGAAGGTTGATCAACCGGAAAGGCTTCTTGTCGGGAGCTGGTGTCTCAATGTCCTGTATTGACAGAGGGCCACTCCATATCCTGACAGCCACCACATGACCGTCACTGTTATTGACAAAGGTATGCAAGGAACGTAAGTGAGAGTTCGTGCCGGCTTTGACTTCGATAGGAATGATGTCTGTTCCCTCCTGCCACACAAAATCCACCTCTGCCGTCGAACCTTTCTTGTCCCTGATCCAGAAATACTGCTGCTCGCGGTAATGCCTGTCGAGAACCACCCGCAATTCCTGTGCCACGATATGTTCGGCAGCCCTGCCTCGCCAAGTGTCGAGCAATTCTTTGTTCTGGAGATACTCCAGCTGAATGCCTGCCAAGAAATTGGTCAGACCGGTATCCACCATAATCAGTTTGGGAGAACGTCGAGTAGCCGGCAATGCCGGTGCTGATGTGGAAGTGACAGGATAGTCGAGAGACAGCAAATAAGCCCTTTCCAACAAGTCCATTCCGTCATGTATCTGCGTGGAGGTATAGTTGCTGTTGCCAAATCCTGAGAAGGTGATGGTCTCTGCCGCCGAAAGCCACGCAGCACCCAGTATATGTCTCAGCACCCTTACCTGTTCGAAATTCTTGGCGAATTTCTCGGCATCCTCATTGTAGCCTTTGAGCAATGAACTGAATATCGGCGAGAGCCTTTCTATGTCCTGATGATCAAGGTACTCACTGACAGCCTCCGGCATTCCCCCAACAAGAGCGTAAGTATTGAAAGCGGAAATCATTTCCTCGTGCATGAAATCAGGAACAGCAATGTCGCGTAGCATATCTGCCCATTGTCCGCCTTCTTTGGCCTCAATGAACTCCAAGAATGAACATGGACGCAAAGTCATGTATTCCACACGACCTACTGGAAAAGATACATGTTGCTTCATAAGGCTATGCAGACGACTGCCAGCGGCGATAACATATACCCACGACAAATCTTCATAGAAATAACGTAACATGGCGACAGCTTTCGGTTCTTCCTGTATCTCGTCGATAAACAGAAGAATCGCCCTGCTCTTGTCCTGTACGACATGATTCTTCAGGCAAAGATACTGCCAGACATCATTCACATTGCTGAAACGGCGGAATATCTCTGAATCTTCCTTTTCCAGGTTAAGGGATATGAACGAATCGAATTCCTTACCAAATTCCTTGACCAACGTTGTCTTGCCCACCTGCCGTGCTCCCCGGAGCACAAGTGGCTTACGGCGCGGATTCTCTTTCCATTGCCTTAATTGGTGTATCAGATTCCTTGCAAACATACTATACTTGACTATGTTACGATGCACAAAGATACAATATTCTTTCTAAAACATAGGCAACTTTTGCTGAAAATCTTTCTAAAACATAGGCAACTTTCGCTGTTTTTCTTTCTAAAGTATAGGCAATGTGAATCAGACAAGCATGCCTTACTGCTATCAGTGTGTCGGTTCTATCCGGATAGAGGCTCTAAGGCTTTTCGGACAGACACCTCCTGATTGTTCCCATCAACTTTCTTGACAGGATTATTTGTAATACAAAAAATTATACTTACCTTTACAAAGTTTTAAATTACAACATCTAATATCATGAGAACAATAACGAGTTCACTTTGTGCCCTGCTGGCACTGGCAACGGCCTGCATCCCGTCGCGGCCCACCGCTGACGAAGATGATTTTTCCCAATATGTCAATCCGTTCATCGGAACGGATTTCACCGGCAACACCTATCCGGGGGCACAGGTACCCTTCGGCATGGTACAGCTAAGCCCTGACAACGGACTGGGCGGATGGGACCGTATTGCAGGCTATTTCTATCCCGACAGCACCATCGCCGGCTTCAGCCATACGCATCTGTCGGGGACAGGGGCAGGCGACCTCTACGACATTTCTTTCCTGCCCGTCACGTTCCCGGTCTCGGAAGGAGAAGGGACACTGGGCATCCATTCCAAATTCTCGCACGACGAGGAAAGCGCGTCCGCCGGTTACTACCAGGTGCGGCTGAAAGACTATGACATCAATGTGGAACTGACGGCTACCCCCCGTTGCGGCATCCAGCGATATACGTTTCCGGGAGGAGATGCTGCCGTCCTGCTGAACCTCGCCAAAGCAATGAACTGGGATGCCACCGACGATTCGCACATCGAGGTGGTGGATTCGGTCACCATCCAGGGCTACCGCTTCTCGGAAGGATGGGCACGCGGACAGAAAGTGTTCTTCCGTACCCGCTTCTCGGAACCGTTCGCCAAGATGACCGTCGATTCGACGGCCATCGTCCGCGGCGGCCAGCAGATCGGTTGGGGATATACCGCCCGTTTCGACTATCCTACCCGTCCGGGACAACAGCTGACGCTGGCCACTGCCTTGTCCTGCACCAGCCTGGAAGGGGCTGCCCGCAACCTGGCAGCCGAGGTCAACGCCGTGGACTTTGACCAATGCCTTGCCGCCGCCAAGGCCGACTGGAACCGGGAATTGGGCAAGATTCGTATCGAAGCCACCGACAACGACCAGCGCACCGTCTTCTATACCGCCCTCTACCACTCGATGCTGGCTCCTACCCTGTTCTGCGATGTGGATGGCAGCTACTACGGACCGGACAAGCAGGTACACCGGGCTGACGGATGGGAAAACTATTGCACCTTCTCGTTGTGGGACACCTACCGTGCCGCCCACCCGTTGTTCACCTTCACGCAGCCGGAACGCACCAACGACATGGTGAAATCGTTCATTGCCTTCTTCGAACAGAACGGCCGTCTGCCGGTATGGAACCTGTGGGGCAGCGAAACGGACATGATGATCGGCTATCATGCCGTACCCGTCATCGTGGATGCGTACCTGAAAGGCATCGGTGACTTCGATGCCGAGAAGGCACTGGAGGCGTGTGTCGCCACGGCCAACCTGGACAACTACCGGGGCATCGGCCTCTACAAGCGGCTGGGCTACATCCCCTACGACCAGAAAGACGAATACAATGCCGAGAACTGGTCGCTCTCGAAGACACTGGAGTATGCTTTCGACGACTGGTGCATCGCCCGTATGGCGGAGAAGATGGGCAAGACGGACCTAGCCGACGAATTTGATGCCCGTGCCCGGAACTACCGCAACGTGTATAACCCGGCTACCTCCTTCATGCAGCCGCGCGACGGCAAGGGCAACTTCCAGCCCGATTTCAAGCCGGAGGACTATACGGAACCGATTTGCGAAAGCAACGGCTGGCAGTATTTCTGGTCGGTACAGCACGACATCGACGGTCTGATTGCCTTAGTGGGCGGCAAGGAACGCTTCACGGAGAAGTTAGACAGCATGTTTACCTTCCACCCAGCCGACGACGAGGAACTGCCCATCTTCAGCACGGGCATGATCGGCCAGTATGTACACGGCAACGAGCCAAGCCATCACGTGGCTTACTTATATAACAAGGTGGGACAGCCGCACAAGACACAGCTCTATGTCCGCCAGATCATGGACGAACTGTATAGCAACACGCCCGCCGGACTGTGCGGCAACGAGGACTGCGGACAGACTTCCGCCTGGTACGTGCTGAGTGCCATGGGCTTCTATCCGGTGAATCCGGCCAGCGGAGTCTATGAGCTGGGCACTCCGCTCTTCCCGAAAGCGGAACTGCACCTATCCAATGGAAAGACCTTTACGGTCATCGCCCACAATGCCGGCAAGGAGAACAAGTTCGTCCGGTCGGTGAAGCTGAACGGACAGCCGTACGACCAGACCTTCATTACCCACGAGCAGATCATGAGCGGCGCTACCTTGGAAATGGAAATGACCGCCGACTGACAAAGCAACCATTAAAACGTATAACTTCCTAACCAAAATCAGATGAAGCATCTATCATTGATCCTCTGCTGCGGAGCACTGCTGCTGTCTGCCTGCCAAGGCAGCCAGCAGGCTTCTGCAGACTACACCGCCTACGTGAATCCCTTCATCGGGACAGGCGGACACGGACATACCTTTCCCGGTGCCGTGGTGCCCAACGGCATGATCCAGCCCAGTCCTGATACCCGTATCGACGGATGGGACGCCTGTTCGGGCTACTATTATGCCGACTCTACCGTGAACGGCTTCAGCCATACCCACCTCAGCGGTACGGGTTGTGCCGACTTCGGCGACTTCCTGCTGATGCCGACCACCGGCGAGCAGCAGTGCAACCCGCAGGACTATTCGCAACAGACACTGCCGTTTGCCTCCCGGTTCAGTCACGACAGTGAAATCGCTGAACCCGGTTACTACTCCGTCTTCCTCGACCGCTACGGGGTCAAGGCAGAACTGACCGCCACGAAGCGTGCCGCCATCCACCGCTACACCTTCCCGGCATCGGAACAGGCCGGATTCATCCTCGACCTGGACTACTCGGTACAGCACCAGATGAACCTCGACATGCAGGTGGAGGTCATCAGCGATACGGAGATTCGCGGACACAAGCTGTCCCTCTACTGGGCTCCCCAGCAACAGCTCAGCTTCTATGCCAAGTTCTCCAAACCCTTTACCTACTCCATTCTGCGCGATACGCTGACCGACCAGAAGGGAGACCCGCAGCCCCGCTGCAAGGTGTTGCTGCAGTTCGCTACCCAGAAAGACGAACAGGTATTCGCCAAGATGGGCATATCGGCAGTAGATATGGAGGGAGCCCGAAAGAACCTGGAAGCTGAGATTCCCGACTGGGATTTCGAAGGCGTGCGCCGCGATGCCCGTACGGCATGGAACGACTACCTCTCGAAGATTGAAATCGATCCGATGGATGCGAATGACCGCACCATCTTCTATACCGCCATGTACCATACCGCCATCAGTCCGAACCTGTTTACCGATGTGGACGGACGCTACTGGGGCATGGACCGGAACATCCATCAAGGCGATGCCGCCCGTCCGATGTACACCATCTTCTCGTTGTGGGACACCTTCCGTGCCCTGCACCCGCTGCTGTCCATCATTGATCCGCAGCGGAACAACGACTATGTGCGTTCGCTGCTGCTGAAGGCTCAGGAAGGCGGCATCCTGCCCATGTGGCCCGTAGCCGGCAACTATACCGCCACGATGGTGGGCTATCACTCTGTATCACTCATGGCGGATGCCGTGACGAAAGGATATGCCGATTTCGATGTCAACGAAGCCTACCGGGCGGCGGTACGGGCAGCGGAATACGACACTACCGGCATAGTCTGCCCCAAATGGATGGTGGACTACTTGGTGCCGAAAGCCAAGTATTACAAGAACACGCTGGGCTATGTGCCTTGCGACAAGGACAACGAAGCGGTGGCAAAGGCGTTGGAATATGCCTACGACGACTATTGCATCTCGCTGCTGGCTGCCGCTGCGGGGGATGCGGAAGGCCAGAAGAAATACGAAGCCTTCGCCCAGGCCTACCGGCACTATTTCGACCCCTCTACCCGCTTCATGCGCGGCAAGGACAAGCAAGGGAAATGGCGTTCGCCGTTCAGCCCTACCCGTTCGAACCACCGCAACGACGACTATTGTGAAGGCAATGCCTGGCAGTGGACCTGGTTCGTGCCGCAAGATGTGGAAGGACTGATGGCACTGATGGGCGGTCCGGAAGGGTTCACCGCCAAACTGGATTCGCTCTTTACGGCAGACTCTGCCCTGGAAGGCGAGGAGGTGTCGGCAGACATCAGCGGCCTCATCGGACAGTATGCACACGGCAATGAACCCAGCCACCACATCATCCACCTCTACAACTATGCCGGACAGCCGTGGAAGACACAGGAGCTGATCGACCGGGTGATGAAAGAGCAGTACCGCAACGAGCCGGACGGCCTGTCGGGCAACGAGGACTGCGGACAGATGTCGGCATGGTACATCCTGAACGCCATGGGCTTCTATCAGGTATGTCCCGGCAAGCCCGTCTATTCCATTGGCCGTCCATGGATGAACCGGAGCGTCATGCACCTGCCGGACGGAAAGACCTTCACCATCGCAGTCAGGAACAACTCGAAAGACAACAAGTACATCGAGTCCATGACCCTGAACGGAACCCCGATGGACACTCCCTTCCTCCGCCATGCAGACATCGCCGCCGGCGGAACCCTGGAAATCAGCATGACTTCCCAACCACAGCAACAATAATAACATCTAACCATCATACCGTATGAAAAAACTTGCATTATTCGCACTCTTCGCCGGTTTCCTCAGCCTTGCTCAGGCAGCCGACGCTTCCTGCCCGACAGGAAAGAACTATGCCGACTATGTCAGTCCGTTAGTGGGCACACAATCGACATTCGAGCTATCTACGGGCAATACCTACCCCGCCATCGCCCGTCCGTGGGGCATGAACTTCTGGACCCCACAGACCGGAAAGATGGGCGACGGATGGCAGTACACGTACACCGCCACCAAGATCCGCGGCTTCAAGCAGACCCATCAGCCCAGCCCGTGGATCAACGACTACGGACAGTTCTCCCTCATGCCCATCGTCGGCCAGCCGGTCTTCGACGAGAACCAGCGGGCCAGCTGGTTTGCCCACAAGGGAGAAGAAGCCAAGGCCTATTATTATAAGGTGTATCTGGCCGAGCACGACATCGTGACCGAACTGACACCTACGGAACGGGCAGTCCTGTTCCGCTTCACCTTCCCCGAAAACGAACACTCCTACATCGTGGTCGATGCGTTCGACAAAGGCTCGTACGTCAAGATAGAGCCGGAGAAGAACCGCATCGTGGGCTATTCGGTCCGCAACAGCGGCGGTGTACCCGACAACTTCCGCAACTACTTTGTGGTGGAATTCGACAAGCCGTTCACCTATCGGGCCACTGTGGCCGACAAGAACATCCAGGAGAACGTGAACGAACAGCAGGCCGACCATGCCGGTGCCATCATCGGGTTCGCCACCCGCAAGGGAGAAGTGGTCCATGCCCGCGTGGCCTCCTCGTTCATCAGTCCCGAACAGGCTCTGCTGAACTTGCAGGAACTGGGCAACGACAGCTTCGACGGACTGGTGGCCAAAGGACGCGATGCCTGGAACCGCGAACTGGGCAAACTGGAAGTGGAAGGCGGCAACCTGGACCAGTACCGCACGTTCTATTCCTGCCTGTACCGCTCGCTGCTCTTCCCCCGCAAGTTCTACGAACTGGATGCCGCCGGGAATCCCATCCACTACAGCCCCTACAACGGCGAAGTGCTGCCGGGCTACATGTACACCGACACGGGCTTCTGGGACACCTTCCGCTGTCTGTTCCCGCTGCTGAACCTGATGTACCCTTCGGTCAACAAGGAAATCCAGGAAGGACTGGTCAATACCTATAAGGAAAGCGGCTTCTTCCCCGAATGGGCCAGCCCCGGACATCGCGGCTGCATGGTGGGCAACAACTCCGCCTCTATCCTGGTGGATGCCTATCTGAAAGGCGTGAAAGTGGAAGACGTGGAAACCATGTACCAGGGCATCCTGCACGGTACGGAGAACGTACATCCGGAAGTTTCTTCCACCGGCCGCCTGGGCCACGAGTACTACAACGAGCTGGGCTACGTCCCCTACGACGTGAAAATCAACGAAAACGCTGCACGCACACTGGAATATGCCTACGACGACTGGTGCATCTACCAGCTGGCGAAAGAGCTGAAACGCCCGAAGAAGGAAATCAACCGCTTTGCCCAGCGGGCAATGAACTACCGCAACCTGTTCGACCCCGAGACCAAGCTGATGCGCGGCAAGAACAAGGACGGACAGTTCATGGCTCCCTTCTCTCCGCTGAAATGGGGAGATGCGTTCACCGAAGGCAACAGCTGGCACTACACCTGGTCGGTCTTCCACGACCCGCAGGGACTGATTGACCTGATGGGCGGCGACCAGGTCTTTGCCACCATGCTCGACTCCGTCTTCAACGTTCCGCCTCTCTTCGATGACAGCTACTACGGACAGGTCATCCACGAAATCCGCGAAATGACGGTCATGAACATGGGGAACTATGCCCACGGCAACCAGCCCATCCAGCACATGATTTACCTGTACGACTATGCCAAGCAGCCCTGGAAGGCACAGTACTGGCTGCGTCAGGTGATGAACCGGATGTACAGTGCCACTCCCGACGGCTATTGCGGCGACGAGGACAACGGACAGACCTCTGCCTGGTACGTGTTCTCCGCCCTGGGCTTCTATCCCGTTTGTCCGGGTACCGACCAGTACGTCATCGGTGCGCCGCTGTTCAAGAAAGCCACCCTGCACATGGAGAGCGGAAAGGACGTGGTCATCAACGCGCCGGACAACTGCGCCTGCAAGCTGTACATCCAGGACATGAAGGTCAACGGCCAGCCCTACTCGAAGAACTACTTTACCCATGAAACCCTGATGGGAGGTGCCACTATCGACATCCAGATGGGCAAGGAGCCGAACAAGCAGCGGGCCACCGGCGATGACGATGCGCCTTACTCGTTCAGCAAAGAATTGAATACCAATAAATAACCTTTAACAACAATCGATATGAAGAAACTGTTTCTCGCCTTTTCCGGCCTGTTGGCGCTGACCAGCCTGTCAGCGCAAGAGCCGGTAGATTATGTCCACCCGTTCGTGGGCACTACCAACTACGGCACCACCAATCCGGGTGCTGTCTGCCCCAACGGGCTGATGTCGGTAGTCCCCTTCAATGTCATGGGTTCCGAAGACAACAAGTACGACAAGGATGCCCGCTGGTGGTCCACCCCCTATGAATACACCAACAGCTATTTCACCGGTTTTGCCCACGGTGCCCTGAGCGGTGTAGGCTGTCCCGACCTGGGCTCCCTGCTGCTGATGCCTACCACCGGAAAGCTGGACGTTGACTATCACAGCTACGGCAGCAAATACGAGAAGGAGAATGCCCATCCGGGCTATTATACCATCTCACTGACCAAGTACAACATCCTGGCAGAAGCTACCGCCACGCCTCGTACCGGTTTGTCCCGCTTCACCTTCCCGAAGGGCGAAAGCAACATCCTGCTCAATGTGGGTGAAGGTCTGACCAACGAATCGGGTGCCTACCTGCGCCGTGTCAGCGACCAGGAAGTGGAAGGCATGAAAGTGCTGGGTACGTTCTGCTACTATTCCCAGGCTGTTTTCCCGGTCTATTTCGTGATGCGCGTCAACAAGGCCCCGAAAGCCACCGGCTGGTGGAAGAAGCAACGCCCGATGGGAGTGGAGGCCAACTGGGACGCCGATGCGGGCAAGAACAAGATCTACACACACTACAACCGCGACATGGCCGGTGACGACATCGGTGCCTGGTTCACGTTCGACACCGCCGAAGGCGAACAGATTGAAGTGTCGATGGGCATTTCCTACGTCAGCATCAAGAATGCCCGCGAAAACCTCGACAAGGAGCAGCACGGCCAGCACTTCGACGCTATCCGCAAGGAGGCTCGCCAGCGTTGGAACGATGACCTGAGCCGCATCCGTGTAGAAGGGGGTACCGACGAACAGAAAGGGGTCTTCTATACCGCCCTGTACCACACGCTGATTCACCCGAACATCCTGCAGGACGTGAACGGCGAATATCCGCAAATGGAAGGCGACGGCACGATGACGACCCAAGGCAACCGCTACACCGTCTTCTCCCTGTGGGACACGTACCGCAACCTGCACCAGCTGATGACACTGGTCTATCCGGAACGCCAGATGGACATGATCCACACCATGCTGAGCATGTACGACGAGCACGGATGGCTGCCCAAATGGGAACTGTATGGCCGTGAGACCCTGACCATGGAAGGCGACCCCAGCCTGCCGGTCATTGTAGATACCTGGATGAAGGGACTGCGCGATTTCGACATCGAAAAAGCCTACGAAGCCATGTACAAGTCGGCCACCCTGCCGGGCAAGGACAACCTGATGCGTCCCGACAACGACGACTACATGAGCCGTGGCTACGTGCCCCTGACCGAACCGTTCGACAACTCGGTATCGCACGCACTGGAATACTACATCGCCGACTACTCGCTCTCTACCCTGGCAAAAGCACTGGGCAAGAAGGAAGATGCCAAGCTGTTCTACGACCGCTCGATGGGCTACAAGAACTATTACAGCAAAGAGTTCGGCACGCTGCGCCCCATCCTGCCCGACGGCAAGTTCTATGAACCGTTCGACCCGAAACAAGGCGAGAACTTCGAACCCAGTCCCGGCTTCCACGAAGGCAATGCCTGGAACTACACGTTCTACGTTCCTCACGATGTGATGGGACTCGCCAAGCTGATGGGCGGCAAGCAACAGTTCGTCAACCACCTGCAGAGTGTGTTCGACCGTGGCAACTACGACCCTGCCAACGAACCCGACATTGCCTATCCGTACCTTTTCAGTTACTTCAAGGGCGAGGAATGGCGCACGCAGAAACTGGTGAAGGAACTGCTGGCAAAGCATTTCACCACACAGCCCAACGGTCTGCCGGGCAATGAAGACACCGGTACCATGTCGGCATGGGCCATCTTCAGCATGATGGGACTTTATCCCGACTGTCCCGGTGTACCGGAATACACGCTGACCCTCCCCACCTTCGACAAGGTGACCATCCAGCTCGACCCGAAGTATTACGGCAAGGACAAGCTGGTCATCGAGACCGTCAATCCAGAGAAGGATTCTGACACCATCGGTTCGATAGAAATGGGCGGAAAGAAATGCGGCTACCGTATCAACCACAACGACCTGATGAAGGCAGGCAGCCTGAAATTCACGAAGAAATAACGTAGATTCCGCCTTATAGCAGAAAGGGTGTGCCAACAAAAGTAGAACCAAAGCTACCTGTTGACACACCCTTTCTGTATGGAGAGATTTGGCGGCATACTGCAGAAATCCATCTACAATATTTGGCGGTATGCAGCGAATTCCTTACCTTCGCAAAGAGGAGGAAGCCCCTCTTGATAGAAAAACCGCAGCAGTATGGAAAAGAAGACATTGAAGCGGTGCCCCCTCGGCATCCAGACATTCGAGAAAATTCGCGAAGGTGACTACCTATACGTGGACAAGACGGAGCTTGTCTACCGCATGACACACGACTATAGCTGTGTGTTCCTGAGCCGCCCCCGGCGGTTCGGCAAGTCACTGCTGGCCTCCACGCTGCACAGCTATTTTGCAGGGCGAAAGGACCTCTTCACGGGACTGGCCATCGAGCAGTTGGAGAAGAAGTGGACGAAACACCCCGTGCTGCACTTCGACATGAGTACGGCCAAGCACATGGACAAGAAAAACCTGGAATTGGAGCTGGGCAACAAGCTGACCCAGTATGAGAGTCTC